>ONCF01000045.1 GCA_900316275.1 uncultured Veillonellaceae bacterium
CAGAACCTATCAGAACATTCTCGTCATCAACCTCATGCACATCGGCGACCTCATGCTCGTGACGCCGGTGCTGCGCACGCTGCGCACGAACTATCCGCAGGCACGCATCACGATGCTCACGGATAAAGGCCTGCGCGAGCTCGTGGAGCACAATGCGCACATCAACGAATGCCTGCTCATCGAGAAACACGGCAAGGACGATGGCATCGGCGGGCTCTGGCGCTTCATCCGCCGCGAGATCCGGCCGCGCCATTTCGACCTCGTCATCAACCTGCACCGCAACGAGCGTGCCTCGGCCATCGCGGCGTTCAGTGGGGCAGAGCGCATCGTGGGCTACAGCAAACCGGGCTTCTCCCTGCTTTTTGACCATGTCATGCAGAACCCGTCTGTCGCGCATCATATCGGGCATGGCCCATTCCACCTGCTGCCGCCGTTCCGCTATGTGCCGGGATGGAAACACCAGGTCACGGCGCACCTCGAGGTGCTGAAGGAGGCCGTGGGCGTGCCGAAGCTCGACGACGGCGGCCTCGAGATGTGGCTGCCGCCCGAGCGCGAGGCAGAGGCAAAGGCACTTTGGGAGCAGACGTTCCAGAGCGGGGACCGTGTCGTCGCGTTCAACATCGGCGCGAGCTGGCCCACGAAGCGTTGGCTGGACAGCTCGTTTGCGGCCTGTGCGGACCAGCTCATCGCGCGTGGCTATCACGTGGCCTTTTTCGGCGGCCCGATGGACCGCGAGATGGTGGACGCCTGCGTGGCGCAGATGGCAGAGAAGGACAGCGCACAGCTGCATATTTTCACGGGCAAAGTCAACCTCGCCGTGCTCGCGGGACTGCTCAGGCGCTGTTGCCTTATGCTCACGACGGACTCTGGCCCCATGCACATCGGCGTGGCCATGAATGTGCCTATCGTGACCATGTTCGGCGCGAGCCCGGTGCCCGGTTTCTATCCCTACGACGCGAAGGACGTGCTCATACGCGCGCCCGAGCCCTGCCACCCCTGCGGCCAGCACACCTGCCCGCGCGCAGGCGAGGAGAACCTGGCCTGCATGAAACGCATCAGCGTCACCACGGTCATGCACTACGTCGACGAGTTGCTGACACGTTTCGGTGCCCAGCCCGCCTGCAAACTCCCCGACCACTACGGCGAATACCAATGTCGCGTCGTTGACGCATAGGAGAATGACACATGGAACAACCAACCATAGACAAACAAAAGCTTTTCGACTTCGTCTCCCAGCGCACGGAGCGCTGCAAAGTGCTCGTCGTGGGCGACGTCATGCTCGATAAATACTACTATGGCGAGGTCACGCGCATCTCGCCCGAGGCGCCCGTGCCCATCACGCACGTGACGGGCTCCAAGGAGACGCTCGGCGGTGCGGCGAACGTCGCGCACAACCTCGCCCTGCTCGGCTGCCAGACGCACGTGGCCGGTTTCGTGGGCGATGACTACCACTGCCAGAGCTTGCTCAACAAATTTACGGCCGCCGGCATCGACTACCACGGCCTCATCACGACCGACCGCCCCACGACGGCGAAAATGCGTATTATGGGCGGCCACCAGCAGATGTTGCGCCTCGACTTCGAGGACGCGCGCGATGTCGACGGCCCGTACGCCGAGCGCCTGATGAATTACGTGAACCAAAAGCTGAACGAGAGCCTCGACTGCGTCGTGCTCTCCGACTACGGCAAGGGCACGCTGACGGAGCAGACCTGCCAGGACATCATCCGCGCCGCGCACGCGCACGGCGTGCCCGTTGTCATCGACCCGAAGGGCAGCAACTGGACGAAGTACGCGCACGCGGACTACATCACCCCGAACCTCAAGGAAATCAATCAGGTACTGCTCGAGCCCATCAAAAACGAGGACACGGCCGTGGAGCGCGCGACGCATTACGTCATGCGCAAATACAAAATCGCCAACATCATCTGCACGCGCTCGGAGAATGGCCTCTCCTTTGTCAACAATGAAACGAGCATCCACGTGCCGACGAAGGCGCAGGAGGTCTTCGATGTCTCCGGCGCGGGCGATACGGTCATCGCCGTCTTCGCCATGGCGCTGGCGGGCGGCCTGCGCCCCGTCGACGGCGCCGTGCTGGCGAACCTCGCGGCCAGCGTCGTCGTGGCGAAGCTCGGCACCTACGCTGTGAGCCGCGATGAATTGCTCGGCGTGCTGCACTGAGGACCGCTGCCGGACAAAATTTACACATTGTTAATGGACACCGGCGCCAGCTGGTGGTTAACTGGAAACAAGGATTTTCCGAGAACTGGGAGGAAATGCATTATGATTATCGTCACTGGTGGCGCCGGCTTTATCGGCAGCAACCTCGTCAAGGAACTCAACCGCCGCGGCCGCACGGACATCCTCATCGTCGACGACCTGAAAGACGGCCAGAACTACAAAAACCTGCGCGGCCTGCAGTTTATCGACTATCAGCACAAGGACGATTTCCTGCGCTCCATCGAGGAGGACGATTTCGACGGCGCGGACGTGGACGGCGTGTTCCACGAGGGCGCCTGCTCCGACACGATGGAGTACGACGTAAACTTTATGATGCACGTCAACTATGAATACTCCAAGGCCGTCCTGCATTTCTGCCTGCAGCACCGCATCCCGTTCCTCTATGCCTCCTCGGC
>ONCF01000006.1 GCA_900316275.1 uncultured Veillonellaceae bacterium
AACAGAAAACCTATGCTAGAGGAACCGGCTTAGTTACAGGGGAAATCGGCATTTCTTGCCCACAGGGATGCCCGAAGAGCCAAAAAACTCCTCCTAACTTTACCCATTTCCTATCGTCCTAAAAAAAGTTTCCAATTTACAAGTATTACTTCTATATTCATCTTAAATCTCCTTCTGGCTTTTACTCACCTTGTGACAAAAACGCAAAGAGCAAAATACCCTCAAATCACAGGACTTCTCACATAACTATAGGCAAGCCATAATAATCAGAGCCTGCCCCACTGAAACGTTGGAACAGGCTCTGATATACCGCTATATGTTTACATTGTTCAGGGAAACGCCGGCTATGACGGCGAGTCACCCTCTACTGCACGATGACACTCTCCGCCGTGAAATGCGTGACGGTGTAACCCGCCTGCTGCAGCGTGTTCACGAAGTCGCTGGCCGTGCCGTCGTAGTCGAGGTCGATAGTGTAGATGCCCTGCGTGAGACCGCGTACGAAAACATGCTGCACACCGGGCAGCGCGCCGAGGGTGTCGCGTGCCGCCGCGAGACTGCCGAGGCGGATCTGCGGGATATGCAGGCGCAGATGCTGCTGCGGGTTGGCCGCCTTGCCATAGGCCGCGCTGGCGAGCTGCGGCGCGAGGGCCTGCGCCGCCTGTGCGACGGCCTCACTCTCCGCACCCGCGTACCAGTGGCTGGACTGGCCGTCCGCCGTGCCTGTCCAGGTGATTTCCCCGGTCGACGTGTTTACGAGCGCGGCCGCACAGGTGATATAGGTCTTGTGCAGGCCGGGCAGCACGGCGTCGAGGCTCTCCACGTCACGCTGCACCTGCACGCGCACGAGATAATCGCACGGCACCTGCCCACAGAGCGCCGAGAGCCAGCCGAGGTCCACGGAGCCGTCGCTGTTCGCCAACGCCAGCGCCGCCTCGCGCGCGCCCGCCTGCGCCGTATGCAGGTCGATGAGCCGTGAGAAGCCCTCGTCCTGCAACGCATGCACGAGCACGGCCGAGAGCGCCGGATACTCGCGCCCGTTTCTATCCACCGCGATGACGGCCACGCGCGGGTCCTCGAGGTTCGCACCGATGACGGCCTTGCGCTGCGCGAGGCTCGCCGTCTGCGCCTCAATCTGCTCGCTACGCACATCGGCGCGGATAGTCACGCGTTGCACGCCGCCGATGTTTTCACTCCTGACGATTTCGTACGAGGCGATATAGCCCTCGGCCTGCGTGTAGATACTGTCCGCCAGCACGCGGTAGTTCTGCACGCGCGTGCGGCTGTCGACATACACGCCGACCTCCGCCTCCACGGCCGCCCGCATCGCCGCATGCACGGCCGCCCGCTCATCCGCGCCCATACCCGTCGCCACGCGCACCGCCGCACTGGCCGTCGCCGTACCCAGCAGCAACAGCGCCAGCAGCAGTCCCAGCCACCAGATTTTCTTTTGCATATGCCTGACCTCACTTTCGCGTATATTATCAAATATATTGTAATACGTCATGCTTAGAGCACGCTATGACAGGCATGAAAGAGCGTGGCTGACAACCAGCTGCGCGGGAAGGTCACGGCGTGACAATCAGTCGCGATGCTCTGTCTCCTTCAACGGTACAAGCTTGACTTTGGCGGCGAGCTGGCGCGGGGTGGGGAGCTCGTCGAACTGGATGGTGTAGCGGCCTTTGTCCGTGTCCGTGGCCGTGATAGTGCCGTCGCCGAGAATGACGTGGCGCACGCGCGTGCCCACGGGCAGCAGCGACTGTGCCCAGTCCTGTGGCAGGCGTGCCGCACTGCGCGCGATGTACTGCCGCGTTTCTTTGACCAGCCCCTCAGGCAGCGGCTCCGTATACTCGAGCAACTCGTCACCGATGTCCAGCACGAAGCGCGACGGATAGCGCGGCGCGCCGTCGAAATTGCGCCCGTTCGCGCAGGAAAGGTACAGGCCCTGCTGCGCGCGCGTGACGGCCACGAACGCAAGCCGCCGTTCCTCCTCCATGCCCATGAGGTCGCGCGTCTAGCGCGAGGGGAAAATACCCTCGTTCAGGCCGCAGAGGAACACATAAGAGAACTCGAGCCCCTTCGCCGCGTGCACGGTCATGAGCTTTACCTTGTCCGCGCGCTCCGCGAGGTCGCCGTTGGCGAAAAGCGCCACGTGCGCGAGATAATGCTGTGGCGTCGCCTCCTCGCCGCAACTGAGCTCGTAGTCCTGCACGGACTGCTTCAGCTCGGCGAGATTGTCAAGGCGTTCCTGACTGCCCTCCGTACGCAGCATCCGCTCATAGCCGCTCGCCTGCAGCAGGTCCGCGAGCAGGTCCGACGTCGTGCGCGCCTCTACGCCCGCCGCGAACTGCGCCACGAGGTCGAGAAAGGCCGCCGCCTGCGTGCCCTTGAAAATCTCCTGCTCCACGGTTTGCTGCAGCGCCTGATAGAGCGTGCAGTCGTGCGCCGCCGCGTACTCCTCGAGGAAAGCCATGCGCCGCCGCCCGATGTTGCGCTTCGGCACGTTGACCACGCGGCGGAACGAGAGGTCATCCTGCAGCACGACCAGACGCAGATAGCTCAGTGCGTCCTTGATTTCCGCGCGGCCGAAGAACGGCACGCCGCTGTAGATATGGTACGGCACCTGCGCGCGCAGCAGCGCCTCTTCCACGGGCCGCGTCACGAAATGCGCACGGTAGAGCACGGCCATCTGTCCGTAGGCCACCTCCTGCGCGTGCAGCGCCTGCATCTCCTGCACGAGCCACGCGGCCTCCTTTTCCGTGTCAGCCGCCGGGCACATGCGCACGGGCGCGCCGTCCGGGAGCGTCGGCACGAGTGCCTTGGCGATACGGTCCTGGTTGTGCGCTATGAGCGCATTCGCCACGGCGAGGATTTGCGGCGTCGAGCGGTAGTTTTCCAGCATCATAATCGTCTGGCAGGGGCGGAAATGCCGGTCGAAATCCTGAATGTATTTCACATCGGCCCCGCGCCAGGTATAAATCGTCTGGTCCGGGTCACCGACGATAAAGAGGTTTTTGTGGTAATCGCAAAGCACCTGCATGAGCTCGTACTGCAGGCTGTCGATATCCTGGAACTCATCGACCATGATATACTCGAGCCGCTGCTGCCATTTCATGCGGATATCCGCGTGCTGGGAGAAAATATAGAGCACGAATTTGATAAGGTCGTTGTAGTCGAGCGCGAACGTCTTCTTTTCCTGATAGAGATAGCCGTAGAAAATAATATCCTCAGCCGTCGTTGCCTGCTCGTATTTCTCGCGCAGCACGTCGAGACGCATCGTGAGCATATCGAGGTAGTATTCCGGCCGCTTGTACAGTTTCTGAATTTCAATCATATCGCGCGCCATGCTGTACGTCATGTCACGCAGCGTGAGGCCGCGCTCTTCATAGATAATGCCCAGCAGGTCGTCGATGTCACTGTTGGCGAGCACGAGGAAATTTTTCGGGTACTGCACGGCATGGCTGTCCTCCTGCAGCACGGAGACGCAGAAACCGTGGAACGTGTTGATATAGCCCGTGTCCTCGTCGCCGATGAGGTTGTGGATGCGCTGCCGCATCTCGTTCGCCGCCTTGTTCGTGAAGGTCACGCAGAGGATATGCTCCGGCAGGATGCCGAGCTCATTCACGAGAAAAGCGAACCTCTCCGTCAGCGCCCGTGTCTTGCCCGAGCCTGCCCCCGCGACGACGCGCACGAACCCCTCCGTCGCCGTAATCGCCTGCCGCTGCGCTGCACTAAACTTCTCCGCCATCTGCCTCGCTCCCCTCTCCTGTCAGTACAAGCAACTACGCCGTGTGTAAGGCGCAATAACTGCCGTGCACTGGTCAATGCCTCAAACGTTTGCTTGCTGCCCTTTAGACTCAACGGTTTCCGTGCCAGCCTGTTTGTCTCCACGCTGGCTGAGATATGCCCGCGCCACTTGCAAAGTATATTGTTGGCATACGGGGCCCACGGCAAGGTCCCAATCCTCGTCGCCCTGAAAAACGCTGTTGGAAACAATGCGCAGTGCCAGGAAAGGCACGGCGAAATTCAGGCAAATCTGCGCCACCGCGTCACTCTCCATCTCCTCCACATCACTGCCGTAGAATTCGCGCAAAAAGAGAATGCGGTCCACCTCGCAGTTCCAGCTGTCGCAGGTGCCGATAGTGCCCGTAACAACGCGCCCCTGCTGGTAATCTGCCGCCCCCCGTTGTGCCGCTGCCAGCAAAGCCGCATCGCCCTGATGGTAGACCTCCTGGGTAAAGGCTCCGGCCTGCTCATTCCAGGCAAAAACACCGAGCTGCTTCAGCGCCCGCGGGTCAATGCCTGCTCCCTGCGGGGCATATTGGCTCTGCCAGGCCGACTCGTTGACCGTACGCGCGCCGAGCACAATATCGTAATTGTGCAGGGCCGGATTATGCGCCCCGGCTGTCCCCTGGCTGATAACGGCACAAGGGTGGTAACGCTCAATCACCAGCGCCGTCACCGCCGCCGCGTTGGCCATGCCCCACTGCGTCTCACAGACGATAACTGGATACCCCGCCAGCAGGCCCCGCACACAGCGGTAGTGCCCCAGTGGCTCCTCCTGTACCTCCGTCAGCGCCGCCACCATATCCTGCGTCTCCACCGTCATCGCGCCCTGCAGCACCAAAGGCCGCCGCCCGTCCTCCATGCCACCCTGCTTTGCCATCATCATGCCCCCTGCTTTGTTATTATCGACGATTCTGCTTTCATTGTAAAAAATAAAGCGAAAAGTCAAAAAGAGGTCGAATCCGACCCCTTTAAAAATTAGATTAAGAACCAATCATTCCTGTGCTAATTCGTCTTGGCAAAAAATCTGCAAAAGATGCCTATCACGCTGCTGCATAGAGACTCACCCTGCCTTGCCAGATATTCTCGCGCAAATACGCCTGCGACCTGTGCCGAGCTGGCTGCTGAAGTGATGCTACCGTCACCATATCGATGGGGCAACCAAAAGCCTCAGCCAAGCCGGCGTAAAGTGCCCCCAGCTTGAACAGCGAATCAAGCCCCGCGCCCTCTGTATCGACCAGCAAATCGACATCACTATCAGCAGTGGCCTCTCCTCTGGCATAAGAGCCAAAGAGATAGACCGCCTTTAGATGATATTTTGCGGCTATAGGCGCTACTATGTGACGAATTGTTGCCACGTCATACTTTGGACCATTATCCGTTGCGTATACGGTCAAATCAATCGACCTCCTTCGCCAGACTCTATATATATTATACAGCTGGGATAAGTATGCCGTCAAGATAGACATTACTCCAACAACGAGATCTAACCGTTATCTCTGCCCAATGTATCAGCCGTTTCCAGCCATGAAACGATAGCCTCGCGAACCTTCCTCACGGCCTCCGTCCGCGTCTCACCGTCACTCATGCAACCGGCCAGTCCAGGCACCACAGCCAGGAAGCCGCCACCATCCGCCTCTGATAAAGGCGAAATCTCGACCTGATAGTCATCAGGATTGACTGTATACATATGACGCCATCCCTTGCTCAATATTTGACTCTATACACATTACCGCAGTTATTAGCACCAATCTCCCTACTCCATTTCAAGCATGCCGATGGATTTAACCTTACCATTATAGACGACTATTGACATACGCCAAGTACCTGCACCTCTATACACATAGTTGTAGGTTTGATTGTTCTTGGAATAAATCTCCCGCCATGGCATTCTATAAACTGCTCTCGCTTTTGACCATAAATCTCCAACTTGAATGCCATGTGCTGTTTTTAATCCATTATTGGCATTAACAGCAATGCTAACCGCGTAGTCGTCCACAAAAGCTATAGTAAAGGACTCTCCATATCTGTATACAGTTTCCATCTCACCGTACAACGGGCTCATGCTGGTACTGACTTTCTGGGGCTCACCATAAATAGATTTTACATATTCTGAACTGCTTTTACCAAGTTCTACGCCACCGATAGCAAAATATTCATCAGACAATCTGGGGACCCAATTGCGAATCACATTGCTCCCATTTGATGCCGAGCATACTGGTAGTGCGCACAAAATCAGCACAAATACGAGAACGAAATACGTTACAAGCTTTTTCAAAGCGAATCCCCCTTACCTCATATTACAACACAACTGTTATTTAGTATTGGCCTGCAACGCCACAGCCGTCTTTTCTGGCAAGCGGGCGCTGATGTAGTCGACCTGATCGTTCTGTGGCTTGATGGCGAAACGCAAAATACCCTTCTGACCACCAGACGCTGCAAACTCATATTCATACAATACCAGACCATCGTACTCCTGCTTAGTATAGTGCGCACCATATGCCTGCATAACATCGGCCAATGTTGAGCCTTGATGGATGCCACGCTTGGTCTGTACGTTAGCACCATCTGACACCAGCGTAGTCACCTCGCCATCTTTCACCCCGACTGTCATGCCATCATAAGCATAATTGGTGAAACCAGGAACATTCTGTACGGGCTTGGACGACCGCTCCTGCCCCAAAGCCTTGCGCATATCGGCTGCTGAAATGCCTACATCCAGACCACCTAAAGATAAATCTGTCTGCATGCCTTTGGCTGCCTGCTTTTGCTCTGGTTCCTGCTTAGCGCTGGATGCCTTTTCTGCTGCTGGTGCCGACGCGGCCGGCTCCTTTTGCGTGGTTTGCGCAGTAGGCTGCTTTACCGGTTGTGGCTCCGTCGAAGGAGACAGCAATGAATAGCCCAAAGACAGCACAGTGAACACAACTACGATACCCACACAGACCAAACCGTCCTCTAACGGCGTAGTGGTTCCTGATTTTATTTTCTGTAAAAAATTGCCCGCTCCATTGTTATTGGGAAATGTCATACCGTTTCATCCTTTCCAAATACTACCCACAAAATCAATTGTCAAAAATTTCCCGCCATGTCTGTGCCTGCTTCCTGCACCAATTTGCATCCTGCAATGAGAAGCGGTTCTCCTTAATAATGTCGCACATCGGCTGGAACACATCCTCGGCTTTCGCAAAATCATCCTGATATTGCGTGAACGTCCGATTGTCTTCGAAAAATACACCTTCTTCGATTTCACCCATCAAGTCTGCCCCTGTATCGTACGCAAACAAGATTTGGTCATCCAAGCCCTCTTCCTCCCGCAAAGCGCGCATTGCGCACCGTATGATAGCGCCTTCCCATTTGATAGATGGTGCATCCAGCAAAAAGACATTATTGTCGGTCTTAATCACCAGCCACTGGTCAGCAAAGACATACGGCAGTCGAGCACCAAATTTAGGCTGGTATTTGTTGTATATCATCCCCACTGCAGAATCCTGCTCAATTTCGCCATATTGTGGCTCACGGTTGCGGCCATAATATTTGCCATCCACCAGTGACAGAATGACCTCCTCGCGTATGAAGGCCTGGCATTGTTTGTCGTGAGCAAAATGTATGCGCCACAGACTCAAATCCAGCCCCATGTCTGCCTGTGAACTAATCAATGCATCCAAATATTTGTCTTCAATATTTAGCACAACAGAATCCATATCGATGGCACAACCATTTGTCAAGTTAAGCCAATTGTGATTGGCATTATATGCTATGAGATTTTTCTTGAATAAACCGAACAATTCCCTCGCCCCCTATATGTCCTTGAAATCTTTAAAATCCTTGCCTGGCATATTACGTAACTCACGCAGGTTCTGCCCTGCCTTGATCAAATCTCCCGAACCAACTTTGTCCGTTTTGCGCATAACGCCAACAACGTAGAGCCACGCAGACACTGAAAACACCAGGCTTAAAAAGAACCACTTGAAGAAATTCTTCCCTTTTAAATGAGCTAAAAAGCCAAAGCCCACCGCAATGGCCATAGATATGGCAATCAACAGTGGTTCACCGACGTCACCCACGTGCATAACTTCACAGATGAAACGCGAAGGAACAGTAACGAGCATATAGCCACTAACAACAAACCCCACTGCCGACAAAGCGAACAGTATTGGCCCCAAAATCAACAAGAGCGAGCAAGCCGTTATAAACATAACGCAGGCGTTGAAAACATCATTGGACATCTCTATGACACCTCGCAAAAGCAAAAAGGGAATACCTTTGCAAACACAGGTATTCCCCCATCAAACTCAACGTATTAAAGCGTAAAACGATTGCCGCATTTCAGACATACATAGGAATGGTGCCACTGCTCCAACAACTGCGGATACACATTCTGATTCCACAAATAGTTATTTTTGTAAACCAGATAACCAGCAATAGCCCAACCAGCCAAAAAGAGCGGTGTTTCCAGATAATGGCTAATGGCAGAGCCGATACCGCCAAGCACAATGCAGAAAATAAGTCCCATTATCAGGAATTTCTTTACAATCCCCTTCTTCTGCGGTGGTGCCACGGTTGCAGCCATATCCGTCATCGAAGACGTATTGGTCTTAGCAACGCCACCACCTGCATCGCCAAAAATGCCCACACCAGCGGTGATGGAGCTAGAGGTCGATGTACCGCTCATGTAAGCAACCTCATATTTTTGGATGTTCTCAGAGTGACACTGCGGGCACTCGAACTTCTGCTCTTCTGCCATAGTTATACCTCCAAAATTAAAACCTATCCCTAGGAAAAACTGACTAAATTATCAGCGTTTCCTTAAACAAAATTTATTATAACACTCATGTCCCCCCCCTGCAAGACTTTATTGTTTACCTTTCATTTTTTCTTGTCTCATTATTGCGCTCTCGCAGTTGATGCGCACCTATGTTTTTTGACTAAATCAACTTTTTATACCGTAATTAAGCCTGTTTAATCTCGCCCGCTTATGCTACACTATAGACAGAAAAGGATTAGGTACGTGTGTAACAGGAGGTTGGCATGATGATAAAAAATTTACGACAGAAACTGGCCATTGGTTTGACGGCGGCGGTGCTGGCGATGCCTTTGTCGATGCAGGTGAGTCCGGCGCCGGTGGCGGAGGCTGACTGGGGCAATATTCTGGGCGCGGCCATCGGCGGCGTGGCCTACTCTGCGCAGCTGAACAAGGAAATCAAGTACATCAACGACACCGAGGAAGGGCGTAACGAGTACTTCGCCGAGATGAAGAAGCAGTATGGCGTCAACGAGGATTGGTCGCTGAACAACCGCCTCGACGGCATCATGACGAACCTCACGGCGGCCATCGGCCAGGTGGACGGCTCTATCTACGACAAGCCGTACCAGTATTTTATCAACAAGGATGACAGTTTCAACGCGTTCTGCACGCTCGGGCACAATATGAGCGTGAACCAAGGCCTGTTCAACTATATCGACAACGATGACGAAATCGCCGTCGTGCTCGGCCACGAGATGGGCCACGGGCAGAAAGACCACCCGGCGAAGGGTGCGAAGCGTTCCATTGGCCCGGCCGTGCTCTCGGCGGCCACGGGCGGCAGCGTGCTCGGCAATATCGCGGCGAACCTATGGAACAACCGCGGCATCACGCGCCCCATGGAGTGGGAGGCCGACAACCTCGCGTTCGACTACATCACGCACTCGAACTACAATCCCGGTGCCACGGCGGCTATCTGGCAGCGCGTGATTGACAAAATGGGCGACGTCTCCGGCTGGCAGGATGCGGCCTCCGACCATCCAAGCAACTCCGACCGCCGCGACAACTACGAGAAGAAGCTGCAGGAATACAGCAATTTCCACGTGACGGTGAAGCAGAACGACGACACGGCCAGCGTACTCGTGAATAAAAAGACGTTCTGCACACCAGCCGCCTACGGCAGCATGAGTGCCAAGGAGCGCGCCTACTTCGTCGAAGGCAACCTCGCGGCCGCGTTCCACAACGGGCACAACAACTCGGCCGCCACGGTCAGTGGCAACACGGTCATGCTCGGTGCCCAGCCCATCATGACCTGTGTCGATGGTGACGAGAGCGCCAGCGTGCTCGCCGAGCGACTTAATTCGCTCAAGGACAAATAAATTGCCCTTTACCGCAGCAATGCCACAGCTGTAATGACTGCCTTGCAGCGATGCCGAAACAGGCTCATCCGCCGCCTATAGGCAGTAAAACCCTTTCCAAATAAACTCCTTTGCTATATACTGGTACTAACGGTTTTACCGCTATTACTGGTCTTATCGCAAAGGAGTTTTTACTATGCGCCTGCGTCCCTATCGGACCTCCATCATACTGGCCGTAACCTTTACGCTCGTGCTCTCGACGTTCTGGTTCCTGCCGCAGCTGGCCTTTATCGTCTTTATCTCGCTGCTGCTGCAGCTCCTGCTCCGCCCGCTCGTGGATAAACTGGCGCCGCATGTGAGCCGCGGCCTGGCGGCGGCCGTGGTGCTGCTGACCTTCATTGCACTCGCGCTCGGGCTCGTCTTCCTCGTCTCCATTTCCTTTATCCCGACGTTCTCGCAGTTCATCGCCGACTTCCCGCGCATCTCGGGCGAGCTGCAGGAGGCCGCGACCATCAGCGGCTCGCCACTGCTCGTGGATGAGATGGACAACCTCTGGAGCGAGCTGCAGAGTTTCAGCGTCGAGGCACTGAAATCCTCACTCTCCCTGCTGCTCTCGCTCTTCGGCAGTGTCATCGACCTAGTAATTATCTTCTTTGTCACGTTCTACCTGCTCAAGGACGGCGAGGACATCAAACGGTGGATTGCCTCGCTGTTCCCCACGCGCGACTACACGCGCATCGTCGCGCTGTTCGACCGCATCCTGTTCGCGCTGCGTACCTACATCTGCAGCCAGCTCGTCATCTGCTGCATCACAGGCACCATCGTGTTCGCCTACTTCACGTTCCGTGGCCTGCCCTATGGCTCGGTCTTCGCCGTTGTTTCGGGCATCGCGGAGTTCATCCCCGTGCTCGGCCCGACCGTCGCCTCCGTATTCGGCACGCTGCTCACGGCCACGACGGGCATCTGGTTTGCCGTACAGACAGCCTGCTTTTACCTCGTGCTCACGCAGGTGAACCACAACGTCGTCTATCCGACGCTCATCGGCCGCTCGCTGAACCTGCACCCTGTGGCCATCATCCTCGGCATCATCCTCGGCGGCGAGCTGCTCGGCCCGGCCGGCATGTTCCTCGCCGTGCCCTTCATCGTCATTTGCAAACTCGTCATCGAGGACATCGACCGCGACCGCCTGCAGATGCGCAAAGCCCTGCACATGTCCCGCTGGCTGAGCCGCAAAAAGGCTGAGGACGACGAGGACAGCAGTAAACACTGACCTCGCTCGTGCCGCTGACGCGCTGTCCAGCTGCCGCACGCCATATTGGACACCACACAGACGCAAAAAAGCAGCCCCGCCTTGGAGCTGCTTTTCTTATGTATGAAAACAAATTTACTTGATGACCATGACCGGAATCTTGGACTCCTCCACGACCTTCTGGCTGACGCTGCCGATGAGCGCGCCTTTGAACAGGCCGAGGCCGCGGCTGCCCATGATAATCATGTTGCTACCCTCCTGCTCGGCTACGCGCAGGATGGCTTTCGGGATGCTACCCGTCTCCACGTGCTTCGCCGCCTTGATGGTCTCGGGGATTTTCTCCCAGATACGGTCAAAGACAATGTGGCTCGGGATATCCTTGTTGATGTTGCTGGCCACGTAGACGAAGTCCAGGTCCGCCTGGCATTTCTGCGCGAAGAAAATCGCCTCATCCACAGCCTTGCAGCCGTTCACGGAGCCATCCACCGGTACGAGGATTTTTTTGATTTTGCTCATAATACAACCTCCCCATTATCACCCTTTATCTGTGCACGGCCGTACCCGGTTACCGCCACAGTTCTCTTGCTTTTACTTATGTTATTCGTCAAATAGGGACAAAATCCTCTTTTTTCGCAGAAATTTTCGCGTATTCACGCCACATTTCTGCCCGCTTTAATCGTTGCAGGGGCAGGCCGGTTTGTCAAAGTACTTGCTGATAATCTCCACGGCGCAATAGTCGCCGCACATGGAGCAGGCGCCCTCGTCCTTGGGGTTACGCGCGCCGCGTTTGGCGCGGGCGAGCTCAGGATCGATGGCCAGCTCGAGTTGTTTATCCCAGTCGAGCTGCTTGCGCGCCTGCGCCATCGCGAGGTCCCATTCACGCGCGCCGGGCACACCACGCACGAGGTCGGCCGCATGCGCGGCGATACGCGCCGTGATGACGCCAGTGTGCACGTCCTCCATGGTCGGCAGCGCAAGGTGCTCGGCCGGCGTCACATAGCAGAGGAAGTCCGCGCCGCTCACGGCCGCCATGGTGCCGCCGATAGCCGCCGTGATGTGGTCATAGCCGGGCGCCACGTCCGTCACGAGCGGGCCAAGGACGTAGAAAGGCGCGTTGCGGCAAAGGCGCTTCTCCAGCTTCATATTCGCCGCAATCTGGTCAAACGGCACGTGCCCCGGCCCCTCGACCATGACCTGCACACCGCGCTGCCAGGCCCTATCCACGAGCTCGCCGAGCGTGATGAGCTCCGTCAGCTGTGCGCGGTCCGTCGCGTCGGCCGTGCAGCCGGGGCGCATGCCGTCACCGAGGCTGATGGTCACGTCGTATTTCTCGCAGATATCGAGGATATCGTCGTAATGCGCGTAGAGTGGGTTCTCCATCTCGTTATGCAGCATCCAGCCCGCGATGAACGAGCCGCCGCGCGAGACTATATCCATAACGCGGCCCTGTTTACGCATCTTGTCCACAGCCGCGAGCGTCACGCCACAGTGCAGCGTCATGAAGTCCGCGCCGTCCCTGGCCTGTTTCTCGATGGTCTCCAGCATGTCGTCGTCCGTCATGGACACGACGGCACCGTGCTCACGGATGGCGCGCACCGTCGCCTGATACAGGGGCACCGTGCCCACCATGATGGGCGAGTGCTCGATAATGCGCCGCCGCGACACGTCGATATTGCTGCCCGTGGAAAGGTCCATGACGGCATCCGCGCCGCATCTGACCGCCTCGTCCAGCTTCTCGAGCTCTGGCTCGATATCCGGGAACGTGCTCGACGTGCCGATATTCGCGTTCACCTTGACCTTGAGCCCCTCGCCCACGCCGCGGGGCCTCAGGCTCGTGTGGTTGACATTGGCGCAAATAGCGATGCTGCCTCTCGCTACCCGCTCGCGGATGGTCTCCGCAGGGATGTGCTCCTCTGCCGCCACCAGTTTCATCGCGTCCGTGATTTTACCCTCACGGGCCGCCTGCATCTGTGTTGCCATGACAAAAACCTCCTAAAATTACAACCGTAAAAGTGCCAAGGGAAACGCTGATTAATTGAGTTAGTCCAGATTGCCGTAGATTTTTCGTCTGGGCTAGGAAATGGCTCGAAGGCATAGCGATGCTATGTCGAGAGCCATTGACGACGACCAGGCGGAAAAGATGCGGCAAGATGGGCTGACGATTTAATCAGTGTTTCCCTAAAAAAACCGCCCGGTGGTAACCCCCGGACGGTTCAAATCGCCAAGTATGCCACTTCCCTACGCAGGTCCTAACCCGACAGGTTCCAAGGGTCGGCCCTAAGGCCTCTCAGCTGCACGTGCAGCTCCCCTAGTGAAACTTACGAAATGCTGCCAGCCATGGAGGCCTGCTTAACTGCTCCCACGCGCAACATTTCCTGATATGCACTTTTACTGTCCCTTATTCTAGCACGCACCGCCCTCGGATTCAACCTTGTATTTTCCGTCTGAATATTTTTCTTGACACACAGGCCACGTCTGAGTATAATGTATTTTGTGATTGCGGGATGTGGCACAGTTTGGTAGCGCGCTTCGTTCGGGACGAAGAGGCCGCAGGTTCGAATCCTGTCATCCCGACCAT
>ONCF01000039.1 GCA_900316275.1 uncultured Veillonellaceae bacterium
AGCGTGCCCATGCGGTACGCGTCATGATAGTTCACGCAGAGTGCGTCGCACGTCTTGGCCTTTTGCAGGATAGAGACCATGCGCATTTCCTCCAGCACGCTAATGCGGTTGTTGCCGCAGGCGCCGTCGCTGCCGAGCGCGATGGGCGCGCCCGCCTTGAGATACGCAGGGATATCCGTGATACCGTCGGCGAGGAACATATTGCTGGACGGGCAGTAGATAAGGCTGCCGCCCTGCGCGCCGAGCAGCGCGATTTCCTCCGCGTCCAACCAGACGCCGTGGATGATTTTCATCGCGTCGTTCACGACGCTGAGCCGGTCGAGGAACCTGAGCGGCGTCATGCCGAATTTTTCCTTGACCTGTTCCACCTCGAAGCGCTCCTCCGCTACGTGGATGTGGAACGGTGTGCCAAACTCACGCGCGAGCGCGGCGCCCGCCTGCACCATTTCCGGTGTGGCCGCGTGCAGGCTGTGCGGCGCGGGGATGACCTTCGTCATGCCGCCCTGATATTTCTGCATGAGGCGCTTCGTATTGTTGTAGGCGTCCTGTATGCTCTCGACGTAGCCTGCGGGCGCGCCGTCCCAGTCGTACATCGTGCGCGCGAGCACGAGGCGGATACCGAGGTCGTGCGCGGCCTGAATGACGGCCTCGTCGCCCGCCGTGCCCTCGTTGTGCAAGTAAAAGAAATCGCAGACGGTCGTGACGCCGCATTTCATCATTTCGGCAAAGGCGAACAGCGCGCCCGTGTAGATGTCGCGGCAGCGCATTTTCGGCGAATACTTGTAGAGCGACTCGTCGCGCCACTCGAGGAACGGCCGGTCGGCCGCGATACCCCTGAGCAGACTCTGAAAACTGTGGTTGTGCGCGTTGACCGTGCCCGGCATGAGCACTTCGCGCTCCCAGTTCTCCACCATGGCGTCGGGGTAGGCGTCTTGTAGCTCACTGAGCGGCCCCGCCGCGAGGATTTTGCCCGCGCTCACGGCCACGCCTGCATGGCAGGCCGGGCCCTTCTCCAGCAGGCAGATTTCCGGGGCAATAATTTTCACATTCATCAGTCCAGCCTCCTATCCATCAGGCATAGCGCCCGCAAAAAGATGTTGGCGCCCGCGACGACATCCGTGTCACGGCTGAATTCCTGCGGGCAGTGGCTGTAGCCGTCCACACTCGCGATAAAGAGCATGCCCGCGGGGCCGAGGCGCGCCATGTTTGCCGCGTCGTGTCCCGCCATGCTCACGAGCAGCTGGTCCCGCTGCCCTGCCTCCACGCAGGCGTCATGGATAGCCGTGCGCACCGTCTCGTGCATGGGCATTTCCGCCTGGTCGAGGTTCAGCGTGCGCGTAATCGTGACCTGCCGGCGCGCGGCAATCTCCTCAACAGCTGCGCCCAGCTTTGCCAGTGCCTGTTTGCGCAAGTCAGGGTCTGCCGTGCGCAAGTCAAGCGACATAGTAACGGCCCCCGGCACGATGTTCGAGGCATTCGGGCTGACTTCTAGGTGGCCGATAGTCGCCGCCACACCGGCGAGCGCGGGGTCTTTGATGAGGCTTTCCACCGCCAGCACCACCTCCGCCGCCGCTGCCAGCGCGTCGCGCCGGTCCTTGTAAAGTGTCGTCCCCGCATGGTTGGCCTCGCCCGCGACAGCGATGACCTCGCGGTAGATACCCGTGATACAGGATACCGCCGCCGCCGTCTCGCCCGCATCGATAAGTCGCCGCCCCTGCTCGATATGGCACTCCATAAAGCCGGCGAAACAGCCGGGCTGGAGCCGCGCGCTGTCGATGGCCGCCGCGTCGCCGCCCATGCGGTCGATGGCCGCCATAAGCGGCTCGCCCGTGTCGCGGTGTTTTAATTTGGCTATATCCGCGCTGGTCAGCCGCCCGCAGAGCACCTTGGAGCCAAACGTCGAAATGCTGAAACCGTTCGGCTCCTCGCCCGCGAACGAGAGCAGCCAGACGGGATGCCTGAGCGCTATGTCCTGCTCCTGCAGACTCTGCAGCGCCTCCGTCGCCATGAGCACGCCGAGCGCGCCGTCAAAGCGGCCGCCGTTCGGTACCGTATCGTGGTGCGAGCCGATGATGAGCGGTTTCCGCCCCGGCTCCGTACCTGCGGCCCCCTCACCCCAGAGGTTCAGCACGGCGTCCGTGCGCACCGTGAGGCCGAGCTCCTGCTCCCAGCAGCGCGCGAGCCACGCCCGTGCCTCTATATCGGCCACACTCGCTAGCTGGCGGTCAATGCCGCCCTGCGCGTTCGCACCGATCCGCGCCAGCTCCTGCAGGCGCCTGAGCAGCCGCGCGCCGTTGATCTGCGGCGAGTTATCTGTCTCCTGCGCCATTTCGGCCATCCCTGCCGCCATATGCATCACTTCTTTCCTGATGGGCACTGTTGCCCGCGCCAATAATATTTATATTCAAATATTATCAGATTGATAATATCATTCGTAACAAAGGATAAAGTAATCGCAGAAACAAAAAGACGCTTAGGCGAGTGAGCCTAAACGTCTTTGTTTATGCGATACCTTATGCGATTGAGCCACTCAATGGCTAAAACATCTCTGTTGCCTCTTAAGATACTACAGTTAACGCTTTTTGTCAATGAATAAAACCATCAATTGGTAAAGTATACATTATTTTCCCGTTCGACGGCCTCAATGGCGGCGATGCGCTCCTGCAGCCCCGGCATCTGCCGCGCTGCATCCTGCAGCAGCAGGTTGAAGAACAGCATCGGCGTGCTGTAGATATCGAACAGCGATGACGTCGTAATCGGCGTCAGCACCACGTTATCCGCCAGCGGCACAATGGGCGACAGACGCGAGTCCGTGATGGCCTGGAACGGCACCTGGCGGCGGTGCAACTGCTGGCAAAGCCGCAAGAGTGTCGTCGCGTAGCGCGGGAAGGAAATAATCAGTACATTGCCGTCCTGCTCCTGCCCGAGCTCCAGCCGCTCCCACTGCGGCGTATCTGGCGTCGCCACATGCACGTCGTCGCGCATCTTGTGCAGCGCGTAGGCGAGATACGGCAGCAGTGTCGCCGACATGCGCGCCGAGGCCAGATACAGCGGTTGGGGTGAGGAAATAGCCGCCACCATGCGCTCGTAACTCTCGCCCTGCGTCGCCTGATTCAGCGCCTCGAGGTTGCGAAGTTCACGCACGAGACTCTGCCGCTGGTGCTTCGTAGCCGACGCCTGCTGACCGCTGAGCTCCAGACGCTGCGGCGCTGTGAGCTGCTGGCTCACGACGGCCTGCAGATTGCGCAGGAAGCCATTGTAGCCCTTGTAGCCAAGCGTCATAAAGAAGCGCGACACACTGCCCTGGCTCACGCCCATCTTGTCCGCCAGCTCATTCGCCGTCAAAAAGATAATCTGCAGGTAGTTCTTTTCGATGTAGAGCGCAATGCGCTGATACGTGGGCGATTCTCTGCCCGCCCGCGTAATCATCGTCATGAGCTCCTCTATCGTATGGAAAGAACGCTGCTCTGCCATGTAAACTGCCCCCGTTGCCTGCATAAGTCATGCCCCCATTATAACACACCTGTACGGCGTTGACTAACATTTCTGTTTACCCAGTCGCCGCACAGTAGTTGACATAGGTAAAGGAAAAACTACGTAGACTGCCAGCTTTCCCTCAATCGACTCAACAGGTACGGCGCAGGCTCACATGCACAAGCAGGCCACCCCGCCCCTGCGGCTGCAGGTGCAGTTCGCCCTGCCGTCGCAGGACGAGCAGACCGCCCTCGGCCATGGTGTGCGTCTTCGTCACGCCCTGCCACTGGCAGCCGCCCTGCGCGGCATAGATATAATCCAGCCCGCTGATAGGCAGCGCCACGGTCTGGCCATGCGTCTCCACAGCCTCGACGCGCGCGGTATAGCCGCTGCCGCGCCGCAGCATGACGTTGAAATCACGGCACTCACCCCAGCTCGTCGTGGCCGCGCCACCAGCGAAGCTGTCCGTCGCATACGGCGGCAGCGTGCGCACGCGCCCGCCGTCGTGCTGCAGGCGGATGGTGCCCGCGAGCGGCATGAGAATACGGTCATAGTCGGGCAGATGCGTAAATGTGGACTCCGCCACCTCCACCGTAGCCGAGCTCAGGCGCAGCGTGAAGTCCCTCTCCGCATAGCTCGTGCCAGCGGGCGCGAGGTAGAGTTCGCGCGTCTGCCCACCCGACCACTCCGTGACCGGCTGCGCCTCCGGCGGGATATAGCTCCAGTGCGGTGTCTCTTTGATACCTGCCATGTCGCTCACCTACTTTGCCTTGCTCAATCCAGGAACGAGCCGTCAATGACATCTTCCGGCGCCACGGCCTTGTCAATGAGGTTGATTTTCAGCCAGAGGTCAGAAGCCGTCTTGACGATTTTGTAGAACTCGCCCGGGTTTTCTTTCGTGCCGAAATACTTCTTGTTCTCTTCCTTGCCGTAGAACGTTACGCCGGCCATTTCCTTCTTGAGGTCCTCCGGCTTCTCGCCGAGGTGCTTGGACATGATTTCCAGTGCCTCATCCGGATGCTCTTTCAGGAACGCCATGGCATCGTACCAGCCGGCGACGATGGCCTTCGCAGCCTCCGGGTGCGCGTCGATGGTCTCCTGGCTCAGCGCCAGCGTATCGATGATGACGCCCGGCGAGGCCTTGCTGTCGATGAGCGTGTGGCCGAACTCCGTCTTATTGGCCTTCGACAGCCACGGCTCCCAGGTCACGGCCGCGTCGACGTTGCCCGCGACGAAGGCCGCACCGGCATCGCCCGCGCCCATGGACTGCACGTCGAAGTCTTGCAGCGACATGCCCTTCTGCGCCAGCAGGTACTGGAACCAGAAGAAGTCTGCACCGCCCGTCGTATCCATAGCGACCTTCTTACCCTTGAGCGACTCAATGCTCGTGAACTCTTTCTTGGCGATGATGCCATCACCGCCGGACGAGGTATCGAGCGCCAAAATCTGCTTCAGCGGGATGCCAGCGGCCGCCGTCACGACCTGCCTGTCCGCCGTCGTGGACACGCCCTGGATTTTGCCCGCCTTCAGCGCACTGCGGCTGTCGGACTTCGACTCCACGGACTGGATTTCCACATCCGCCCCGTGGGCCTTGAAAAAGCCTTTATCCTGCGCGATGTAGAGCGGCGCAAAGCCGATCCACGACGCCTGGCCGAGGATGATTTTCGGCATTTCGCCGCCCGAGCTGCTCCCAGAGCTCTTGCTCGCCGTGTCGCTGCCGCCACAGCTGATAGCTGCCGCGCACAGACAGAGCGACAATGCTGCCGCCGTGATTTTCTTCATCATGCCTTTCATGATAGAACACCCCTTTTTTCTCACTAGGAAACATGGCTCACCGCGCAAAATTTGCCCGGCGCTGACCGTCTCGGGCCAAATGCCCTGCGGTCTTTATTTGCCCGGCTGCACCGCGAGGGTGCCACCGTCAGCATCGAGTTCCGCTAAATCGCCCGTCTTGGCCTCCTGATAGAACTCCTCTGGCAGGCGGTT
The DNA here is from genome assembly GCA_900316275.1 of uncultured Veillonellaceae bacterium. GTDB lineage: Bacteria > Bacillota > Negativicutes > Selenomonadales > Selenomonadaceae > UBA2897. Next base: position 5,461 of record ONCF01000039.1, read on the forward strand.
CGCGAGTGGCATGTCAAAGATAATCGCACTCGCGGCCAGCGTCGTGTCGGCCGAGTCCACGATGAGCCCCGCCGGTGACATACCGCTAAGCTGCAGCTGGTAGAGGCCGTCGGCCTGCACGACCGAGCTGCCCTTGCCATAGGGGAACACGAGAATCTTGCCCGTGATGGACTGGCCGTAGAGCTCATGCTCCTTCTCAATGACCTTGCCCGTTTTCGGGTCGATGAGGTAAAAGCAGAGCGGGTCCTTCGTGAACAGCAGCTCACCCTTGGCCTTGCCTTTAGCGATTTTATGGCAGGTGTATGTCTTTTCCATTTCAATACTCCCCTTTCAGCGCAGCCTCGACACATTCCTCCAGTGGCGCGATGACGAAATCCATCTGGCGGCGCTTCGTGTAGTAGGCGCATTTCGGCGAATCCGTAATGCCCTTCTTGCCGTAGAGGAACTTCCAACACGGCTGATCCATGCACGTGTCCTCAACGATTTCGCCGCCCGCCGCGCGCAGGATGTCGAAATAGCCCATCTTCTGCGCGAGCCGCCGCGTGAGCGACGACGTCATGACAAAGAACGGAATGGCAAAATGCTCGCCCTTGACCATCTTGGCAATCGTCGCCACCTGGTCAATCGTGAAATGCGGACAGCCGAACAGCGCAAAGTCTATTTTGCCGCCCGGCGCCGTGAGCTCCGCCTGCATACCGTCGAGGTCGGCCTGCGTAATCGTGACCTCCTTTTTCGGCTTCTTGCCCTGGAACGGGTCACCCCAAACCTTCGCCTCGGGCGTAAAGCCGATGATGTGATACAGTGCCACGTTGCCGCCCGTATTCAGCTGCGCGCCGAGGTTCATGAGCGCCTCCTTCGTCGGGTTCTCGAGGCCGTCAAAGACCGGCACGCCAAAGCCCGTTTTCGACGGCGCGACGTAGCCGAGCATCTGGTAGTCGAAATCGTTCCGCATCTCGGCCTCGACATGCACGAGGATGTCGCCCGCGCGGTTCTCATCCAGCAGGTAGCCGTAGTACGGCGTCACGCCCGTGACAGCCGAGCACAATGCGCTCTGTGCCGCCTCGCGGTTCGTGCGCGCGCCGTAGACCGAATTGACGAACGGCGTGGCGCTGGACTCCGAGAAGGAAATAACCTCGCCGTAGCGCGGCACGTTGCGCTCCAGATACGGCGTGCAGTCGTACGTCATAATGGCGCCGAGCTCATTGTAGGCCGCGTGCGTGCGCTGCACGATTTCCATATCCGCCGCCTCCACGGGGCAGATGGCATTCAGCTGCTCGGGGTTGAAGCTTGGATTAACCGTGGGACGCACGCGGCAGTGCGCGCCGCCTTTGGCCAGTTTCTCCGCGAACCAGAGGTCCGCCTCCTGATTGCTCAGTGCCACGTGCGTGCGCGTGACGGGCACCATATATGGCGCGTCGTAGGCCTCGCCGATGGCGATAAGCACCTGCATGGCGAGCTGCGTGCCCGAGCCGTACTTGCCGTCGGCCATGGCCTGTTCTTCTGCGGTCAGTTTCATCATGGTTCATCCTTTCCTGTAGCCACGCACATCAGGCAACAGCTCCATGTGCGGGTTCTGCTCAATTTCCGGGAAAAGTGCGGGGGACACTTCTATCTCTCCTAAAGACAACGTATTTTTGATACGCACAATTTTCAATTTATCTAAGGCCAGCCCCCGGCAGGACTTCACGGCGATGCGCACGGCCTCCTCCTCCGAGGCGGCCATGAGCGGAATGCGCGCGTCCGCGATGCAGCGGCAGGCCACGGCATTCGTATAGATGGCCTCTAGGTCCAGCGTGGGGAAAATGTCCTTTAAAATCACATCAAAGAGACCGATGCCGATGCCGTTGCCGTGTGACTGCGGCGTGACACCTAAAAGTACCATGCGCTGAATGGCGGGAATGGGCACGGTGAACGTGTCGCGCGCCGAGCTGCGCCCCACGATGTTGGGGTCAAAACCCGCGCCCGAAACGTCCTTGCCGATTTCCTCCATAATGAGCACGTCTATACTTTTGAGCATAATGCGCGGCATGAGGCTTGTGGCCTGTTTGACCAGTGCTTTCTCCTCGTCGATAAGCGTACTGGCCGGCAGCACCTGAATATCCGCCGTCTCATCGTAGGCATTCTCCAGAATGCCCACGCCGAAACCGACGGGCGCTTTAGCAAGTATCACGCGCGCCGCTGCCTCCAGCACGGCCGCGAACTGCTCGGGCGGCGCGTCGTGAATCGTCGTACAGCCGCGCTGGTTGCCGAGGCCGATGACGAGCATTTTGCACAGGCCGCTCTGCAAGGGGCCGATAAAGTCCGTGTGCAGCTTGATGCGGTTGATGGGCACGATGAGGTCAGCGGCGAGCGCTGCTTTATCAAACCAGACAGGCACGCCGCCCGGCGTCTCGCCGAGCAGCACGGACTCCGTCGTCGTGACGACGGGCACGCCCATCGCCGCCTCCGTAATGCCATAGCCGGCCAGCACCTCCCGCTGGCCGGCCTCGTTGCCGTTGCCATGGCTGCCCATGGCGGACACTATGAAGGGCTCGGCGCCCCATTCTTTGAGTACATCGAGCACCGTATGGACGATAACCGGCAGGTGCGCAATACCGCGGCTGCCCACGCCAACGGCCACGCGCGCGCCGGGTTTGACCAGCGCTTGCACCCCGCGCGCCTGCATCTGTTCACGCACGCGCGCCGCAGGGTCCGTCAGCTGCGTCGCTGGGAACACCTGCCGCACGCGCTGCAGCGGCGGCAAGGGATACTCCCAGTCCGAGGGTAACAGCACCGCCATATGGCTCACCAGCTTTCTATAATCTCAAGCTATAATGGCTATAATTTTGCCAGCAACTCAATTCTCATCCAGCATCGCGTTAATCTGCATGCGCAGTTTCACGAACTCCGGCGTACCCTTGAGATGCTGCGTGCGGTTGTAGGGCAGGCGCACGGGAATGAGTTTCTTTACGCGGCCCGGCCGCGCCGACATCACGTAGATTTTCGTGGCCAGGAACACGGCCTCCTCGATGTCGTGCGTGACAAAGGCAATCGTCGGCTTTTCCTGCTGCCAGATATTGCGGATGAGCTGCTGCATTTCCGCCTTGGTCAGCGGGTCCAGCGCGCCAAACGGCTCGTCCATGAGAATCATGTCCGGGTTCGTGGCCAGCGCCCGCGCGATGGCCACGCGCTGCTTCATGCCGCCCGAGAGCTGGTTCGGATAGCTGTCGCCAAAACTCTCCAAATGCATGAGCGCGAGATAGCGCTCCACGATGGCCTGCCGCTCCGCCTTGGGCTTGCCCTGCTGTTTCAGGCCATAGGCGATGTTCTCGCTGACCGTGAGCCACGGGAACAGCGTGTAGGACTGGAACACCATGCCGCGGTCTGGGCCGGGGCCCGTGACGGGCCTATCCTTGATGATGATGCTGCCCTCCGTGGGGAAATCCAGCCCCGCGAGCATACGCAAAAGCGTGCTCTTGCCACAGCCGGACGTACCCACGATGCAGACGAATTCATTTTTTAAAACCTCGATGTTGCAATCATCCAGGGCCAGCGTGGTCTTGCGGTCTGTCACATAGCGTTTGACAATGTGCCGCGCCGTGATGATGGTGCTGGCCACCTGCGCCTCCAAAGGGCTGTCGGCCCGCTGCACAGCTGCTGCCATGAGGTTCCCTCCTTTCACACCAGCACGTCCTCGCCTTGCTCGCCCGTATGCAGGCGGATGGCGTTGTCGGCGGGCAGGACGAAAATCTTGCCGTCGCCGGGATAGCCATGCTGGTTGACCTTGATGATGATGTCGATAATCGCCTGCACATCCTCGTCGCGTGCGTAGATGTCCATGAGTTCCTTGGCGACGAACTCAATGCCCACGGTCTCCTTGCCGTCGGCCCCGGCCGCCGGGTTGTAGACGACGCGCTGCCGTCCGCGCCCCAGCACCTCGCGCACAGAGGCGGCATTGAACGAGGCGGCGATGAGGGCCTTTTTCGTGGCGAAATAGTTTTTCGGCCGGATAATGGCCATGATTTCTTTCATAATGCCTCACCCCCAGCGTTACAGCTCAGCCTTGCCGCTGCTGATGGTATAGGCCTGCTCCACGGGATTGATAAAAATCTTGCCGTCACCGTAGGCGCCTTCCTTGCCGGAGCGCGCCGTCTGGCTGATAATCTTCACAATGTCCTCCACGTCACCGTCCTCGCAGACGATGCAGAACATCTCCTTGGGAATTTCGTCGTAATACACGTCACCGACCTTGAGCCCGCGCTGCTTGCCGCGCCCCAGGATGCTGATACGCGTCACGGAGTTATGCCCTGCCTCGCTGAGTGCTGTCAGCACATCCGAGGCTTTTTCCGGTCGGACGACCGCTTTGACCATTTTCATAGTGTTTACTCCTTTCAACAGCTGGAACCCGCGCCGCACGCCGGCGGCGCAGCCCCTGCCAGTTCTGTACTTTCTCAGTTCTGTAAGCTATCAGTCCAGTTGCAGAATCTGGTGGTAAATCTTGTTCAGCGCCGCAGCCGTCACAGGCTGCACCGGGCAGCCGAGCAGGTCGACATCGTCGATGCTCGCGTCGTCAGCCATGCGCTGGATAAACGCCTCATCCACGGGGCCGATGTCGATTTTCTCGGATACGCCGATGGCTTTGAACAGCGCGTGGATTTTTTCAATGAGCGCGTCCGCCGCTTTGTCCTCGGGGATGTCGGCGCCGTGCGGGTCGATGTAGTCGATAACCTCTTTATACAGCGGTGCGCAGACCTCTTTCGTGAATTCGATGTTCGGAATCTGCGTGACGCCGACGCCGAGGCCGTGCGGCACGCGCTTCAGCGCCGAGAGCGGACAGGAAACGGCATGTGGGATGGAGCAGCCATTCTTCGACTGCGCAATGCCTGCGTACATGGAAGCCAACGCCATCTGGTTGCGCGCCTCTTTATCGCCCTGCACGGAGGCCGGCAGATACTCGAATGTAAGTTTGATAGCCTCTTTGGCGAACAGGTCGGCCATCGTGTTCTCCAGCGTGGCCGTGAACGCCTCCAGCGCGTGGCCGAGCACATCGAGGCCCGTGTTCGCACAGACGGATTTCGGCATGCCGTACGTCATTTCGGGGTCGACATAGGCGTAGGTCGGCAGCAGTACGCCGTCGTAGAACACATCCTTCATGTCGTCCGTGTCGATGAGCACGATGCACTCCGAGACCTCGGAGCCCGTGCCCGCCGTCGTCGGGATGGCAATGACCGGCAGCAGCGGATTCACGACCTGGCGCGCCTTATCCTTGCGCAGCGACATGTAGTCCATGATACTGCCGTCATTCGTGGCTACGACGGCCGCGCCCTTGCCCACGTCCATGGAGGAACCGCCGCCAATGGCGATAATGATGTCATAGCCCTTTTCGCGAATGATTTTACTGCAGGCGTCGACGCTGAGCACGCTGGGGTTCGGCTGGAACTCACTGAACAGCTCGTACGGGATACTGTTGTCGTCCAGTATTTTCGTCACTTTCTCGTGCATGCCGAGCTTGCGCAAATCTTTATCGATGACAATCATGGCCTTCGTAGCGCTCTGCTCATTGATGGCATTCATAATCTCGCCGACCTTGCCAGCGCCAAACTCAATCTGAACCTGGTGTTTATAGGTAAATGGCGTAATCATAATTTTGCTCTCCTTTCCTCGGCAGCGCCTGCTGAGAGCGCTGCCCCAGACTGAAACACATAATGTATATTGATGGTATCTGCTGACTAAAAGGTAAATGGCTTAGTCCACCGTGCCGAACCACTCCGTCGGCGCGGACGTCTTGGCCACGTTAATCTGCTTGACCTCGCTGAACTCGTCGAGCCCGTACGTGCCGAGCTCGCGGCCGATACCGCTCTGCTTGTAGCCGCCCCACGGCGCTTCGTTGTACACGGGGCCGTACTCGTTAATCCACGTGATGCCCGCGCGGATTTTGCGGATGACGCGCATAGCCTTGCCGAGGTTCTCCGTGTAGACGCCGGCCGCGAGACCGTACGTCGTGTGGTTCGCGAGCTCCACGGCCTCGGCCTCCGTGTGGAACTTCTGCAGACAGAGCACCGGGCCAAAGATTTCCTCCTGCACAATGCGCATATCCGGCGTGCAGTCGCCGAAAATCGTCGGCTCTACGAACCAGCCCTTGGCCAGTGCGCCCTCTGTTGCACGGTGGCCGCCGCAGAGCAGCGTCGCGCCCTCTTTGATGCCCGTCTCGATATAGCCGAGCACTTTGTGCATATGGTCTTCCGTAATCAGCGGGCCCATGTTCACGCCCTCGTCGAGGCCGTTGCCGAGCTTGATTTTCTTGGTCAGCTTCACGAGGTCCTTGACGAATTTGTCGTAAATCGTATCCTGAATGAGGATGCGCGAACCGGCGGAGCAAACCTCGCCCTGATTGTAGAACATCGCGAACACAGCGCCGTCGACGGCCGTTTTGTAGTCAGCGTCGTCAAAGACGACGACCGGCGACTTGCCGCCGAGCTCCAGGCAAATGCCCTTCATGTTTGTGGCCGCCTGACGCATGACGCTCTGGCCGGCCTCGATGCTGCCCGTAAAAGCGACTTTATCCACATCGTCGCTCTTGGCGAGCTCATCACCGACCACGGAACCGCTGCCGATAACGAGGTTCACGACACCTTTCGGGAAGCCGACTTTTTCCATCATTTCGAACAGCTTAATCGTCGAGAGTGGCGTGTAGGAAGCCGGCTTCAGCACGACCGTGTTGCCTGCGGCCAGTGCGGGGGCCAGTTTCCACATCGCGAGCGAAATGGGGAAGTTCCAGGCCGTAATCATACCGACGACGCCGAACGGCTCACGCACGGTCATGCCGAACACGTTCGTGTCGGGCACCTGATAGGTCTGGCCCGTCGGCTTCGTGCAAAGGCCGGCGAAATAACGCAAACAGTTCGCGCTGTCGTAGACGTCGTACGTGGATTCCGTGAGCGACTTACCGTTGTTCATGGTCTCGATGCGCGCCAGGTCCTCCACCTGCGCCTCCATCTCGTCGGCAAACGCGTTCATGAGCTCGGCACGTTTCAGTGGCTCAACATCGCACCAGCCATCCTCATAAAAAGCCCGCTTTGCAGCGGCGATGGCGCGCTGCGTATCCTCACGCGTGGCCTTCGTCACCTCGGCCAGCGGCTCGCCCGTGGCCGGATTGATGAGCGTATAGCTGTCGCCCGACGAAGAAAGTACCCACTCGCCGTCGATAAACATTTTCTTGACCTCTGCCATGTGTCAACACTCCTTTACTGTTTTATTACGGTATGGCGACTATTTCAGCCAATCACGACGCGTGCATCGACGGCCTCGGCCCCCGTGCTGCCCGCAAAGACCGGATTGAGGTCCAGTTCCTTGACCTGCGGATAGCGGAACGGCAGTTCCGAGACGGCCACGATGGCCTGCGCCAGGGCGGCATCATCGATGGGTTTACTGCCGCGCGCCCCTTCGAGCAATTTATGCGTCTTGATACTGTGAATCATGAGCTTAGCCTCGTCCAGGCTGACGGGCGCCACGCGGAATACGACATCCTTGAGCACCTCGGTGTAGATACCGCCGAGACCAAAGACGACGACGGGGCCAAACGAGGGGTCGCGCACGAGGCCGATGATGACTTCATGCTCACCTTTGCGCATGGGCGAGATAATCGCGCCGCGGAAATCCTTGCCCGCACCGATGGCCGCGAGTTTTTCAAACGCGGCTGCCGCGGCCTGCTCGGAGTCGATGTGCAGGATAACGCCGCCCACATCGGATTTATGTAAAATCTGCGGTGAGACGATTTTCATCACTACAGGCCAGCCCATTTTCGCGCCCGCACTGGCCGCCTCCGCCGCGCTGTGCACGAACGCATAGGGTACGTTCGGCACGCCGGCCTTAGCAAGCAAGTCCTTCGCCTCGGGCTCCAGCAGCGTGCGGTCCGGCAGCTGCTCTGCGCTCGGCTCCGGCACAGACGGGTCATAGACACCGTGCGTGCGCCAGTCGTAATAGTCGGCGAGCTTTGCAAGCACCTTCACGGCGCGCTCGCCCGAGACGTAACAGGGAATGCCCGCCTCGTAGAGCAGCTTGCGCGCGGCCTCAATATCGTTGCCCACGCTGAGCACGGCCGTGACCGGTTTGCCCGAGCGCTGCGCCGCGTTGATGATGCCCTGCGCGATGGGCACGGCCTCCAGGTACGGCGTGCCGATGTAGAGGTCCAGCGCGCCGTCATAGTCTGCAAGGGCCGCGCAGGTCGCGTCTTCGTACTCCTTGCCTGTGCCCTCCACGGTCAGGTCGATGGGGTTGCGCGTGCTCGCATAGGCGGGCAGGAACGAGTACAGTTCCTTCTTCATGGCCTCCGATGGCTCTGCCATGGCCATCTGGGAGAGCTCGGCCTGGTCCGTAGCCATGACGCCCGGCCCGCCCGAGTTCGTGACCACAAGCAGGCGGCGCCCCTGCATGGGCGGCAACGCCGAGAAGCCGCGGCAGACATCGAACATATCCTCGAGCGTATTCACGCGGATGGCGCCGCACTGTTTCAGCGCCGCATCGCAGACCACGTCGACACCGGCCATGGAGCCCGTGTGCGAGAGCGCTGCGCGCTGGCCCGCGCTGCTGCGCCCCGCCTTGACGACGACAACAGGCTTAATTTTCGCGAGCCGGGCCAGTGTCTGCATGAACTCGCGCCCGCTGGGCACCGACTCCAGATAGATGGCGACGACCTTCGTCTCGTCGTCCGTCTGCATCCACTCCAGGAACTCCAGCATGTTGAGGTCGAGGCCGTTGCCGAAGCTGATAAACTTCGAAATGCCCAGGCCCTGCTCTTTCGCCATGGCCATGAGGCTGCCGCCGACGGCGCCGCTCTGTGAAATAATGGCGATGTCGCCCGCCGGTGGCTGTGTCTCCAGCGTCGCGATGAGGTTGCTGTGCGTATTGATGAGCCCCGCGCAGTTCGGGCCGACAAAGCGCAGGCCGTACTTCTGGGCCACGGCGAGGATTTCCGCCTCGCCCTCCTTGTTGCCCGCCTCGGAAAAGCCCGAGGTGATGATGGCGGCGGCTTTAATGCCCGCCTGCCCACAGGCCTCGAGGTTCGCGGCGACCGTCGGCGCCGGCGAGGCGATGATGGCGAGCTGTGCAGGCTCCGGGATGTCGCTGACGGCCACATAGCCCTGCGCACCTGCGATGGCCTGCCCCTTCGGGTTGACGAAGCTGACCTGTTTCAGGCCGCCGTCCAGCAGCCGCTGGCCGATAACGGCCGCCAGCTTGCCCGGCTTGGCCGAGCCGAACACCAGCACGTGCTGGGGATAAAATAAATCTCTATAAACCACGTTGCGTACCCTCCTTTCGGCTGCCGCTCAAGGATGTGCCATGAGTGGCGCCTTTTCGCCAGCCTCCAGCGTGAACTGGTTCACCGCCGTAACTTTCGGCCAGCGGGCGGCAATCGTTGCCTCTATATCCTTTAAAGGCAACAACTCCGTGAGCTTCGACTGCGCGAGCACACTGCCGAGCACGTAGATGTTGTCGCGGATGGGTCGGCCCTCGTAGGCGGGTAAATCTTTGTCGGACAGCGCGTAGACCTGACCGCCCACGGCCGCGATTTCGTCCCAGACCGTCGCGAGGTCGGGGTACGGTGCCTTGCCCAGCATGACGGCCGCCGGATTCCAGCGGTGGTCATAGAGCAGGAACTCGCCGCCCGTCTTCAGAAAACGCACGGCCTTCAGCGACTCGGAGCGCTCCATGGAAATAACGAGATCCGCACCGCCCTCGGAGATATCGGGGCCGACCTCACTGCTGCCGAGGCGCAGCTGCACCTTGACGAAGCCGCCGCGCTGGGCCATGCCCTTCGTGGGATAGTAGTTCACGGGGATGCCCTTGCGGAAGGCCGTGCGCGTGATGATGTCCGCGATGGTCAACACGCCCTGACCGCCGACACCGACGAGATAAATATCAAATGTTTTCATCGTGTTCAGGCCTCCTTCACCAGGGCACCGACCTTGCAGAGGTCCGTGCAGATACCGCAGCCGTTGCACTGCGTCGTATCCAGTTTCATCACGCCGTCCTCGAACTGCAGCGCCGGGCAGCCGCTGATGGTGATGCAGCGCTTGCACTTGACGCATTTCCCGGCGATGAGCTTCACCGGCGAGTACGTGACCTTGCGGCGGCGCGCCTGGATGGCGCACTCGCGGCGGGCCAGCACGACGCTGACGCCCTGATACTGCATGCTGTCGGCGAGCTTCGCGGCCATATCCTCCGTATCGTACGGGTCAGCCAGCTTGAGATCCGGCACGCCGAGGCCCTTGAGCACCTGCTCGAGGTCCAGCGCGTGCCAATCGTGCAGCTGCTCGCTCTGCATGGTGTTCGCATTGATCTGCATGCCCGTCATGGCCGTCCAGTAGTTGTCCATAATGACCAGCGTGAGGTTGATATTGTGCTGCAGCGCGTTCACGAGTCCCGGCATACCGGCGTGAAAAAAAGTGGAATCGCCGATGGAGGCCAGCACGGGGTGCTCCGTGCCCGCATAGACAATGCCCTGCGCCAGCGGAATGCTCGCGCCCATCGCCACCTCGGTCCACAGCACCTCGAACGGCGGCGTCGTGCCGAGAATCGTGCAGCCGATATCGCCCGTGATGAGCACATCGCTCTTTTTGAGACCGAGCTTTTTGATGGCCTTTTCCATCGCGATATAGGTGCCGCGGTGCGGGCAGCCGGCACAGACCGTGATGGGCCGCGCCGCGCAGTGTGCCTCGGGCTGGATGTCGCGTTTCGCGAGGCTCTCGGGCACGGGTACATCCAGCAGCTTGCATAGGCCCTTGATGAGCGTCTCGGCGTTGTAGTAGTTAATACGCGAGTAAGTGCCGTCGTTCTTGCCGAGAATTTCCACGTTCTGCCCGAGCTTGTAGGCATCGAGAATCACGCGGTTCTCCGTGAACGGCTCCAGCTCCTCGGCCACGAGGATACTGCCGCAGTGCCGCAGCAGCTTCTCGATGTTCGCGTCGTCATAGGGCAACGTGTTGTGCAGGGCCAGCGTTGAGAGCTGGCTCACATCGACGCCCGCCGCCGCGAGTTTCTGGCAGGCCTCCTTGAGATAGGCATTCGCAACGCCCACAGCGATAACGCCCGCACCGCCCGATGCGCCGAGGTGCAGCTCGTTCAGCCCGTCGGCCGCGATGACCTCACCCGCCTTCACGAGGCGGTTTAGCAAATCCTGATGCTGGTCCATGCAGATTTTCGCGCCGGCCTTCGTGTATTTATCCATGTTGCGCTCCATGAGCGGATGGCCCGTCTCCGGCATGACGCGGGGCTCCACCTCCACGACGCCGTGCGACTGGGACAGGCTCGTGACCGAGCGCAGGAACACGGGGCCCTGAATGGCCTTGGCCAGCTTAAACGCGTATTTCGTCATATCGTAGGCTTCCTGCAGCGTCGAGGGCTCGAGCACCGGCAGATCCGAAATGAGGGCGAAACCACGCGTGTCCTGCTCGGCCATGCCGGCACTCACGCCCGGGTCATCCACGACGTAGATGACGAGCGCGCCTGTGCAGCCGGAATACGCGATGCTGATGAGACTGTCGTAGGCGACATTCACGCCGGTCATCTTCATCGTGCACATCGTCGGGTAGCCCAGCAGGGCACCGCCCGCCGCAACCTCAAACGCCACTTTTTCGTTCGTGCTCCACTCCACGTTCGTGCCCGGCAAATCCATTTTGAGCAGGCTCTCAATCATCTCGGTCGAGGGCGTGCCCGGATAGCCGGCGACCGTCTTGACCCCGGCGGCCAGGGCGCCGTATGCCACGGCTTCGTTGCCACTCAGCAACATTTTCTCCATGCTCTCCCACTCCTTCATACACAATGCGGGGTATATTCATTAATTTACTTGACTAAAGTATTTTTGATTGATAATATCATTCATCTGCAGGTAAAAATAAATCAGGCGACGGTAACCAGATCGGCACCGGCCTGCGCCTGCAGGACGTGCAGGACATTTTCGGCCGCCCGGCGCTGGAGCTCGGCCAGCGCCTCGGGCGAATAGTAGGACACATGCGGCGTCACGAGGATGCCGGGCTGTTGCAGGATGGGGTCGGTAACGGCCGGCGGCTCCTGCGGCAGCACATCCAGTACCGCACCGCGCAGGTCGTGCCGCTGTACAGCCGCCACGAGCGCCGCCGTATCGACGATGCCGCCGCGCGACGTATTGATGAGGCAGGCCGACGGCTGCATTTTCGCGAGGAACGCGGCATTGACAATACCCTGGGTCTGCGCGTTCAGCGGCAGGTGCAGGCTGACGTAATCCGCCATGCCCAGCCCTGCGTCGAGCGTCGCATAGCCGACACCGGCCGCCCGCGCTTTCGCCGGCGTGAGGTGTGGACTGTAGGCCAGCACCTGCATCCCGAGCCCCTGCGCTTTTTCTGCCGTCACGCGGCCGATATGGCCGAAGCCCACGAGGAACAACGTCTGCGCGCTGAGACGGCGCGGGGCGAAACCGTCCACGGCCCCCACGCCCCATTTGCCCGCACGGATGGCAGGTAGGAAACCCGTTACCGGCCGGTTCAGCTGCGAGATGGCACTCACGACGTAATCGGCGATGTCCTCCGAGCAATAGCCCGGTACATAGCAGACCGCGATACCGCGCGCCTGCGCCGCCTCGACGTCGATATTGTTGTAGCCCGCGCCATAGTTCGAGATGACCTGGCAATGCGTGAGCCCCGCGAGAAAGTCCGCGTCCACCGTGATGTCTATCTGACTCAGCACCGCGTCCGCGAGCAGGCCGTACTGCGGCAAATCCTGCCGGTAGGTGGCAGGCGTCGAATACAGGAAGCGCACGCCCTCGGGGAGCGCCGCGAGCACCTGTTTTTCTATCTCATAGTCCGGCCACTCGTCATCGATAATCCAAATGCGCTTTTCCATACGCTCACGCCTCCATGAGCTGCCGCTGCGCGGCCGGGCTCTCCTCGTAGATGAGTTGCAGGATTTCCTCCTTGTAGGCGATAAAGCGCGGGTCGCTCTTGATGTGAATATCGCGGTCACGCGGCAGGTCGATATCGATGACCTGCTTGATGGAGCCGGGGTGGGCGCGCATGACGACGATACGGTCTGCCATGAAAATGGCCTCCTCGATATCGTGCGTAACCATGACGATGGTCTTCGGGTGCTTCTGCCAGACGTCCAGCATCATTTCCTGCATGTGGCTGCGCGTTTGCGCGTCCAGCGCGCCGAACGGCTCGTCCAGCAGCAGGCTGTCGGGGTTGATGGCCAGCGCGCGCGCGATGGCTACGCGCTGCTTCATGCCGCCCGAGAGCTCCCGCGGATAGGCGTTCTCAAATCCGTCGAGGCCGACGTCATGCAGGTAGCGCGTGACCGTGGCCTCGCGTTCCGCCTTCGGCACTTTGAGCTCTTTCAGCCCGTACTCCACATTCTCGCGTACCGTGAGCCACGGGAACAGCGTGTAGGACTGGAACACCATGCCGCGGTCCGCGCCCGGCCCCGTGATGGCCTGATGCTGGGCGTAGATAGCGCCTGTCGTCGGCTTGAGGAAGCCGGCGAGCATGCGCAGCAGCGTGGACTTGCCGCAGCCGGACGTGCCGAGGATAGCCACGAGCTCGTTTTTGCGGATGTCAAAATTGATTTCTTTCAAAGCCGGCATGGCTTTCTTGCCTACCAGATAGCTTTTCGTCACACCGTGAATACGGTACATAATCTCCTTTTCCATGACCGTTACCTCCCCTGTGCACTCCAGCCGAAGCAGAGCTTATTGATGAGTTTGAACAGGCAGTCGAACAGCAGACCGAGGAAACCGATGGCCAGCAGACCGACGAAGATGTTGCTGACGTTCATCATGCGCTGTGACTGAATCATCATGTAGCCGATGCCCGAGGAGGCGCCGACCATCTCAGCGACCACGACGTAAGTCCAAGCCCAGCCGAGCACCATGCGCAGCGAGTCGAGGATATACGGCATGCTCGCGGGCAGGATGATTTTCCAGAGCACCCGCGATGGCTTCGTGCCGAGCGTGTACGAGACCTCCACGAGATCGTGCGGCACCTTGCGCACGTCCACAGCTACCATAAGGATGAGCTGCGGCAGGCTGCCCATGATGATGAGCGCGATTTTCTCCGACTCATCGATACCAATCCAGAGGATGAACAGCGGGATGAACGCCGTGGCCGGCAGGTAACGTACGAAGGACATCAACGGCTCAATGAGCGCGTTGAGCGGCGCGTACGTGCCGATGAACAGGCCGAGTGGCACGGCCACAATGGCCGAGATGATAAAACCGGCCAGCACGCGGTACGTGGACATCCAGATATCGATGACGAACGAGCCACTGAACAGGGCGCCCGCAGCCTTGATGGTCGCCTGCGGCGTCGGCATAAATGTCGGGTCCACGAGCCCGAGGTTCGTCATGAGGAACCAGCCGCCGAGCACGAGCGCGAACGCGACGATAGCGATGATGGTATACGGCCTTTTAGCGATAGCGCCCTGCGGGAGAAAAGCCTCCCCGCCCAGGCTGAGGGCCATGCTTTTCATAATGAGTCACTCCTTTACAAGTGCCGCGCCAGGCTCAGAGCCCGAGCGCTGCCTTGGCAAAGCTGGCATCGACGATATCCGTGCCTTTAACCGGCTCCGTCATGAGCTTCATCTTAATCCAAAGGTCCGAGGCTTTCTGCGCCATCTCAGCCATCTTGCCGCCGATGAGGTAGTCTTTCGTCATGTCTTCGTTGAAATACTCGATGTTCGGCAGCTGCGCCTTGAAATCATCCACGCTCATGTTCTGGCTCTTGGCCATGATGGGATAAGCTTCGTCCGGATGGTCCTTTGCATACTGCACAGCCTTGAACCAGACTTTGATAATCGTCTGCACCGTCTTCGGATTCTTGGCGGCGAAATCGCTGTCGAAGCAGAGCGCATCGACGATGACACCGGGGCTGGCCTTACTCGTGACGAGCGTCTTGCCGAACGTCGTCTTGTTGGCATTGGAGAGCCACGGTTCCCAGGTCACGGCGGCGTCGACCTGGCCGCCGACGAACGCCGAGCCCGCATCGCCCGCGCTCATGTTCTTGACGTCAAAGTCCTGCATCGTCATGCCCTGCGCGTCCAGCAGGTTGTTGAACCAGAACAGCGAGGCACCGCCCGTCGTATCGAGTGCGATGGTCTTGCCCTTGAGATCCGCCAGCGAATTGTACTCCTTCTTGGCGACGATACCGTCGCCACCGTTCGAGTTGCAGAGCGGCAGGACCTCTTTCAGCTTCAGGCCGGCGGAGTTTGCCATGACCTCGGTGTCAATGGTCTGCGCCATGCCCTTAATCTGGCCGGATTTCAAGGCCGACTTGATATCGCCCGCAGACTCGATGACCCGCATCTCCACATCCAGGCCCTCGTCCTTAAAGAAACCTTTCTCCACGGCCAGGTGCAACGGCGCATAACCGATCCAGGTCGTGCAGCCGAGCGAGATTTTGTCTTTGTAGACCCCGCCGCTCGACTCACCGCTGCTGGCGCTGTCTTTGCCGCCGCAGCCAGCGACCACCAGACTCACGCAAGTGAGCAGGGCCGTAAAGATTGCTGCTAACTTTTTCGTCTGCATAGCTTCCATCTCCCATAATCTAATAAGCAAAATGTTTCCCATATAAATGATAAACTCATTTATATTTACAAAAGAAAAGATTGTTGACCAAGCAAAAACGGCGCACTGTCAAGTTTAGTCCTTGACGAATGCACCGTTGCATCGTTTTCTTTTGATGGTTCAAATTATAGTCCCTCCGCCGCACCTTGTCAATACGCATTGAATAATTTCATCAAAGGTATGCGTGTATACATTCTTTCATTCATTTTTTCACGTTAAAGTATTGACAAATGGTGGCAAAACGCTTACGATGAATAAAAGCATTCATAAGAAAAGCCCCTACCAGCGCTGGCAACGAAGCCTGCTGCTGTCTGCCCGCGTGGCCGACGGCGGCAGGCTGTTTCTTTTGTACAACGCACGCCGCGCGGCGGCACCTGAATAAAACGATTTATCTTCTATAGGAAAAGAAAGGATGACTCCCTATGAATACCGCCCAAGTCCTGGTCAAGTGCCTCGAGAGCGAAGGCGTACAATACATCTTCGGCATCCCCGGTGAGGAAAACCTCGAGATCATCGAGGCGCTGCGCGACTCCCCCATCCAGTTCATCACTGTGCGCCACGAGCAGGGCGCCGCGTTCATGGCCGACGTCTACGGCCGCCTCACAGGGCGCGCTGGCGTCTGCCTCGCCACGCTCGGCCCCGGCGCTACGAACCTCGTGACCGGCGTGGCCGATGCGAACATGGACGGCGCACCGCTCGTGGCCATCACTGGCCAGGTCGGCACAGAACGCATGCACCTGACCTCGCATCAGTTTCTCGACCTCGTCACGCTATTCGAGCCCGTGACGAAACGCAGCCGGCAGATTGTGCGCGCTGACACCGTGAATGAAATCATCCGTATTGCCTTTAAATATGCCCAGTCGGAGAAGCCGGGCGCCTGCCACGTCGACCTCCCCTGCAACATCGCGCGCATGGAGGTCAGCCCCGGCCCCAGTGCGGAGCCGCTGCGTCCCTATGCGCCGCGCCCCGAGCTCGCCGAAATTGCGAGCGTGCGCGCGGCGGCCGACCTGCTCGCGAGCAGCCAGCGCCCCGTCATCCTCGCGGGCCACTCGGCCATCCGCAACCACGGCAGCGAGGCGCTCACGCATTTCGCCGACACACTGCACATCCCTGTCATCAATACCATGATGGCCAAGGGCATTATCCCCTTTGACGACGACTACGCCATTGGCACCATCGGCATCCCGCAGAAAGACTACCCAGATCACCTCATCGAGCAGGCCGACCTCGTTATCGCCGTGGGCTACGACCTCGTGGAGTACGCGCCGACGAAATGGAACCCGCACGCCGACCACAAAATCCTGCACATCGACGCGCGCCCCGCGCATATCAACAAACTCTACCAGCCGAATGTCTCCGTCGTCGGTGACATCTCGTACTCACTGGACCACCTGCTCAGCTTCTGCCAGCCGAAAGAGACACCCGCTGACGTCTTCGAGCTGCGCGACGCGCTGCGGCGCGAGCACGCGCAGTACGCCGACGACACGGCCTACCCCGTCAAGCCGCAGAAAATCCTCTGTGACATCCGCAAGGTACTTGGCCAGACGGATATCCTCATCTCTGACGTCGGCGCACACAAAATGTGGATTGGCCGCCAGTACCCCTGTTACCGCCCGAACACCTGCATTATCTCGAACGGCTTCGCCACCATGGGCCTCGCCGTGCCCGGTGCCATCGCCGCGAAACTCGTCTATCCCGAGAAAAAAGTACTGGCCGTGGCCGGTGACGGTGGTTTCCTCATGAACTGCCAGGAGCTCGAGACAGCCGCCCGCCTGCACATTCCCTTCGTCACGCTCATCTTCAGCGACGCGAGCTACGGCCTCATCAAGTGGAAGCAAGAGGAGCGCTACCAGCACCACACCTCCGTCGACTTCACGAACCCCGACTTCGTGCAACTCGCCGAAAGCTTCCACGCGCAGGGCTACCGCATCGAAAAAACGGAAGACCTCCTGCCCACATTGCAAAAGGCCTTCCAGCAAGACGTCCCCGTCATCATCGACTGCCCCGTAGACTACGGCGAAAACCTCCAACTCACCGCCCACCTGGCCAAGCTGTTCCCGAAAAAATAATTTCTCATCCCCATACACAGCAAAAAAGGGGCTGTTGCACGTAGCTTAGTGCAACAGCCCCCTTAATGGTCTCTATGAATATAGTAAGGAAGCTTACCGCCCGCCCAGATGCAGCAGTTGCTCCATCAGGCGGTGTTTGAGGCTGGCCTCGGCAGCGTGGGGGGTGTTGATGGCACCGCGCGTGGTGGCGGCGGCGCCTGGCGTGGCCTCTGGCAGCCAGTCTGGCGAGAAGACCGGCTTGTCCATGATGAGCTTGGCGATTTCCTTTTTCACATCAGCCTGCACATCGCTACCCGCGAGAATGAAGTTCGCGAGCAGGTGGCCGATGTGTTTCATCTCGTCCTCTTTGAAACCGCGCGTCGTCGGGCAGAGGCTCGAGAGGCGCAGGGCCTTGAACTCGTGCGTGCTGTGCTGGGTCGGCAGGATGTCCGGCTTGACGAGGATACCCGCGCGCCAGAACAGCTTCGCTACCTCCTGCGCGTTCTGTCCGTCCTCGAGGCGCGCCATGACGAGGTGCGATTCCGTGGCGCCGCAGAGCGTCTCCACGCCCGCCGACCAAATACCGGCCTGCAG
>ONCF01000009.1 GCA_900316275.1 uncultured Veillonellaceae bacterium
CAATGCCAAACTCAGTGCTTTCTTCCGTGATTTCATCATAGCTTTATCCTCCAAAACTCACTAGCCTCGGCCATTACCGGCCTGACGAAAACGCCAGCCCCAGTGCGGTAACGGTCACTTACGAGGTGATTATAGCACATCCGCCCCCCCGTACAAGACAAAGAGGGTGCATACATAACAAGCATAATCATGACACGCAAAAAGGACGCCGCCCGAAAGCAACGTCCTTCAATTTTAATACAGTCTTGCACTACAACAAGACAAATGCTATAATCACTTTGGGAGCCACCATAACGGTAGGCGGTTGGTCAAGCCTCGCAGAAAGGTCGCAATACCTTTACTGGGGGTGAGATCCATGAATGATATCATCTTGACTTTGTTCCTGATGCTCTGCATTCTGGTTGTGATAAAACAGCAATAACCGCCCCGGTCTACCAAACTAGGCGGTTATCGTTTGAAATATAACGTTTAATAAACTAGCGAGGTTGCCAGCCGTCTATCGGTGGCTTCCTTTGTCTATATTATATAGCTAACAGCTTGAAAAATCAAGGCCGGTAGAGCGGCACGGTGAGGCTGCCCGTGGGCATGAGGATGTAGCTGGGATGCTCGCCGACGTAGGTCTTGGCCAGCTGCAGGGCATCGTTTACCGTGTCCACGGCGCCATCGAAGAGCATGTCCTTGGCCAGATCGCGGTCGAGGCTCGTCACGAGGATGAAGTGCGCCTTTTTCGTCAGGCGCGTAATCGCGTAGGCCTTGTTGGCACCGATGAGGAAGCGCTCGCGCAGCTTGGCCTCGATGGCGTCGGCCGTCTTGAGCTCGCGGCAGGTATCCTCGAGCACTTTGCTGCCACTGCCCTCCTCGCACTCCGCGAGCAGGATGACCACGCCGCCCTGCTTCGTCGCGAGCACCGCGTTGTCCATCGTCTTCTGCATCTGGTAGACGTTGATGTCCTTCGGATAGCCGCCGCAGCTCGCAATCGTGATATCGGCCTGGGCGGGGATAGGCACGCCGTAGACTTCATCGACGAACTTGCAGGCCTCGTGATGCGCCTCGATGTAGTCGCCCGCGAACATGCGCAGGAAGCGGTGCTCGGCGTCGAGAATCGCGTTGAAGAGGATGACGGAACGGCCTTTGGCCCAGAGCGCCACGCCCTCCATCTGGTCCTCGTAGACGGGATTACCCGTCGTTTTGCCAAGGCCCGCATGCGGGTCCATCATGAAGCTGTGGTTGTGGCGCACGGTCTCCATCGCGGCGCAGCCCGGCAGCACGGCCTTGCGGCCGCCGCCATAGCCGCTGAAATAATGATGCACGATAGTGCCCGTGAGGAACACGTGGTCGCTGTGGCAGATATGCTTGTTGATGAGCACGGGCGTGAAGCGGCTCGTCGTGCCAAAATACTCGAAGTCCGAAGGCACGTTACAGTCACTGTTGAACATCTTCAGGCGACCTCCAATCTCCTTGCCTACCCCCTCAGCCATTTCTTTCTGCGTCATCAGACGATGCGTACCCAGCGAGAACACGATCTGCATATTCTCGTCCGGTACGCCGAGCCGGTTCATCTCATTGACGAGCACGGGCATAAAATCAAAGCTGTTTGCCACGCGCGTGGGATCGTTGCAGATAAAGGTAATCGTATCGCCGGGTTTTACGACTTGATCGATGGGCCCCATGCCAATGGGATGATAGATAGCATCCAGCACCGCCTGTTTGATATCCGTCAGCGGCGCGACCTGTGGCATCTCTACTTCCTTAATGACTTTGCTCTCATCCAGACGAAAGGATTTCGTACCATGACCATAGTGAAACGTATACTCTTTCATGACATTGCCTCCTTATAAAAAAGGATGGTATCAAATAGATACCATCCTTTTTGTTACGATATGGGATGAAATAAAGCTTCAGGCTGGTATCGCAATTAGTACAGGATATGCGCGATGACATAGCCCACGCAGGAACCAGTGATGACGCCGATCAAGCCCGGAATCATGAAGCTGTGGTTCAGGACGTACTTGCCGATGTGGGTCGTGCCAGAGCGGTCGAAGCTGATGCAGGCCAGGTCGGAAGGATACGTCGGGATGAAGAAGTAACCATAGATAGAAGGAATGAACGAGATGATGACCACCGGGTCGATGCCGATTGCCACGGCGACCGGTACGATGATCGAGACAGCTGCTGCCTGAGAGTTAACGAGTTTCGAAGTCAGGTAGATGACCACGGCGTAGGTCCAGGGATATGCCTGCACCGTATTACCGAGGAACTCTTTCAGAAGATCCATATGCGCCATGAACATCGTGTTGGACATCCAAGCTACACCATAGACGGAGACGACGGCGACGAGGCCGGAACGGAACACCTGCGAGTTGCCGACGTCCTTAGCCTTCATCTTGCAGAAGAACAGCATCATCGCGGCGAGGAACAGCATGATCATCTGGATGACATCCGTCATGGAGATGGCTTTCATCACGCCTTTAGCGTTCGGGAAATGCGGCAGGAGCTGCGGGCAGTTACCAAGGATAGCGATAACGATGATGCCCGCGAAGAAGATGTACATCGAACGGTAGTAGCTCGCCGGCATCTCTTTGTCAGCCAGCGACTCCGTGTTGCTGCCGTAGACGTACTCTTTATCCTCTGGGTTGGAGATGAGTTTCTGGAACTCGGGGTCATCCTCGAGGTCTTTACCACGACGATAGCTCCACAGGGCGGCGAAGATAACGCCGCAGAACGTAGCCGGGATGGAAACGGCGAGCAGGTTCAGCACCGTGTAGGGCAGGCCAGCCGCGGCGAAGATACTCACGAAGGAAACGAGCGCGACGGACACCGGCGAAGCGGAGATACCCATCTGGGAGGATACCGACGCCACAGCCATCGGGCGCTCAGGACGGATGCCCTCTTTGATAGCGATATCATAGATAATCGGGAACATCGTGTAAACGACGTGGCCCGTGCCGCAGAGCACCGTCAGCAGCCAGGTGGTGATAGGCGCGTAGATGGTGATGCGTTTCGGATTGGAACGCAGGAACTTCTCAGCGTATTTCAGCATGACGGAAAGACCGCCAGACGTCTGCAGGAAGCCTGCGCAGGTCACGACCGCGAGGATGGTCAGCATGACGCTGATTGGCGGCGTGCCCGGTTTGTAACCAAAGACGAAAATGAAGATGATCAGGCCGACACCGGAAACTGCAGCCAGGCCGATGCCGCCGTGCCGTACGCCGATGATTAAGCATGCCAGCAGTACGATCAGGGCAAGTAGGAACTCCATGTTCAACACACTCCTTTTTCTTTCTCCCTAAAAACAACCCATATCAGTCCAAACAATCCGGAACAGACTCCCATAACAATCCATACCCGATGTTTATACTCTGATAATTCCTCTTTCTTCGCCAAAATCCTGCAAACTAGCTGAAAATATTTTGTAAAAATTTCAAATTTGCCTGAAGGCCCGTCCCCAGTAACAGACCGTCCGACTTGGCAGGATTTGCACGTGTTTGAGTTGTTTTCACTTGATGAACACGGCCTAATTATAAACAGTGTGTTTCCATAAGTAAAGACTATTTTATATAAAATTTTCCTATGATTTATTTATGTTATGGCAGGATAGTTCCTGCTTATTGTATACACTGATAGACAAAAAAAGGCCCGGCAGCACATGGTTGCCGGGGTGATATATGGAAGATTATGGGAATAACGATTTAACCGGAGAACTCAGAGGCGGCTGCGCAGGAAGGCCTGCGTGCGCTCCTGTTGCGGGTGCTCGAAAACCTGCTCCGGCGTGCCCGCCTCCACGACGACGCCGTCGGCCATGAACATGACCTTGTTGGCGACGTCGTGCGCGAACTGCATCTCATGCGTGACGACGAGCATCGTCATGTGCTCGTCAGCGAGCTGGCGCATCGTGCGCAGTACCTCGCCCGTGAGCTCAGGGTCCAGCGCCGACGTTGGCTCGTCGAACAGCATGATGTCGGGGTGCATGCACAGCGCCCGCGCGATAGCTACGCGCTGCTGCTGCCCGCCCGAGAGTTGGGCGGGATAGGCGTCGCGGTGATCGGCGAGGCCCACTTTCGTGAGCATGCCGAGCGCGACCTCCTGCGCCTCCGCCTTGGGCATTTTCTTGACGTGCACAGGCGCCTCCATGAGGTTCTCGAGCACCGTCATGTGCGGGAAAAGGTTAAACTGCTGGAACACCATACCCATGTGGCCGAGGATTTCGCGCTCGTCGCGCCCCTCGACATAGGAGACGGTGCCCACGTCGTCCTGGCTCGCATACGTGCGGCCCGCGACGCCGATATAGCCATCGTCTATGCTTTCGAGGTGGCAGAGGCAGCGCAGCAGTGTCGATTTGCCCGAGCCACTCGGCCCGATAATCGCGAGCACATCGCCCTGCTCCACGGTCAGGTTGATGTCCTTGAGCACCGGCTTGCCGTTGTAGGCTTTGCGGATATTCATCATGTAGACCATATGCGCCGCGTTCATCGGCTGCGCCTGTGCGGACGCCTTCCGCATGAGTAATGACATAACCTCACCCTCTTCACTGCACGTAACGGCCGTAGTGCCGCTCGAGGCGCTTGAAGCCCCAGGTCAGCACGAGCGTCATGGCCAGGTAGAATACGGCGGCCACGACAAACGGCGTCATATCGAACTCGCGCTGCACGATGGTACGCGCCACGCGCAGCAAATCGTTCATGGCCAGAATGTAGATGAGCGACGTGTCTTTGACGAGGTTGATGGTCTCATTGCTGACCGGCGGCAGCACCATGCGGATGACCTGCGGCAGGATGATGCGCCGCA
>ONCF01000021.1 GCA_900316275.1 uncultured Veillonellaceae bacterium
ATAAAAGTTGAGTAAGTTGCAGAAAATCATCGCCGGCATCGCAGCTGTATGCTTTGTCTTCTTCGGCTTTGTGGTGTTCCGCATCGCCGCCCAGCCGAATGACAACAGCATCAAGCTGGCCCAGATTCCGGAAGATAAGAAATTGACGACCGAGGCGTACAAAGACGCCTATCCTTTAGAGTATGAGTCCTACATGAAGAACAATATGGGTGGTGAGTCCCCCACGGGCTACGGCGGCAGCGACCCCGGTAAATCCTACCTGGAGATGCAGCCGGAGATGCTCGAGAACTTCAAGGGCTACAAGTTCTCCATTCAGTACGATGTCGCGCGCGGTCATACGCACGCCGGTGAGGACTTCCTCGCGACGAAGCGTCTGCCGGGCCAGAAGGGCTCCTGCATTACCTGCAAGGGCTCGTATATGTATGATGTCTACTTCAAGCAGAGCGGCTGGGACTATGCTTCCAAGCCCATCGACGAGGTCGTAGCGCCGATTCAGGCTGACCAGTGGTTCGGCTGCTCCAGCTGCCACGATCCTGAGACGATGGAGCTCCGCGTCTATCAGCAGGGCTTCGTCGAGGCGATGGCCCGCCGTGGTGTCGACGTGAACAACGCGCCGCACAACGACAAGCGCGCCTATGTCTGCGCCCAGTGCCACAACGAGTACTACTTCATGAAGGAAGACGGCCGCGTCAACCATCCGTGGGATAACGGCCTGGAGGCTGAGGACGAGTTCCAGTTCTATCAGAGCGGTCAGGCTGGCGGCTTCGAGCAGGATTGGGTACACCCCGACTCCAAGACGAAGATGCTGAAAGCTCAGCATCCGGACTTCGAGATTTGGGCGACGAGCGTGCACGCCGAGAACGGCGTCACCTGTGTGGACTGCCATATGCCGTACATGCGCAAAGACGGTCAGAAATACACGTCGCACTGGATGACGAGCCCGCTCAAGACGGTGCAGGAGTCCTGCCAGAAGTGCCACGACGAGCAGGCCCAGACGCTCATCAACCGCGTCAAGACCATCCATGACAACAACTACAAGCTGCAGCGCACGGCCGGCCAGACGGTCGCCAAAGCCCACCTCGCCATCAAGGCCGCGATGGACGCCGGTGTACCGGATGAGCAGCTGAACGGTGCCCGCCTGAAACTGCGCGAAGCTCAGTTCTATTGGGATTGGATTGCGGCCGAGAACGGCAACGGCTTCCATAACCCGGACAAGTGCATGCGCATCAGCGGTGAGGCCATCGACCTCGCGCACCAGGTTATCGAAGAGGCCAATTCGCTGCATAGATAATTAAGTCGGTTGCATGAGGCACGCACTGCCTACAAACAACGTATCAGCAAGAGCGCTCCCGCCCCGTGAGGGGTAGGAGCGCTATTGCTTTGTGTTACGTATTTGGTTGGCAGCCTGTGTGGCTGGTAAGCGGTAGGTCTGGCCATAGGTGTGGTTTAGCGTACGAAGTCGCCGCTTTTGCCGCCGCTCTTTTGGTCGAGGTGGATGTAGCGGATTTCCATGCGTTTGTCGATGGCCTTGCACATGTCGTAGATGGTGAGCAGGGCAACGCTGACGCCGTGCAGGGCCTCCATCTCCACGCCGGTCTTGCCCGTGACCTTGACGGTGGCGATGGCCTTGACCGCACATTCCTCGGGCAGCATTTCGAAGTCAATGCTGCATTTTGCGATGGGCAGCGGGTGGCAGAGCGGGATAGTGGCGCTCGTGGCCTTGATGCCCATGATGCCCGCGATACGCGCGACGCCGAGCACGTCGCCTTTTTTCGCCGTGCCTTGCTCGATGGCGTCATAGACGGCCTGATTGACGGCGATGACGCCGCTGGCCGTGGCGATGCGGCAGGTATCCTGCTTGCCGCTCACGTCGACCATGATGGCCTGGCCCTGCGCGTCGAAATGGGTGAGTCCGTGATTAGGTTCCATAGTATCGGCTCCTTTATGCATGTATATGCTTTGACGAAAAGTCTGTTACCACCATTTTAGCATAAGCGGCGCGGCCTGCCTATGCGTTAACGCACGTGTGGGCACAGATTTATGGGCGCAGACAGGTGTGAGGGCACATTTTTCATCATAGGCACAGTTTACTTGAGCACAGACGCGGGTGAGAGGCAAATTTTACGCGCAAAAAGCCTTGCTTTGTGGTACACTATAAGCAGTATGGATTTTTAACGGAACGGTTTTTTACGAACGGTTTTCCGAGGAGAAAGGTGGACTCAGTGATGAGGATTACGATTGGCAGCGACCACGGTGCGGTGCAGCTAAAGGAAGAAGTCAAGATGGTGCTGAAGGAGTTCGGTGACATCGAGGTCAAGGACGTGGGCACGTTCGGCACGACGTCGGTGGATTACCCCGATATCGCGGCGAAGGTCTGCGCCGACGTCGTGAGCGGCGAGGCAGACCGGGGCATCGTGCTCTGCGGCACGGGCATCGGCATCTCCATTGCCGCGAATAAAATCAAGGGTATCCGCTGCGCACTCTGCAACGACGTGTACTCGGCGAAGATGTCGCGTCACCACAACGATGCGAACGTGCTCGCCATGGGCGGCCGTGTGCTCGGCTTTGGCCCGGCGGGCGAGATTGTGCGCGCCTGGGTGACGACGGAGTTCGATGGCGGCCGTCACGAGCGCCGCGTGGGCAAAATCGCCGCGTTGGAGGAGAATTTCGGCAAAGGAGAGGCAAATGGCTGAGGAACTCAAAGTACATCTCATTGACCACCCGCTCATCCAGCACAAGCTGACGCTCATGCGGCGCAAAGAGACGGGGACGAAGGATTTCCGCGAGCTGCTCGAGGAAATCGCCATGCTCATGACGTACGAAATCGCGCGCGATTTCCCGCTCGAGGACGTGGAGATTGAGACGCCGGTCGCGAAGTGCCACGGCAAGAAGCTCTCGGGCAAGAAAATCGGCGTCGTGCCCATCCTGCGCGCGGGCCTCGGCATGCTGAACGGTGTCGTGAACATGATTCCGGCGGCGCGCGTGGGCCATATCGGTCTCTACCGCGACCCGGAGACGCTGAAACCGGTGGAGTACTACTGCAAGCTGCCGAACGATGTGGCGGAGCGCACGCTGCTCGTCGTCGACCCTATGCTCGCGACGGGCGGCAGTGCAGCGGCCGCGCTGGATCTGCTGAAGCAGCACGGCGCGAAAAACATCATCCTCATGTGCCTCGTCTCGGCCCCGGAGGGTATCCGTGTCGTGAATAAAGAGCACCCCGACGTGCCGCTCTACGTCGCGGCCATCGACGAGCGCCTGAACGACAAAGGCTACATCGTCCCCGGCCTCGGCGACGCCGGCGACCGCATTTTCGGTACAGTGTAAAGGTGGAATAAATTTGAGCAATTTAGAAGTAGGCATCGTGGGCCTGCCCAATGTGGGCAAGAGCACGTTGTTCAATGCGATTACGAAGGCGGGCGCCGAGGCGGCGAACTTCCCGTTCTGCACGATTGAGCCGAACGTGGGCGTCGTGGCCGTGCCCGACCCGCGTCTGCAGGTTCTGCACGAGCTCTACAACTCGAAGAAGACGACGCCGGCCTCCGTGCGCTTCGTCGACATCGCGGGCCTCGTGAAGGGTGCCTCCAAGGGCGAAGGTCTCGGCAACAAGTTCCTCGAGCACATCCGTCAGGTGGACGCCGTGGCGCATGTCGTGCGCTGCTTTGAGGACGCAAATATCACGCACGTGGAGGGCAGTGTCGATCCGCTGCGCGACATCGACATCATCCAGACGGAGCTCTGCCTCGCCGACCTCGAAATCGTCGAGAAACGCATTATGAAGCTCGCGAAAATTGCGAAATCGGGCTCGAAGGAGGCGCGCGTGGAGGACGAAATCCTGCGTCGCATCAAGGCCAGCCTCGACGAGGCACAGCCCGCGCGTCAGGTGGAGCTCACGGACGACGAGCTAGCCATGATTAAAGAGATGAACCTGCTCACGCTGAAGCCGACGCTCTATGTCTGCAACGTGGCCGAGGACGAGGTCGCGACGGCCTGGGACGAGAACGCCTACGTGCAGCAGGTCAAGGAGTTCGCGGCCAAAGAGGGCGCGCAGGTCGTGGCCATCTCCGCGAAAGTGGAGTCGGAAATCGCCGAGCTCGACCCCGAGGAGGCGCAGGCGTTCCTCGAGGACCTCGGCGAAAAGGAGAGCGGCCTCGACCGCCTCATCAAGGCGGCGTTTGACCTGCTCGGCCTGCAGACGTTCCTCACGGCCGGCCCCGACGAGTGCCGCGCCTGGACCATCGTCAAGGGCACGACGGCGCCGAAAGCAGCTGGCAAAATCCACACGGATTTCGAGCGCGGTTTCATCCGCGCCGAGGTCGTAAACTACGACGACCTCGTATCGAACGGCAGTGTGGCCGCCGCGCGCGAAAAAGGCCTCGTGCGCGTCGAGGGCAAGGACTACGTCATGCAGAACGGCGACGTAGTCAACTTCCGCTTTAATGTATAAGAACTTGCATTTTGGGCTATAAATGCTATAATTAAAGCTGACAGAGGATTTGATAGGAAGTTAAAGGTAGCATTTGCTCACCGGTAACGCAAAAAGCCCCCCGCAAAGTAGGACGTGCGGGGGGCTTCTTGTTGGGTTGTTACGGCAATCACCGTCTGTCGAACCACTTGTTAATGCGATGTGAAATCACATTAGCCATGACAGAAGAGAGGACCGAGAGGAAAAAATAAAGAAGCATTTGCTCACCTCCTTTACTGTTACCAGTTTGGGGCGGCAACGCATTTATTATACCACAGGTAGTGGACACCTGACTACATCATTTTGTTTTGTATACATCCTCGCGCCGGTCGGCGAATACATTGAGCGTTTGGCGGATTTGTGTGCGCAGGATGAGGCGCAAATTGGCCTGCAGGATGGCCTCGTCTTCGTCCGCGACGGCGAGGATCTCGCCCCAGGGGTCGATGATGGTGGAGTGGCCGGCGAGCGGCTGGCCGTCGGGCTGGGTGCCGCAGGCGTTGCAGGCCACGACCCAGATCTGGTTCTCGATGGCGCGGGCGCGCAGCAGCGTCTGCCAGTGGATGAGGCGGCGCGTGGGCCACTCGGCGGGCACGAACAGCACGCTGATGTCCTGCAGCGCGAGCGCGCGGGCGGCCTCAGGGAAACGGATATCGTAGCAGACGAGCACGCCGCATTTCACGCCGTCCAGCGTAAAGGTCACGAGCTTGTCGCCGGGCGTGAAGTCTTTGTCCTCGCCCGCGAGCGAGAAGAGGTGCGTCTTGTGGTACGTTGTGACCTGCTGGCCCTCGCGGTCGAAGATGTAGCAGGTGTTGAAGACCTGCGCGCCGATGACGTTGGCGACGGTGCCGCCGACGATATTTACCTGATGCTCACGCGCGAGGCGGGCGAGTGCGCGGCGTGACTCCGTGCCGTCGGGGTCGGCGTAGTCGCGGATGGGCTGCGGGTAAAAGCCGAGCCGCCAGAGCTCGGGCAGCAGGAGCACGTCGGGGCGGCTAGCACAGGCCTGCTCCGTCAGGCGGTACATCGTGGCGAGATTTTTCGCGGCCGCGCCGGGCAGCACCGGCATTTGCAGGACGGCGACTTTCATATTGCACCTCGTTGTCAAATAGCATAAAATAAACAGGAACGTACGGCAGAACGGTGAACGGAGGGGACGTATATGCAACAGCACGCAGCGCCGGAGACCAGCACACAGGCGGCTGAAGCCAAAACCACGCCAGCCAGCCAGCCTTCACAGGTGGCACAGCCGAAATATCAGGTGGGCGATATCGTACGCATGAAGAAGAAGCATCCCTGCGGCAGTTTTACCTGGGAAATTTTACGTACGGGGATGGATTTCCGTCTGAAATGCACAGGCTGTGGGCATGTGATTATGCTCGAGCGAAAAAAATTCGAGAAAATGTCACGGGGTATGGTTGAACATTTGTAAACCTGCGAACCCTTGCGCGCTAACGGTTAGCGCGCCTTTTTTGTACCTCCATTATAACATAAAAATGCAGTATACAGGGAAAATGCAACTTTTTTACCCTTGCCAAGAACTTTTGCTTGTGTTATCATACAAAACCTGTTCGCCACTGGGGGACAGACTTACGAGGTAACATGGCAACTTGTAAGGAACATCCTGTTTGGCCGTCTGAAGTTCGCCTGGTAATGACGCCACATCCGACAAGATTATAGTAGATCAGGCAAAGGCTGCGCCCCTGCGGGTGCAGTCTTTGTTTTTATTTCTTCCTATTATATATAGGAACTTTTGCACGCGTTTACACGCTGTTATTTTGGCTGGGGCAGAAAACTGCACGTCTCCGCGCATCCGCTGGCATGTATACAGGAAAGCGTCAAGAAAGTGTTCTCTGGGACACTTGCAATCGGCTTATAAACATGTTATGATAGCACTAATCATTTGGTCACGGCCTAAAGACGGAGGAAACAAGGCAACTCCTAAGACAGGTCGAAACCGGTGAGAATGTTTCGCTTACGGAAACACTGACGCTTACAGTCGTGTTTTCCACTGTTTATGAGGAGGAGTATTTTTATGAAAAAGACTCTCGTATCTGCTCTGACCACGGCGCTGGTTGTCGGCGCTGCCAGCACGACGTTCGCAGCTGCGAACCCGTTCTCCGATGTCCCGGCTGATCACTGGGCCTATGATGCGGTGAGCCAGCTGGCTGCCGATGGCGTCATCGAGGGCTATGGCGACACGACGTTCCAGGGTGACAAGAACATCACGCGCTACGAGATGGCGCAGATGGTTGCCAAGGCGATGGCCAAGTCCAGCACGGGCAACGTGAGCGGTGCTGACAAGGCCCTCGTGGACAAACTGGCGGCTGAGTTCTCCGATGAGCTGAACAACCTCGGCGTCCGCGTGGCGAACCTCGAGCGCAACGCTGACAAAGTGAAGTGGACGGGTGAGATGCGTAACCTGGCCTACAGCACGCGCGAGGAAGGCAAGCACATGACGAACAACTACAAGACGCGTTTCCGTCTGCTGCCGTCCGCTGAGGTCGACGAGAACTGGCATGTCAAGGCTAAAATCGATGCCGATGTGAAAATCAACGAGGATGGCTCCAACGACGGCGCGAAGCTGAAAGAAGTGCACGCGGATGCTGTTTATCCCGGCTATGACCTGAAGCTCGGCAAGATGGCTTACTTCTCCGATGCGGATGAGGGCCTGACGTTCGATACGTACTTCAGCGGCGCGCAGGTGTCGGCTGGCAAAGACGTCAAGGTGACGCTGTCCGGCGGTCGTATGAACCTGAAGGGCGAGACGCTCTGGGATGGTGTTGATGAGGCGGCGGATTTCGCTTCGCTGCAGGCTTTCGGTGCGGTCGGCAAGCTGAACCTGAGCGCTTCGTATGCTTATCTCAAGGCTGACAGCATCAAGACGTATACGGGCGAGGACAAGGCTGGCATCTGGTCGGCAGGCGGCCGCTATACGTTCAATCCGAACGTCTCCGTGGCTGGTTTCTATGCCGAGAACGAGAAGGCTGACAAGGGCAACAAGAAGTCCGGGACGGCCGAGGTCGACTACAAGGGTGCTGACAAGGCCAACGCTGGTACGTGGGGTGCCTATGTCGCTTACCGTCACGTCGGCAGCAATGCTTCGCCGATGCCGACGTTCGATACGTTCAATGACTTCTGCGATGCCAAAGGCTGGGAGGTCGGCGGTACCTATGTGCCGTTCAAGAACGTCAAGGCCTGGGTCTCCTACTTCGACGGCAAGGATCTGAACGATGACAGCAGCAAGAACGAGCTGTTCGGTCGTCTGAGCTTCTACTTCTGATTGCTTTAAAGGTTAACACATTTTATGTGGAGCCTCCCGTTAGGGAGGCTTTTTTATTGCAACGTTTACAGTTTTAGTCGAAACTGCAAGAAAGTTGAGTCAGTCATTAAATTTTGCTTTTTACCTGAAATTTACCTCTACTTTAGTTGAATTTAGCTGAAAAACGTGCTATGATTGACCCAATCGAAGGTCGAGGCAACGAGACTGAGGAAACATGGACACTCATGAGGAATTGCCTCCCTGCCTTTGAGAATACATTATTCACTGTTTTTTTATAAGGAGGAGTTTCTTTATGAAAAAGACTCTCGTATCCGCTCTGACGGCCGCTCTGGTTGTCGGCGCTGCCAGCACGACGTTTGCTGCTGCGAACCCGTTCTCTGATGTCCCGGCTGATCACTGGGCCTATGATGCTGTGAGCCAGCTGGCTGCCGATGGTGTCATCGAGGGCTATGGCGACACGACGTTCCAGGGCGACAAGAACATCACGCGTTATGAGATGGCGCAGATGGTTGCCAAGGCGATGGCGAAGTCCAACACGGGCAATGTCAACGGCGCTGACAAGGCTCTGATTGACAAACTGGCTGCTGAGTTCTCCGATGAGCTGAACAACCTTGGCGTCCGCGTGAGCAACCTCGAGCGCAACGCTGACATGGTGAAATGGAACGGCGAGATGCGTGTGCAGGCCATCAGTGAGCGTAATGAAGGTCAGCATATGCAGAACAAGTATCCGGCCCTGCTCCGTCTGGAGCCGTCCGCTGAGGTCAACAGCAACTGGCATGTGAAGGCGCGTATCGATTCCAAGGTTGCGAACCTCGCTGAGGATTCCTCTAAAAACACGGCTGAGCTGCAGCGTGTCTATGCTGAAGGCAAATATGGCAACACGAAGCTTGATTTCGGCAAAATCCCGACGGTCTTCAACACGAACATGCTGTTCGATGGCCAGTTCTCCGGTGCCAGCGTCACGACGGGCAACAAGCTGAAGTTCACGGCGCTCGGCGGCCGTTGGAGCCAGGTCGGTGGCGGCAATGATGTAGCTGCTGATGTCTACGGTGCTGGCGTGAAGTATACGCTGGGCAAGGCTTCCGCTGGTGCGGCTTATCATGAGCTGAAGGGCGACGGCTTTGAGACGCGTGCGAACTATCGTAACGGTTCTACGTCCGACAAGGCACAGATTTGGTCTGTTGATGGCTACTATCGTTTCGATGGCAACACGGCGCTCGGCGGTGAGTATGCGCAGAACCAGAAAGCTGACAACTACGATAAGTCCGGTACGGTTGAGTTCGACTACAAGGGCGTGAAGAAGGCCAATGCTGGTACGTGGGGCGCTTATGTCGCTTACCGTCACCTCGGCCAGAACGTCTCTCTGAAATCGAACACGCTGAACTACGCTGCTATGCAAGGCACGAAGGGCTGGGAGATCGGTGCTGACTACACGCTCTTCAAGAACACGGTTGCTTACCTGAAGTACTTCGATGGTGAGAAACTGGCTGGCGGCAAAGATGCTTCCAAGCTCATGGGCCGTCTGTCCTTCTTCTTCTGATAAGACGAAGGGTACAATCCTATAAGGAACCTACAGGGGCTCCCGCTTATTGCGGGGGCTCTTGTTTTAGTTCGAGGCAGTCCTCCGGGCAGGAACGTAACTTTTTCTGGTCCTAAACTCTACTGGGATCCTGAAAACAAACTGGCGCCTTTCGCGCTCCTGGCGTGATTTTCAGCCTCCTTTCAGTGAAATGCGCGGCTTTTTCGGACGAAGTGCGCTCTCTTAGCGGCGGGTGATGTGTCCTTTAATCGACGGTTAGTTGAGCTGGTCATCTATTTAAGCAAAAGAGTAGTAAACGATAACGGCCGCGTAATTGTAATTGACTAAGTCAAGTAATATAATGAAGATGTTCCAAGGGAAGGGGCACCAAAACACAAGGCGCTGAGGAAACAAGGACACTCCGCCAAGCAACTGGAGCCGATCCCCTCCCACGGAACAGCAACATTAACAGCGATTGCGCCAGAGGCGCAAGGAGGAGATTATCATGAAAAAGACCGTTATTTCCGCTATCACCACTGCTCTTGTCGTCGGTGCTGCCAGCACGACGTTCGCCGCGGCGAACCCGTTCACGGATGTGCCGTCTGATCACTGGGCCTATGATGCGGTGAGCCAGCTGGCTGCCGATGGTGTCATCGAGGGCTACGGCGACACGACGTTCCAGGGCGACAAGAACATCACGCGCTACGAGATGGCACAGATGGTAGCGAAGGCCATGGCCAAGTCGAACAGCGGCAATGTCAATGCAGCGGACAAGGCGCTCATCGACAAGCTGGCCGCCGAGTTCTCGGATGAGCTGAACAACCTCGGCGTGCGCGTCTCGAACCTCGAGCGCAACGCGGACAAGGTGAAGTGGAACGGCGAGGCCCGCTACACCTACACGAGCACGCGTGACAAGAGCGCGACGAAGGACAAGGTGAACGATGATGAACTGCTGCTGCGCCTGGAGCCGAGCGCGGAGATCAACAATCACTGGCATGTGAATGCCCGCCTCGATGCCTCCACGGATCTCGCGAAGGACAGCGGCAACGATAACCACGGCAGCAGCCAGGATACGGACGTTTCGCTGAAACGCATCTATGCGGATGGCCAGTATGGCACGACGAACATCAAGCTCGGCAAACTGCCGCAGCAGCTGGACAGCGACCTGCTGTTCGATGATGAAATCTCCGGCGCGAGCGTGACGACGGGCAAGGACCTCAAGGTCACGCTCCAGGGCGGCCGCTATGACCTCACGGATGACACGAACAACACGCAGGTGGCAAATGTGGTCGGTGCGAATGGCAACGACACGGCGGATATGGCGAGCGTGGGCCTGCAGTATGGCCTGGGCAAGCTGGATATGGGCGCGAGCTACCATCATCTGACGAGCGACAATTTCAAGAACTATGTGGGCTACAAGACGAGCGGCAGCGCGTCGGATGAGGCGAATATCTGGGCCGTGAACGGCAAGTACACGTTCGACCACAACGTCTCGCTCGGCGGCACGTACGCGGAGAACACGGAGGCGGACAGCTACGAGAAGGCTGGCAGCGTCGAGCTCGCCTACAAGGGCGCGCAGCCGGAGAACCAGGGCACCTGGGGCATCTATACGGCTTACCGTCATCTCGGCCAGAACGTAGCGCTCGATCCGTCCTATGACGGCGCCTGGGCCGGCACGAAAGGCTGGGAGGTCGGCACGAACTACACGCTGGCCAAGAATACGGTGGCTTCGCTGAAGTATTTCAACGGTGAGAAGCTGGATAACAGCAAGGACGCCGAGAAGCTGTTCGGCCGCGTCGAGTTCAAGTTCTAAGGCAAAGCTTTAGTTTGCATAGCAAACTTTTAGATTAAAATTTCTACCAAAGTTTAACTGCAAATTACTATCGTTGAACGTCAAGTGATGACCGCGCTGGTCGCGGTTCCACACTTGGCGTTTTTGTGGCGTTTATTAGAGAAAATGCGTAGTTGAGAGGTACTATCAGTCACAATAGCCCCTTGCAATTTTCAGAGACGAGTGCTAAGATAGGCGTCGGTTGAGGGAGAACCCGCCACCGCCAGACAGGAAACATGGACACTATCGCGTGGGTGACGGGAGCTCGCTCGACCTGAGATGTTTCAACTTTTTATTCTAGGGGGAATAAAATCATGAAAAAGACTCTCGTTTCCGCACTCACGGCTGCACTGGTTGTCGGTGCTGCCAGCACGACGTTCGCTGCGGCGAACCCGTTCTCCGATGTGCCGTCTGACCACTGGGCCTATGACGCTGTGAGCCAGCTGGCTGCCGATGGCGTCATCGAGGGCTACGGTGACACGACGTTCCAGGGCGACAAGAACATCACGCGCTACGAGATGGCGCAGATGGTTGCCAAGGCGATGGCGAAGGCCAGCGCGGGCAATGTGAGCGGCGCCGACAAGGCGCTCGTGGACAAGCTCGCTGCTGAGTTCTCCGATGAGCTGAACAACCTCGGCGTCCGCGTAGCCAACCTCGAGCGCAATGCTGACATGGTGAAATGGAACGGCACGGCCGAGTACACGATTGCTCGTCCGCACAAAGACCATCAGTCTGGTGCAGCTGATAAGGCTGGCAACGTGAACAACGTCCTGTTCCGTCTCGAGCCGAGCGCTGAGATTAACAACCATTGGCATGTGAATGCACGTCTCGATGCTAACTCCGACCTCGCTAATGATAAGGGCGATGACGGCAAAGTTACGCTGAAGCGCGTTTATGCACTGGGCAACTATGGTGCTTTCACGGGCAAGTTCGGTAAATTTGCGCCTATCGATGATGACAGCATCTTCGATACGCAGTTCTCTGGTGCTGAGGTTGCTTACAACAAGGGCGCTTGGAGTGTTGTAGCTGCGGCTGGCCGCAACAACAATGCTGATGACAATGCTACGGATGTGGCTAACTATCAGTACTATGGTATCGGTTATGTCAACGGCAAGCTGACGGCTGGTGCTGACTTCCACGAGCTGACTTCCAGCACGGTGGCAGCTGATTACTTCGATAGCAGCTCCTACAAGAAGAGCGGCACGACGGATCAGGCTGATATCTGGCTGCTGAAGGGCTCCTACACGTTTGACCACAACAATGCAGTCAGCGGTTTCTATGCTGAGAACCATGATGCTGATGCCTTCGAGAAGGCTGGCAGCCTCGAGTATGACTACAAGGGCGCACAGCGTGAAAATGCTGGCACTTGGGGTGCTTGGGTAGCTTATCGTCATCTGGGCGATAACGTGGCTGCTTTCAGCACGTTCGATGCTGTTGACGCTGGCTGGAAAGCTTGGGAGATCGGTGCTAACTACGCTCCGTTCAAGAACGTGGTCGCACAGGCTCGCTATGCTAAGGGCAAGACGCTCGCTGGCGACACCGATGTCGATAAGATCTTCGGCCGCGTGAACTTCTTCTTCTGATAAATCAGTAGAACTTTCATAAAAGCCAAAATTAGGGAGCTCCTGCAAAAGCAGGGGCTCCCTTTTTGCGCTTGAATCCCGTGCAACAGCGTAGTACAATGTGATAAGTGATTTTGCAATTTTAGATAAAGGGGCGGTTTTGGATGCCGAATCGGGCGGCTTGGGCTGAGGTGGACCTCGGGGCGATCAGACATAACTATGAGGCGATAAAGTCCTGCATCAAGGGCGGGGCGAAACTGTGCGCGGTGGTGAAGGCGGATGCCTATGGGCATGGCGCTATCCCCGTGGCGCGCGTGGCTGTGGAGTGCGGCGCGACGTATCTCGCGGTGGCGACGCTGTCGGAGGCTGTCGAGCTGCGGCAGGCTGGCTTTACGGTGCCGATTTTGCTACTGGGCGTGGTGCGGCCGGAGGATGCCGAGGCGGTCGTAGACTACGATGTGACGCAGGTGGTGTGCCAGCTGGAGCTGGCGCAGGCACTGTCGCAGGCAGCCGTGCGTCTGGGCAAGGTCGCCAAGGTGCACCTCAAGGTCGAGACTGGTATGGGACGCATCGGCGTGCGCCCCGAGGAGATCGGCGCGCTCGCGGCGGCGGTCAAGGCTTTGCCCGGTATCGAAATCGAGGGCATGTTCTCGCACTTTGCGATGGCTGATGTAAAGGATAAAACCTATACAAAGGGGCAACTGGTGAAGTTCGAGCAGGCACTCAAGGCCGTGGAGGCTGCGGGCGTACAGCTGCAAATCCGCCATATCGCGGAGTCGGCGGCTATCCTCGAGATTCCCGAGGCGCATTATGATATGGTGCGCGCGGGCATTATCCAGTATGGGCTGTGGCCGTCGGACGAGGTCACGCATCCTATCGAGTTGCGACCGGCGATGAAACTACAGGCGCAGGTGGTGTTTCTGAAGACTTTGCATAAGGGCGAGAGTATCGGCTACGGGCGCACGTTCATTGCGCAACGTGAGAGCCGTATCGCGACGCTGCCTATCGGCTATGCGGACGGCTATATCCGCGCCTACGGCGCGCAGGGCTGTGTGGAGCTGCGCGGCCAGCGTGCGCCGATTGCGGGGCGTATCTGCATGGACCAGGTCATGGTGGATGTGACGGATATCCCGGGCATCGAGGTCGGAGACGTAGCCACGCTCTGGGGCTCACCGACACTCACCCTCGACGAGGCCGCAGGCTGGCTCCACACCATCAACTACGAGCTGCCCTGCCTCATCTCCCCGCGCGTGCCGCGCGTATATGTAGACGAATGAGATATATTCGTTAGATGAAAGAAGGTTATGGCAATGCGCAAGGAATATTGTGAGAAGGATGGCATTAGCATTACTTACACCGATAAAGATGTTTGCTTTGAAGATGTGAGAACTGCTGAGGCTGTTATTTTTAACAATGATGGTAGTATTAAGCATAATGATTTTTATGCGGATGTAGTTAAAACGCAGCAGTTTCAGACTTGGTTTAACCGTGTATACAAAAACATTGTCATTTTCCGTTCTCTCGATACGATGGAGGATATAGCCTGATGCCGACTTATTTGCGTATACGCGGCTATCGTGTTTATTTTTGGGCTAATGAAAACAACGAGCCGATACATTTTCATATTTGTCAGGGTGATCCTAGTCATGATGATACTAAGGTTTGGATTACACAGGATCGGACAATGGTAGTAGCTCATAATAAAGGCAGGATCCCCAAAGTTGATTTGACTAGAATCATGATTGTCATGTCAGATAATATCGAGGATTATATTGCTTTTTGGCAGGATACGCTGGAATATATACGTTTTTATGAGGCATGAAAAGAGCCCTTATTTCTACGCATTGTGAGAAATAAGGGCTCTTGTTTATTGCAACTGGTTCTGCCAGTATTCGAGGTCGGGGGCGTTGAGCGGGAGGTCGATGGTCTGACCGTTGTCGTAGTAGAAGCGGAAACGTACGCTTTGCGCTTTGGTGATGGCGGGGAGGCTGGAGCGGGGGAGCTCGACGAAGAGCTTGTTCTCGTTTTTCCAGCCGGGGTTGTCGGCTGTGCCTGCGGGGGTCTGCTTGACGGCGGCTTTCATCTCCCACGGGTCGCCGTCGGTGTAGAGGATGGCCTCGGGGCGCAGTTTGCTGTCGTCGTAGCGGTAATCCCAGATGGTGAGGATGGCACCCTCGAGCTTGCCAGACTCGGTGTGCGAGCTCTGGAAGTCGATGCGGCAGTAGGCCGAGAGGCTGTCCGCCGTGCGATGGTCAATGTGCCAGGTGTACGACAGCCCGAACACGCCGAGCAGCATACAGAGAATGCCCAGAATGAGCAGGAATTTTTTCAGGGGAAAATGTTTTAATAACGGCATGTAATCTTCCTTTACGCTTTTATCAGGTACCATTATAGCATTGTGTGTGCTAAAATGTATAGTAACGATTGCGAGAAGGATGTGAGTGCGATGGCGGTGAAACTCTTGGTGACGGATCTCGACGGCACGCTGCTGCGCAGTGGCTCGCCCGTGTCGGCGGGAAATTGTGCGGCGGTGCAGGCGGCCGTGCGCGCGGGGGTGACGGTGACGCTGGCGACGGGACGCATGTTCCGCGCGGCGCTGCCCGTGGCCGAGGCGCTGGGTGTCGATGTGCCCATCATCACCTATAACGGCGCCTTGATTAAGCGCGTGTCGGGCGAGGTATTGTACCGCAGCTGCCTGCCCGAGGCGACGGTGGCCGAGGTCGTGCGCTATTGTCAGGCGCAGGGCTGGTATGTGCAACTCTACAGCAACGACGAGCTCTATTACGTAGAGAATTGTGCGGAGGCGCGCGGCTACGAGGCCGAGCAGCAAATCAAAGGCCACGCCGTGGGCTGGGACGGTCTGCTCGCGCATACGGCGGGCGTGTGCAAGCTGCTTTCGATTACGCGCGGCCGCACGGAGACGGATGCGCGCGTGGCGGCGCTCAACGCGGCCTTTGGCGAGACGCTGGCGGCCGTGCGCTCGAATGACCGCTATGCGGAGCTGCTCATGCCGGGCGTCACGAAGGCGACGGCGCTACAGCAGCTGGCGCAGCTGCTCGGCGTGGAGCTTGCAGAGGTCATGGCTATCGGCGACTCGGATAACGACCTGCCCATGCTGCAGGCGGCGGGCCAGGCCGTGGCCATGGGCAACGCCGTGCCCGCGGTCAAGGCGGCCTGTGCGTACGAGACGGGACGCTGCGAGGATGACGGTGTCGCGCAGGCAATTTATCGGTGGGTGCTGCAGGGGTGACGACCCTCTCAGTCACGCTTCGCGTGACAGCTCCCCCCAAAGGGGAGCCAAGGGGAATTGCACCGAAAACTAAACTTTCCTAATTTGGAAGGAGTTAACACTCTTGGCTATAAAACTTATTGCTTTGGATTTGGATGGTACGCTGCTGAACTCCGAGAAGGTGATTACGCCGCGCACCATGGCGGCGATTAAGGCGGCGCAGGCGCGGGGCGTGGCGGTGACGATTGCCACGGGGCGTATGTTCAAGGGCGCGGAGGTCTTTGGGCAGCAGTTCGGGGCGAATGCTCCACTCATCTGCTGCAACGGCGGCGTCGTGCAGGCCATGGGGGCGGAGCAGCCGCTCTTTGCGCGCTATTTGCCTGCGGCCGTCGTGCGGCGTTTGCTCGCCTACTGCCAGCACGCGGGCTGGTATGTGAATTGGTACATCGGCAACGACATCTACGTGGACCACTACGATGAGGCTTTTTACTACGCGTACCGCACGGTGCCCGATATGCCGTTCCGCGAGGTGGGCGAGCGCTATCCCGACTACACGCAGCACGTGTATCAGTGCGTGTTGCGTGACCTCTCGGGGGAGGTCGGGAAAAAGACGGCCGTGCTGCACGCGATGTTCCCGAACTCGCTGCTCGCGCAGCAGAATACGGGCTGCAGTGCCGACCTCACGCCCATGGGCGTGAACAAGGCGCTCGGCCTCGGCTGGCTCGCGCAGTCTATGGGGCTGACACCCGCTGAGGTCATGGCCTGTGGCGACGGCGACAACGACACGGCCATGCTCGCGTACGCGGGCACGGCGGTCGTCCCCGCGAACGGCCTGCCCGAGGCGCAGGCGCTCGCGACCTGCCATGCGCCGAGCAATGATGAGGACGGCATCGCGCAGGCCATCGAGGAATTGGTGTTGACCGATTAAGCCAGGTGCTGGTGTCGGTGGTTTTACGCATATGGATGCAGCTGGTTTATTTTGTATAGCAAGCAGGGGCTGCTCAGCAGACAGCCTTTAGTGGATAGATAACTTATCGTGGAGGTGTGGAGCATGGCAGAGGAACAGGCTTTACAGGGGGCGCAGGCGCCGGAGGAGGCCGCGCCCATGGAGAAGGATTTCCGCCTCGTCATTGTGACGGGCATGTCGGGCGCGGGCAAGACACAGGCCTGCCGCTATATGGAGGATTTGGGCTATTTTGTCGTGGACAATCTACCGCCCATCTTTATCCCGAAATTCGTGGAGCTCTGCCGTCATGCGGGCGGGCACGTGGGCAAGGTCGTGCTCGTCGTCGACACGCGCAGCCACGAGTTTTTCGATACGTTCGTGCACGTGCTTGAGGAGATGGACCGCGACGATTTGCCGTACGAGATGCTGTTCATGGATGCGACGGACCCCGTGATTATTCGCCGCTACAAGGAGACGCGCCGCCGCCACCCCATGGCACCCGCGTCGCGTATCTCCGAGGGCATCGCGAAGGAACGCGACTTGCTGGCGCCCGTGCGCGCCAAGGCCACGTACATCGTCGACACGTCCGAACTGCGCAAGGTCGACTTGCGCGACAAAATCCACCGCATTTTCGGTTCGGCCGAGGGCGAGCATATGAATATCAACGTGCTCTCGTTTGGCTTCAAGTTCGGTATGCCGTTGGACGCGGATCTCGTGTTCGACGTGCGCTTTTTGCCGAACCCGTTCTACATCGAGTCGCTGCGCCATAAATCGGGCGCCGTGCCCGAGGTGGCGGAGTACATCGGCAAATGGGCCGTGACGCAGGAGTTCGAGCAGCGGCTGGACTCGCTCATCGATTTCCTCATCCCGCAGTACATCAAGGAGGGCAAGAGCCAGCTCGTCATCGCCGTCGGCTGCACGGGCGGCATGCACCGCAGCGTCTTTATCGCCAAGCATCTGTTCGATATGCTCACGAGCCGCGGCTATCAGGCGAAGCTGGAGCACCGCGACCTCATGAAGAACGATGTGCAGGAACATGTACGGGAGGAGTGCTGAGATGCATCTCTTGAAATGGCTCTACCCTGGCATGCGCTTCAAGCGCTGGCTGTTGCTGTTTTCGGCCGGCGTCATGCTCGTGAGCCTGGGGCTCGCGCTCGTTTTCAACTATAAATTCCTCGACATCATCGAGGAGACGATTTTCCGCATGGTCTACCTCTGGCGGGGCAGCTACAACTACGCGTTCACGACGTTCGTGGGTTTCGTGGTCGTGGCTGTGGGCCTCACGCTCATGCTCGTGGCCATGCGCTTCGTCATCCGCTCGCTCATCACGGTGCTGCTGCCGGACAGCTCGGAGCGGCTCGTCGATATCATCTACGAAAAACGCAAGCTCGACCGCGGCCCGACCATCGCGGTCATCGGTGGCGGGCACGGCCTCTCCGTGCTGCTGCGCGGTATCAAGGAGGCCACGTCGAAGGTCACGGCCGTCGTGACCGTGGCCGACGACGGCGGCTCGTCGGGGCGCCTGCGTGAGGAGCTCGGCATCATCCCGCCGGGCGATTTGCGCAACTGCCTCGTGGCGCTCGCCGACACGGAGCCTTTGATGGAAAAGTTGTTCCAATATCGCTTCAAGGGACAGAGCGAGCTCGCGGGGCACAGCTTCGGCAACCTCTTTATCGCGGCCATGACCGAGGTCACGGGCAATGTGGAACAGGCGCTGAAAGAGTCCTCCAAGGTCCTCGCCGTCAAGGGCAACGTGCTGCCCGCCTCGGAGGAGCACGTGCGCCTCGACGCTATCATGGATGACGGCACCATCGTCGAGGGCGAGTCACACATCCCGGAGGCGCACAAGCATATCCATCGCGTGCGCCTGTTCCCCGAGCATGTGCAGCCTGTGGCCTCGGCCATTGAGGCGTTGACGAACGCGGATGTTATCATCCTCGGTCCCGGCTCGCTCTATACGAGCATCATGCCAAATTTGCTCGTCGACGGCGTGGCCGAGTGCGTGCGCCGCAGCAAAGCCATCAAAATTTACATCTGCAATGTCATGACGCAGCCGGGTGAGACGGACGGCTACACGGCCTCCATGCATGCGAAGGCCATTCTCGACCACGCGGGCAAGGGCGTCATCGACTTTATGCTCGTGAACGACCACCCCATCTCGGCACATATCCGCGACTACTACGCCGCCAAGGGCGCCTACCCCGTCGAGGTCGACGAGGAGGCCATCAACGCGCTGGGCATCGGTTTCGTCAAGGCCGATATCATCAACGAGACAGATGTCATCCGCCACGACCCCGACAAGCTCTGCAACGCCGTCATGCAGCTCGTACTGCAGGTGCAGAATAAATTAGGGTGATTTTATGCCATCTTTCGCCTCAGAAGTAAAAAACGAACTGGCCCACCTGATGTACGAGCAGCCCTGCGACCAGACGGCCGAGCTCGCGGCGCTGCTGCGTATGGGGGCGACGGTCAGCTTTGGCCGGCAGCACACGTTCGGCCTGACGTTTATCTCGAAAAACGCAGCCGTGGCGCGCAAGACGCTGCAGCTGCTGAAACTGCAAAGCGCGGGCCTGCACACGGAGGTCACGGTGAGCCGCTCGCGCCAGCTGAACAAGCTCAGCAGCTACCAGCTGCGCCTCGTACCCTCGCCGCAGGGCACGGCGCTGCTGGAAAAGTTGGGCTTTTTACATGAATCGACG
Organism: uncultured Veillonellaceae bacterium; assembly: GCA_900316275.1. Taxonomy (GTDB): domain Bacteria; phylum Bacillota; class Negativicutes; order Selenomonadales; family Selenomonadaceae; genus UBA2897. The sequence continues at coordinate 19,529 of ONCF01000021.1, forward strand.
CTCAATGTGGAGAGCGACTGGCCCATCCTGCGCAAGGCCTGCTGCCGCGCGGCCTACCTGCGCGGCGCGTTCCTCGGCGGCGGCAGCGTGAATCGCCCCGAGGCCAGCTATCATCTGGAGTTCTCCACGGGCAACTACGCGTTCGGCCAGCTGCTGTACCAGCTGCTCAAACGCATGGCGTTCCCCGTGGGTTTTACGGACCGCAAGGACAGTTACATCGTCTACCTCAAGGAGGGCGATGCTATCGTCGAGCTCCTGGGCATGCTGGAGGCGGACAAGGCCGTGGAGGCGTTCGAGCTCGCGCGCAATATGAAGGAAGTGCGCGAGCAGGTGAACCGCCTCGTGAACTGCGAGACGGCCAATCTGCAAAAGGCCGTCGATGCGGCCGGGCGGCAGCTCGCCGATATCCGCCTGCTGCAGGCGGCGGGGCAGCTCGATGGCCTGAGTATCGGCCTGCGCGAGGCCGCCGAGGGGCGTATGGCCCAGCCCGAAGCCAGCCTGCAGGAGCTCGCGGCCGTGCTGCACATCAGCAAGCCCGGCCTCAACCACCGCATGCGCAAGCTGCACGCGCTGGCGGAGCAGCTGCGTGCACAGAATCAGGTATAAGGGTGTGGGCGGCAAAGCTTTTAGTATGTAGTGGGCAGGTGGCGGCAACAATGTGCGCCTGCTATTTGGGATAAACAAGAAGCTGGAGCGGGCACTGACATGTGCTCGCTCCAGCTTGTCAAAGAAGGGAAAAGGCAAGTGACTGAACAAAATAATCCTTTAGACCTGCATCACTGCACGCTCTGCCCACGGCGCTGCGGCGTGGACAGAGCCGTGCGGGCGGGCTTTTGCGGGGCGGGGATGCAGGCGCGCGTGGCGCTTGTCTCGCTGCACCCGTGGGAGGAGCCGTGCCTCGTGGGCGCGCAGGGCGCAGGCACGGTGTTTTTTGCGTATTGCAATCTGCGCTGCTGCTACTGCCAGAATCACGAGATTTCGCACGGCGGCAAGGGTATCGAGGTCACGGACGAGCGCCTGGCGGCGATTTTCTGTGAGCAGCAGGCGCGCGGCGCGGCGACGCTCGACCTTGTGACGCCGACGCACTACGTACCGCAGATTATCCACGCGCTCGACCTCGCGCGGGCACAGGGCTTTCGCCTGCCCGTCGTTTACAACTCCAGCGGCTACGAGACAGAGGAGACGATTGCGGCGCTCGCGGGCTACGTGGACATCTATCTGCCGGATTTGAAATATGCGAGCGAGGCGAGCGCGGGCGAGTACTCGGCAGCCCCGGACTATTTCCCCGTGGCGCAAAGGGCGCTGCAGGCTATGGTCGCGCAGGCCGGCCCCGTGCAGTTCCAGGCCGACGGCAGCCTGCAGCGCGGCGTGCTTGTGCGGCACATGGTGCTGCCGGGGCACCGTCACGAGAGCATGCAGCTCTTGGACTGGCTATGGCAGACGTTTAGCGATAAAATCCAAATTTCGCTCATGAATCAGTACACGCCGATGTTCCATGCGGCGGAGCACCGACCGCTCGACCGGCGCCTCACGACGTTCGAGTATGAGTCCGTCGTCGCGTACGCGCAGGCGCTCGGCATCACGCAGTGCTACGTGCAGGAGCGCCGCGCGGCCTCCGAGGAATACGTGCCGCAGTTCGACGGCCGCGGCGTGCAGTAATCATCGCTCAACAGGCATTATATTTACAGTTGCGAGATTTTAAAACAGAAAAACAAATAATACTTGTAAACAACACTCTGCCATGATAGAATGAAAGATATTTCACAGGGTAACTGTATACTGTATTTTGTTAAGGAGTGCTTGTTTATGCGTAGCGATGTAGTCAAGAAGGGCGTTACCCGCACGGCGCACCGGACGTTGTTCCATGCCATGGGGTACAGTGATGAGGATTTGCAAAAGCCGCTCATCGGCGTAGTCAACGCTTTTAACGAGATTATCCCCGGGCATGTGCATTTGCGGGAAATCGCGCAGGCCGTCAAGCTGGGGATAGCGGCGGCCGGCGGCACGCCCGTCGAGTTCCCGGCCATCGGCATCTGCGACGGCATCGCTATGGGGCACGACGGCATGAAGTACCCGTTGGCCAGTCGCGAGCTCATCTGCGACTCCATCGAGGCCGTGGCGAACGGTCATGCTTTCGACGGACTCGTGCTCATCCCGAACTGTGACAAAATCGTGCCGGGCATGCTCATGGCGGCGGGCCGGCTGAACATCCCGTCCATCGTCGTGAGCGGCGGGCCGATGCTGGCGGGGCGCTATCAGGGGCGCGACGTCAGCGTCAGCACGATGTTCGAGGCGGCGGGCAAGGTGGAGTCCGGCCAGCTCACGCCGGCGGAAATGGATGCGATGGAGCACTGTGCCTGCCCCGGCTGCGGCTCTTGTGCGGGCCTGTTCACGGCGAATACGATGAACTGCCTCACGGAGGTGCTGGGCATGGGCCTGCCGGGTAACGGCACCATCCCGGCCGCCTATACGGGCGCGCGCCGCATTTTGGCGAAAAAAGCCGGGCAGACCATCATGGAGCTCGTGGAGAAGCAGATTAAGCCGCGTGACATCATGACCCTGGCGGCTTTCGAGAACGCCATTGCCGTGGATATGGCTATCGGCGGCTCGACGAACACCGTGCTGCACCTGCCGGCCATTGCGCACGAGGCGGGGCTCGAGCTGCCACTTGCGAAGTTCGATGAGATCAGCCGCCGCGCGGCCTATATCTGCAAGCTCAGCCCCGGCGGCACGTACCACATGCAGGACCTCGACGAGGCGGGCGGTATCAATGCGGTGCTCAAGGAGCTCAGCAACACGGGACTCATCCATACGGACGCGCTGACGGTGACGGGCTCGCTGGGCGAGCGTATCCAGGACGCGCAGATCCGGCGGCCGGAGGTCATCCACACGGTGGAACAGGCCTATATGCACAAAGGCGGCATCGCCATCCTCACGGGCAATCTGGCCCCGGACGGCTCAGTCATCAAGGAGAGCGCCGTGGAGCCGGAGCTGCTGACCTACGAGGGCACGGCGAAATGCTATAACTCGGAGGAGGAGGCCATCGCGGCCATCATGGGTGGCGAAATCCACGAGGGTCACGTCGTGGTCATCCGCTACGAGGGCCCGAAGGGCGGCCCCGGTATGCGCGAGATGCTCAATCCGACGGCTGTCATCACGGGCATGGGCCTGAAGGTGGCGCTGCTGACGGACGGCCGCTTCAGCGGGGCCAGCCGCGGCGCCTGCGTCGGCCATATCTCGCCCGAGGCCATGGAGGGCGGCCCCATCGCGCTCATCGAGGACGGCGACAAAATCCTCGTCGACGTGCCGAACCGCAAGCTGGAGCTAAAGGTCAGCGACGCGGAGCTCGCACGCCGCCGGGCGGCCTGGCACCAGCCGGAGCCCAAGGTCAAGACGGGCTATCTGTCGCGCTATGCCCGCCTCGTGACCTCGGCCAATACGGGCGCCGTCCTGCAGTAAAGCAGCTCCTGCTGTTAAGAAAGCGCTGACGATTTAATCAGTGCTTCCTCAAATAAAAAGAGATTTGATTGCGTTAGTCCCGACGGGTATGGAATTATCTGTCGGGACTAATTTTTTACAGCGCAAAAGGCCACACCTGCGTTTGAGGTGTGGCCTTGCGCTGTGTGTGTTGCTACTATAAAGTGCGTCAGTCGCAGAGCACCATTTCGTCGAGACGCTTGCCGCCGGGCACCATGGGATAGACATTCTCGTCTTCGGGTATGAAGACGTCGAGCAGGGCGGGGCCGTCGGTGGTAAAGAGGAAGTCCATGCCCGCTGCTAGCTCGTCCGGCGTATGCACGGCGCGGGCCGCGACGCCCATGGAGCGCGCAACGGCCGTGAGGTCGGGCCCGTCGTAGAGCAGGGACTCGGCGCTGTGGCCCTGATAGAACATGCGTTGCCACTGGTTCACCATGCCGAGCACGCGGTTGTGCAGCACGATGGTTTTGACGGCGCAGCCGTATTTGTGCAGGGTGGCGAACTCCTGACAGTTCATCATGATGCTGCCGTCGCCCGTGATGAGCACGACCTGGGCGTCCGGGCGCGCCACCTGCGCGCCGAGCGCAGCGGGCAGGCCGTAGCCCATCGTGCCGAGGCCGCCTGAGGTGAGGAAATGACGCGGCTGGCGGCTCGCATAAAACTGGGCAGCCCAAATCTGGTGCTGGCCCACGTCCGTGGCCACGAGCGTGTTGGCATCCGTATGCTCAGCCAGTGCGGCAAAGATAGCTGCCGGTGAAATTTGCCCCGGCAGCTCGCGACAGGCAAAGGGGTGCGCGGCGTGTGTCTGTGTGAGTGACGTGCACCAGCCCTGCCAACGGGAGGCGCGGTCTGCGGGCAGCCCCGTGCGCGCGGCGTCCGCGAGTGCGGGCAGCGACCAGCGCAAGTCGCCCGCCACGGCGATATCCGTGGCGATAATTTTGCCCAGCTCGTCCGGGTCGATGTCGAAATGCACGATTTTCGCGTGCGGCGCGAAATGCTGCACATTGCCGGCCACGCGGTCACTGAAGCGACAGCCGAGCGCTAGCAGCAGGTCGCACTGCATGACAGCCTGATTGGCGGCGTAGGAGCCATGCATGCCCACGAGACCGAGGTGTGTGGGGGCCGTGTCGTCCAGCGCGCCCTTGCCCATGAGCGTCGTGACGACGGGCAGCTGGGTCTGTGCCACGAGCTCCCGCAACGCGGGCGCCGTATCCGAGAGCACGATGCCGCCGCCCGTCATGATGAGCGGGCGCTCCGCCTGTGCGAGTGCGGCGACGACCTGGTCGATGGTGCTGGCGTCGCCCGTAGTCGCCACGGGAGCGGCCGGTTCCTCCGGATAAGCAAAGTTCAGTTTCGCTTGAAAGGCATTTTTGGTGATGTCGACGCTCACGGGACCGGGGCGGCCGCTCACGGCCGTCGCAAAGGCCTCGCGCAGCACGCGCGGGATATCCTGGGCCTCGGTGACGAGGAAATTGCGCTTCGTGATGGCGGCTGTGATGTGCTTGACGTCGGCCTCCTGAAACGAGTCGCGCCCGAGCAGGTGACTCGCGACCTGTCCGCTGATGATGACGAGCGGCACGGAGTCCATATTCGCCGTGGCGATGCCCGTGACCATGTTGCAGATGCCGGGGCCGGACGTGGCAAAGCAGACGCCGGGGCGTCCTGTGACGCGCGCGTAGCCGTCGGCCGCGTGCACAGCGCCCTGCTCGTGGCCCGTGAGGATGTGCGGGAATTTGGCCTGATATAGCGCATCGTAGAGGTCGAGCACGGCACCGCCGGGATAGCCGAAGACGACGGGGACTTGTTCGCGGCGCAGACACGCGATGACGGCCTGCGCGCCGGTCATTTCCGTCTTTTCCATAGAAAGTCTCCTTTGCGGGAAACGCTGCTGCTTCCAGCAGTGTTTTCCTATATATAGCACCAGCCTTCCCGACAGCGCAGGAAGGCTGGTTTTTTGTACTGGTCGATATCGGTGGCCACTTAGTCTTTCTGGTCGTTGTCGTGCAGCCAGGGCATCATGTCGCGCAGCTGGGCACCGACTTTCTCAATCGGATGCTCGGCGTGCTGGCGGCGCATGGCGAGGAAGTGTGCGCGGCCGGCGGCGCGGTTCTCGAGCAGCCAGTCTTTCGCGAATGTGCCGTCCTGAATATCGCTGAGCACGTCCTTCATAGCCTGTTTTGAGGCCTGCGTGACGACGCGCGGGCCGGCCGTGTAGTCGCCGTACTCCGCCGTGTCGCTGATGGAGCGGCGCATCTTGCCCATGCCGCCCTCATACATGAGGTCAACGATGAGTTTCATCTCGTGGAACGTCTCGAAATAGGCAATCTCGGGCTGGTAGCCGGCCTCGACGAGCGTCTCGAAGCCGTTTGTGATGAGCTGACAGATACCGCCGCAGAGCACGGCCTGCTCGCCGAAGAGGTCTGTCTCAGTCTCCTCCTGGAACGTCGTCTGGATGACACCGGCGCGCGTGCCGCCGATACCGCGCGCATAGGCCAGCGCGAGGTCGAAACACTTGCCGGAGGCATCCTGTTGCACGGCGAAGACGTCGGGTACGCCGCCGCCCTCGACATAGGTGCGGCGCACGAGGTGGCCGGGGCCCTTCGGCGCGACCATGAACACGTCGACGTCCGCCGGCGGTACAATCTGCTGGAAATGAATGTTGAAGCCGTGTGCGAAAGCCAGCGCACTGCCAGCCTTCAGGTTCGGTGCAATCTCCGTGCGGTAGACGTCGGCCTGTTTCTCGTCCGGAATGAGGACCATGGTGACATCCGCGCCAGCCACGGCCTCGGCCACGGACTTGACGGTCAGACCGGCTGCCTCGGCTTTCGCTTTCGAGCGGCTGCCATTATACAGACCCACGACGACGTTGACGCCGCTCTCTTTGAGGTTCAGGGCGTGGGCATGCCCCTGGCTGCCATAGCCAATAATCGCTACAGTTTTATCCTTGATTGCATCCCAGTTGACATCTTTATCGTAATATACTTTGGCCATAGCTGCTCGCACTCCTTATCTTCGCTGATAGTGTTATTTGTTTGTAATTTGTGTGCATGTGTTAAGAATATTGTATGCACGTTACGCTTGGGCTTGTTCGAACCGGTTTGAAAAGCTTGCTCGTAGTTTACAGTATTACACATAAACTTGTCAATAGGCAATTTGCAATTTACAGTAAAGTTTTTTGAATATGCACAATAATAGTAATTATTCTAACATAAACCGTTTTAGGCACGCATGACGGCCACAAACAAAATTTGTGCACCTACTTGACACGCAGGCGTAATTAGTTTATAGTAGGGCACAATTCGTAAAGTTTGTTGCGTGGGAAAGGAAGATTGCCACATGGATACAGCGCAGGTGGTAGCCGAGACAGATCTGGCGGCCGTACAGCAGGCGGCGGCGCGTCTGGCAGGCGTCGCCAAACATACGCCACTGCTCGCGAGTGAGTATTTCTCGGCACTTTCGGGCAATGAGGTACGGCTGAAGGCCGAGAATTTACAGCATACTGGTGCGTTCAAGTTGCGCGGGGCCTACAACAAGCTCGCCCAGCTCACGCCCGAGGAGCGGGCGCGTGGCGTCATCACCTCGTCGGCCGGCAACCACGCGCAGGGCGTGGCCTATGCGGCGCAAAAGCTCGGCATTAAGGCCGTCATCTGCATGCCGGCTACGACACCAATCCTCAAGGTAGAGGGCACACGCGCGCTCGGCGCTGAGGTCGTGCTGCACGGCGACGGTTTCGACGATGCTTACGCCTATAGCCGCGAGCTGGAAAAGCAGCACGGCTACGTCTACGTGCATCCGTTTGATGACCTGCAGGTGCTGCTCGGCCAGGGTACGACGGCACTGGAAATCATGCAGGACTGGGCGGATGTCGATGTCATCCTCGTGCCTATCGGCGGCGGCGGCTTTGCCTCGGGCGTGGCGCTCGCGGCGAAGCTCACGAACCCGCACGTGCAGGTCTACGGCGTGGAGCCCGAGAACGCGGCCTGCATGAAGACGGCGCTGCGGCAGGGCGAGGTCACGACGCTCCCCTCGGCTGAGACCGTGGCCGACGGCTGCGCCGTGAAGCGCGCGGGCGAGCTCACCTATGCGTTCTGTCAGCAGTATCTCGACGGCATCCTCACGGTGTCGGAGATGGAAATCATGAACGCGCTGCTCTCGCTCATTGAAAAGCACAAGCTCATCGCCGAAGGCGCGGGCGTGCTCTCGCTGGCGGCGCTCGCGAAGCTGCCGTGCCGCCACAAGCGCGTGGCGGCCATCGTCTCAGGCGGCAATATCGACATTTCCACGCTTTCTGCGCTCATCGCCAAAGCGCTCATCGCGCGCGGGCGCGAGTTCTGCTTCTCCGTGCAGCTGCCGGACAAGCCGGGCCAGCTGCTCGCGGTCTCGCAGATTCTCGCCGACCAGGGCGCGAACGTCATCAAGCTCGACCACGACCAGGCCATGGTCACGGACAGTTTCCAGAAGGTCGTGCTCACCGTGACCGTGGAGACGAACAATGAGCAGCACATCGAGCGCATCTGCCGCGCGCTCGCGCAGGGCGGCTATGCGGTCACGAAAGTATATTGAGCTTGCTTGAAGCACAACAATTTTAGCCATCAACCGTTTTGGGCGGTGCTGTATAGGAGGTAAGTAACATGCAGGTTATTCATACGGAGCAGGCGCCGGCGGCGCTCGGTCCCTATAGTCAGGCCATTGTGGCGGGCGATACGCTCTATACATCGGGGCAGATTGCCATCGACCCCACAGTGGGGAAGATTACCGCAACTACTATCGAGGGGCAGGCTGAGCAGTGCTGCAAAAATCTGCAGGCAGTGCTGCAGGCTGCGGGCTACGACTTTTCCCAGGTCGTCAAGACAACCTGTTTCCTCGCTGACATGGGCGATTTTCAGGCGTTCAATGCCGTGTATGCCAAATATTTCGTGAGTAAGCCCGCGCGCAGCTGCGTGGCCGTCAAAACGCTGCCGGCCGGTGCACTTTGCGAGGTCGAGCTCGTAGCTGTAAAGTAAAAAATACCGCTGTTCACTAAAGAACAGCGGTATTTTTGTATTGTACACATAGTGGACACGTGTTATAATCAAAAAAGAAGTCACCATAACGGTAGGCGGTTGGTTAAACCTCGCAGAAAGGTCGAATACACCTGGAGTGAGGTGATAGCCCATGGAGCTCGTAGTATTGAGTCAATTCTTGATGCTCTGTATCCTGGTCGTCTTAACAAAGCGATAACCGCCCCGGTCGCCAAACTAGGGGTTATTTTTCCTAATTAACTCAACGAGTGAGGTTGCCAGCCGTCTATCGGTGACTTCTGCTTTATCTAGATTATACTACATATGTGTTGGTGGTTCAAGCTTATTTACGGCTCCTCGGGGTTGCCGTCGGGGTCCTCCAGCAGGCTGTGGTCGCCGAGCATGGTCGTGAGTGTCGCGCGCGTGAAGCGGTACTGCGGCGAGGTGAAGTCCTGACCGGCGTCGTAGTGGTTCGACGGCGCGTTGATGAGGCCGCAGATGGTGTCGTAGAGCATGTCGTTCGTGAAGTAACGGTTGCGGTGGCCCCAGAGCGTGAGTGCCTGTGTGGGCAGTGCGCTGCGGTACTCGGGCGACAGGTAGACGAACATGGGGATGCGCACCATGTCGAAGCTGAACACGTCCGGATTGTGCGAGATGGCGAGATTTTCGCCGTGGTCGGAGAAATAGAGCAGGGTCTGCAGATGCAAATTCGCCTGCGCGTACTCGAAAATCTGCTGCAGTACGTGGTCCGTGTAGAGGATACTGTTCGCGTACGAGGCCTCGGAGGAGAGCGCCGACTCGCCCTCGGCGGTCGCGAACTGCTCAAACTCCTGCGGGTAGCGGTTGTTGTAATAGATGTGGCTGCCCATGATGTGCAGTACGATGAAATTGTTTTGCGTGGGGTCAACCTGCGTGAGATAGGGCAGCAGCGTTTCGTCGTATTTGTCGGAGAAATTGTAGGAGTCGTCCGTCCACTCGGCCTGGTCGGCCGTCTTGGCCACGAGCGTGATGGCACTGTCGTACTGGCCATAGCGGCCCTGATTGCTGAACCAGTACGTGCGGTAACCGGCCTTTTTCGCCACGTCGAGGATGGAGTTCGACTCAAAGAATTCCTTGTCGTTGTACTGGCTCTGCTCCGTCAGCATGCGCTGCAGCACGGGCACGGTCTGCGACCACGAGGAGTAACAGTTCTGGAACAGGGTAAAGTCGCCGCTCGTGGCCATGGCGGAGAGCCACGGCGTATCCGGGTAGGCATAGCCGGGCGTAAAGGCCTGCATGTAGTTGCGCGAGGCGGACTCGCCAATGACGACGATGACCGTGCCGGGCGCCTGCGCAGGCAGCGCCTGTGCGCCGTCTACCGCGAGCTCGGCGAAGCGGTCGTCATGCGTGACGCTGTACTGCTGCGTCTGGTTCACGTAGCTGTCCACGTCCTGCCACTGCGTGGCGATGGACGTGTCGGGCACGACGAGGCGCAGCGTGATGGCTGCCGTGAAAAAGACGACGACGAGCGCCGCGAACTGCCCCGGCCGGCTGGCACCCTCCATTTCGCGCGCAAAGCGCAGGTGGCAGCGGTACGCCCAGACGAGGAAGGCGAGGATGCCCGCCGCGATGCAGAGCGTGGGCACGAGGCCAAAATTCGACTGGATAAAGTCGATGCTCTCGCGGTAGTTCGTGAGGTAGATGGCCATGAGCGAGGCCGGTGAGAGGCAGTGCCAGACGAGGCAGTAGTAGGCGTACTGCATAAAGGGGATGATGAGCAGCGCGAAATCCAGTAACGCGAGCACGCCCGCGGCAATGCGCGGCCAGCCGATGCGAAAGAGTATCGCGCCGAGCGCTGTGAGCAGCACGATTTCGCTCGTGCCCACGAGGAAATCGAAGAACACGAGCTGCTGGTACCAGTACGTGCTGTACGTCCAGAAATAGCAGAGCGGGAAGGCCGAGCACCAGGCAAGCCCTGTCACGAGATGTGGCCACATCGCTTTGCTGAACAGCGGCACGCCACTGCCGTACTGCAGCAGCGTGAGCGCGAGGATGACCGGGATGAGCGAGGGGATGATGTTCTCGCTGCCCATGTTCTGCCCGATGTCGAGATAGAACGAGTTCAGGCAGAGATAGTAGATACAGGCCGCCAGCAGCCAGCCCCAGGGCTGCGGCAGGCGCGCGGAGGAATGGTCCGTCATGTATTTGCCTCAGACTTTCTTTCTAATAATGAGTGCTGGGCCACAAAAACCCACACTAGACGATTTTACTAGCGTGGGCCACTTCTGTCAATGAACTCTTGCGGGCGTTGACTTTTGCGGGGGCAGTCGCTATGATGATAGTAAAAGAGAAAACTGTTTCAGATACAATCTTGTACAATAAAATGAGGAGGCTGTACATTTATGGAGAAAGACGACCCTTTGCGTTTGGAAAATCAGCTTTGTTTCCCGCTCTATGCCTGCTCGCGTGAGCTCACGAAGCTCTACCGCCCATGGCTCGACCAGCTGGGTATTACCTACACGCAGTACATCACGCTCATGGTGCTCTGGGAGGAGCAGCGCGTCAGCGTCAAGGAACTGGGGCTGCGCCTGCACCTCGACTCCGGCACACTCACGCCACTGCTGAAGAAGCTGGAGGCACGCGGCTATCTGCGCCGCCAGCGCTCTGTGGAGGACGAGCGCGTCGTGCTGGCCTGCATCACGGACGCGGGCAACGCGCTGCGGGAGCAGGCCCAGGACATCCCCTGCGAGATGGCGGCACAGCTGCAGGCTTTCCCGCCGGAGAAAGCCAAAGCACTTTACACGTTGCTTTATGAATTCATCGGCATCATCGACGCGGCGGAAAAATAATTTTTTACCTGTGAAAAGAGGCGTAATCAAGCGGTTGCGCCTCTTTTTGCGGCCACTAAACGGGACTAATCCGTGCGCAGGGTTATTGCTATCTGCGGGGCGCTCTGCTAAAATATGTAGCTGTGACAACTCAGTCCAAACCACAATATCTAGTGAAAGGCAGGGTGAGGTGCTACTACATATAGTAGTTGAGCACGCAAAGCATGATAAAGACAGTAGTGAAACGCTCCGGCCATACGGTGGCCTATAACCGCGAGAAAATCCGCAACGCCATCGCGGCCGCCAACGCGGATGCTGGCAGCAAGATGAGCGAGCGCGATATCGATGCCGTGACGCAGCAGGTCGAGTGGGACCTCGAGGGCCATGACAACGCGGGCGTGGAGGAAATCCAGGACCTCGTCGAGCAGGAGCTCATGAAATACGACTGTTACGACGTGGCCAAGAAATACATCACGTACCGGCAGAAGCACGCCGAGCGCCGCCAGGCTCAGAAGCACCTCATGCAGACGTATCAGGATATCTTCTTTGCCGATGCGGCCGATGTTGATCTCAAGCGCGACAACGCGAACATCAACACGGACGCACCGATGGGCATCATGCTCAAGCTCGGCGCCGAGGGCGCGAAGCACTTCGTTGACAACTACGTGCTCGACGAGGAGTCGGCGGCTGCGGATAAAGAGAACTACATTCACATTCACGACAAGGATTTCTCGCTGATTACGTTTAACTGCTGCCAGATTGACCTGCTGAAGCTGTTCCACGGCGGCTTCTCCACGGGCCACGGTTTCCTGCGCGAGCCGAACAGCATCCGCGCTTACGCGAGCCTGGCCTGCATTGCCATCCAGTCCAACCAGAACGACATGTTCGGTGGGCAGAGCATCAACGCGTTCGATTTCGCCATGGCGGAGGGCGTGCGCAAGTCATTCCACAAGGCCGTGGTCGACGAGGCTCTGAAGGCTGTGCTCTATCACTGTGGCCTGCAGGCCGTGACGGATGTCAAGGCCTTTAAAAAGCAGTTCCTCGCGGCGCTGGCGACGGAGCAGTGCCACTACACGGAGAGCCCGGAGGATACGGACCGTGAACAGGGCATCGCGGCCATCCTGCAGGCACTCACGGCCGTGCTGCCGGACGCCGGCTTTACGCAGGGCGACGCCCAGAACGTCTACCTGCTGGCCTGCGCCGATGTGGAGGAGGAGACGCACCAGGCCATGGAGGCACTCATTCACAATTTCAACACGCTGCACAGCCGCGCGGGCGCGCAGGTGCCGTTTTCCTCCATTAACTACGGCATGGACACGACGCCCGAGGGCCGTCTCGCGACGAAAGAGGTCATGCGCGCCATCTGGGCGGGCCTCGGCAACGGCGAGACGCCGATTTTCCCGATTTCCGTGTTCCAGCTGAAGGCGGGCGTGAACTACAATCCCGGCGACCCGAACTACGACCTGTTCCAGCAGGCCTGCAAGACGAGCGCCAAGCGCCTGTTCCCGAACTTCGTGAACCTCGACGCGCCGTACAATCTGCAGTACTACAAGCCGGGCAACTACAACACGTACACGGCGACGATGGGGTGCCGCACGCGCGTGGCCAGCAACGTCAACGGCCCGGAGGAGTATGGCAGCCGTGGCAACTTCGCCTTTACGACCATCAATCTGCCGAAGCTGGCCATTGAGGCTACGCTCTACGGTAAGGACGACCACGACAAGGTCATGACCAGGTTCTGGGAGCTCTTTGACCACTATATCAACCTGAGCCGCCACTACCTCGAGCAGCGCTATGACATCATCGCGCACAAAAAGGTCAAGAATTTCCCGTTTTGCATGGGGCAGGGCGTCTGGATGGACAGTGAAAAGCTCGGCCCCGAGGATGAAATCGCGCCCGTGCTCAAGCATTGCTCTATCTCCATCGGTTTCTGCGGCCTCGCGGAGTGCCTCGTGGAGCTCACGGGCCAGCATCATGGCCAGTCAGCTGCCGCGCAGAAGCTGGGCCTGGAAATCGTCGGTCATCTGCGTAAAACGACGGACCGCTTCACCGCGGAGACGCATATGAACTGGTCGACGTTCGGCACGCCGGCCGAGAGCACGGCGGGCCAGTTCCAGCGCGCGAACCGCAAGCAGTATGGCATCATCAAGGGCGTGACGGACCGTCCGTACATGACGAATTCCAGCCATGTGCCGGTCTACTACCCCATCAAGGCCATCGACAAAATCCGCATTGAGGCGCCGTATCACGCGCTGGAGAATGCGGGGCACATCGCCTACATCGAGATGGACGGTGACCCGACGCAGAACGTCAAGGCGTTTGAGACGGTCGTGCGCGCCATGCACGATGCGAACATGGGCTATTTCTCCATCAACCACCCCGTCGACCGCGACCCCGTCTGCGGCTACACGGGCCTCATCGCGAACGAGTGCCCGCACTGCCACCGTCAGGAGGTAGAGAAGGGCACGTTCATCGTGCCGCGCATGTGTGGCTGCGATAACTGAGTCTGGTTCGCTTTTTAAGCAGGAAAATGCTGCCCTTGGCGCGAAACATACAAATATATAGCGATATACGAAAAGTGACCGCCGTAAGCAAATGCTGACGGCGGTCACGTCAAGGAGGCAACGTGCATGAAAGCATATGTAGAACACGTGGGCGTCACCGTCCGCGATATCGAGTGGGATGTGAAATTCTTCCGCGACGTGCTGGGCATGGAGATCACGCGCACGCGCGAGGATAATGAGGGCAACTGGCAGATGGTCTGGCTGAAAG
>ONCF01000015.1 GCA_900316275.1 uncultured Veillonellaceae bacterium
ACGCAGCATCTTTTCACGTTCCGTTTCCTGTGTCATAACGCATCGCTCCTTTATGTATATATCCCCATACCTGTGCATGGGAAAAAGTTATCAATAGCCCACTTGCCTAAGCATGCTTCTTGCTTCCCGCCACTCGGGACAGAATCTGTCCATCAAGGCATGAAAGCGCGCATTGTGGCTTGGTTCGTACAAATGAGTCAATTCATGCATGATGATATAGCGGATAACGCGTACAGTATAATTCCATTGACAAATACAGAGACCTCCTTGATATGTGGATTATGCCTGCTCTTTCAAGTCAGACGTGCAATGCGGGCAGCGCGTTGCGTCTTCTGGTATCTCCGTCTTGCAATACGGGCACAGGCGTGCTGGTTTTGGCTCTGGCTGGGACGTTGCCAGACGGTTGACCTGTTTTATCAGCATGAAAATGGCAAAAGAGACAATCAAAAAATCGATGACCGCGTTCAGAAACGAACCATAGGCGATAACCGGCAGACCTGCAGCGCGTGCTTCAGCCAATGTGGAGACTGGCGTCCCCGAAAGGTTGATAAACAGGTTGGAAAAGTCAATCCTGCCTATCAGCAGCCCAAGCGGCGGCATCAGTATGTCGCTGACAAATGACGAAACAATCTTGCCGAATGCCGCGCCAATGATAATACCGATAGCCATGTCCAGTACATTGCCGCGCATAATGAATTTCTTGAACTCCTCAATCATGATAGCCACGCTCCTTTACTTGCTTGCAATCACTATTGCTATTATGTCATACCACAACGGATGCGTCAAAACAAAAAAGGCACTCGCTATACCTAACAAGTGCCCTGAATTTGTATTTTACATAGTGTGCATTCCATATTAGAATCCGGCTGCTCCAGCCTCGATAGCCTGACGACCCCGGACCGAGCTCACGACCAGGCCGATGATGGCACCGATGAGGGCGGGGATAAACCAGCCCATGGTGAGCGTGTAGAACGGCAGATACTGCGTAAGGAATGCGTTGAGCGCGTCAATCCTGAAGCCGGCCGCATTGGCTGCATCAATAACGGAGAAAACCGTTGCGAAGTAAGCCGCATAGCGGTAGGTCAGATGGCGCCAGTCAATCCAGCGCTCAAAGAGCGACAGGACGACGAGCACGATGACGATGGGGTAGATGAGCACGAGAAACGGCACCGCCAGCGCGATGATCTGCGTGAGACCGACGTTCGAGGCGATGAAGCTGAACGTGAGGCTGATGAGCAACAGGCGCTCGTAAGAAATCTTGTTTTTGAGCAGCTTGTTGAAGAACCATGCGGCGCCGGACGTAATACCCGTGCAGGTCGTCAGACAGGCCAGTGCAATGACGATGGCGAGGACCATATTGCCCCACGAACCGAAGAGAATGCCAACGGCTGCTGCGAGCAGCTGGCCGCCGTTCTCGGAATGACCGAGCACACCAGCGCTCGTGGCGCCGAGATAAGCGAGCGAGCCATAAACTAGGCTCATGAGGACGACAGAAATGATACCGGCGATGAGGCAAACCTCACCGAGGGCACGGCGCCCCTCGACACCGCGCATGCGCACCGTGTTGACGACGAGCGTGCCGATGGCAATCGAGGCGAGAAGGTCCATCGTCTGATAGCCATCCTGGAAGCCCTGGGCGTACGGCGTTGCGACGTAAGGGCCCGTAGCCGCGAGAATGCCGCCGAGCGGCGTGACAAAGCTCTTGACGAACATCAGGGCGAGGAAGATGAGCAGGATGGGGGTAAGCAACTTGCCCACACGCTCGATGAGCTTGCTCGGATTCAAAGCGAGGTAATAGGACAAACCAAAGAAAATGGCCGTATAGATGAACTGACCGACCGTGATGCTATCCTCGGAGAGGAATGGGCGGATGCCAATCTCGAAGGACACCGCGCCGGTACGGGGCATCGCGAAGAGCGGTCCGATCGTGAGGTAGAGGATGACGAGCACAGCCGTAGCAAAGGCTGGTTTGGTGACTTTGGCGATAAACTCGATATACTTGCCGCCCTGCAGCGCGATGGCGGTAATGCCGAGCAGCGGGAGGCCGACGCCCGTCGTGACAAAACCGGCCATGGCCACGAGCACATGGTCGCCTGCTGCCTGTCCGAGTGCAGGCGGGAAAATCAGGTTGCCTGCACCGAAGAAGATGGAGAACATCATGAGTCCGATGGTGAGGAGCTCCCCCAGTGTCATCTTGTGCATAGAGTAAATCAATCCTTCCTCGTTTCCGCTCGGAATGTATCAATTAAAATAAAAAAAGCATGTCCAAACCGCACTGAACATGCTTTTATCCCTTAGCGGTTTTTAAGATGTGGATATTATATCACGGATGTACACATGGCGCAAGCAAAAAGCATACTTTCGATTGAGAAAAGTGTAAAGCTGGTTACTGTTCACACGCCGGCTGGATAGAAAAAGACCTGTGCGTGCATAAGCATTAAGCCGTATTGTTCTGAATTTTACAGCTGTCCCAGCATACGGTGCGTCTGCGGGATGACGCGCACGTCATCAAGGGCATGCAGCGCGAGGTTCTGGAAATCGATGACCTGCGCGGGCGTCGGCGCGTGGCATGGCCCCATAGGCGTGACGGGCTGGATGATAAAGAGCTGCTGCGGCGCGTGCATAGCTGCGAGCTCGACTGCCTGCCGGAACTCCGCTGCTGTCGTCTCGGCGCTGACCACGACCTTGATGTAGAGGTCGAGCCCCTGCGCGGCCTCCATAAAGCGGCGATGCTCCTCCCAGGCCTCCACGCCCGTGACGCTCGGCAGCTTGATATCCATACTCACGATGCTCGCCACGTCGTGCAGTTCCTGCATGGCCTGCCAGAGTGTGCCGTTCGTCTCCAGCAGCACCGGCACGTGCACGAGCGGCGCGAGCGCGCGGATGAACGCGGCGTGCAGCAACGGCTCGCCCCCCGTAAAGCTCACGGCCTGATGTGGCACCTGTGCGAGCAAGGCGTTGACCTCGGCCGCCACCTGCTCCACGGTGAGTGGGTTCGCGAGCTCTTTAAACGTATGGCTGCCCGGCTCCGTCTCCACCTGACACTGCGGGTGCGCCGCCGGCGCGTTCTCCGTGTCGCAGAACGCACAGTGCAGGTTGCACCCGGCAAAGCGTACAAAAACCTGGCGGCAGCCCACGTATTTGCCCTCGCCCTGAATGGACGAGAAAATCTCAATTAGTGTTTCCTGCATATGGTCCCCCTGCTCATTCTCCTGCATCGTTTACCCCTCCGTATACGTCACCGAGGACTTCGGCGACTCGTAGACCGTCACAGCGGCGACATGCGCCCCCTCCGGCAGCAGCAGCGTCGCGCTGAGCTCGTAGTAGATGATGCGCGCGAGGTTCTCCGCCGTGGGGTTGATGCCCTCACTGAACGGCGTGAGCTCGTTGAGAAAACGGTGGTCAAAGCGGTCGAGCACGCTCCCCAGCGTGTGCTTGACATCCTTGAAATCCACGAGCATACCAAGGCCGTCGAGCTCCGTGCCCTGTACGACGGCCTCCACGACCCAATTATGACCGTGCAGCCGGGCGCACTTGCCCGGATAGTCTTTAATCTGATGGGCCGCCTCAAAGGCGCCCTCCACTTTCAGTGTATACATAGTGTTACTCCTTTATCACAAGGCAGCCACCACGCTCCCACGGCAGCTGCCAGATAGAAAGCCAGCTTTGCAAAAAGCCCTCCCCGCAAGGGAAAGGCTTTTTTTATAGCATTTATTTGGGCAGGTGTTTCGTACTCTTGACATTGCCCACAAGGTCGTCCATACTCATGGCACGCGTATGCTTCGTGTGGCTCCACTCGTGCTCGTTGCGGTGGATGAAGCCGAGGAAGATAATCGGTATCCAGGAGTAGATGAAGACCGGATAGAGCAGCATATAGAGCCAGGCCTTCCAGCGCACCTGCATTTTCAGCAGGATAATCATGGGCAGGATGTACTGACCGAGCATGATGGCCGTCATGAGGCTGGACGGCATAACGTTGTAGATGTTCGTGTAGAACGGTGGCAGGCTGAGCTGCAGATAGCTGATGATGATGAAAATGGTGGAAATCATGAGGAAATGCGGCTGCATGAGGTAGATGCACTCATCCCACATGCGGATATCCTTGTGTTTCCAGCCCTCTTTGAGCATCTTCGGGATATAGCGGTTACCAACGTCAAACTGGCCCTGTGCCCAGCGGCGGCGCTGATTCCACGACTGCTTGAACGTCAGCGGCTTCTCGTCGTAGACGATGGCGTCATGTGCCCAGCTCGTCTTGATGCCCTCGGCCATGCACTTCATCGTGAACTCCATGTCCTCGGTGAGGCAGGTCGCCTGCCAGCCGTGTTTTTTCAGGATTTCCGTGGCAAAGCACATACCCGTGCCGCCGAGGCAGGCCGAGAGGCCGATATTCGACTTCGCGAGATGCGAAATATAGCAGATGACCCAGAACGCAATGGCGAAGGTACCCGATACCCAGGTGTCGTACGGATTCTTCGCATCAAGGAAGCCCTGGATGACTTTGTCGCCCTTGCAGAGGCGGTTATTCATCTCCATGAGGAACTCGGGGTGCACGAGGTTGTCCGCATCAAAGACCACGATGGCGTCGTACTGCTTTTCCATCTGGAACAGGCGCGCAAACATCCAGTCGAGCGCGTAGCCCTTGCTCTTCTTCGTATCGTCGAAGCGCTCGTGCACAATGGCCCCCGCATCCCCCGCGATTTTTGCCGTATCGTCCGAGCAGTTATCGGCCACGACGTAGATATCGTACATATCCTTCGGGTAGTTCAGCTGCTGCAAATTCTCCACGAGCTGGCCGATGACGGCATGCTCGTTGTGCGCCGCCACGACGATGGCGAACGTCTTTTCCGGCGTCTTGATTTTGTTCTCTTTGCGCCGCCAGAGACCGCAAAAACCGATGACGAAGAAGTAGAGCGTAAAGAGGAAAATCAAAATCTGCATCGGCACCATGACGATGTCGAAAGGATAATTAAACAAAATCATCAGCCTTTCTGCGCGAACTGCGCGATAAGCGTGTTGAGAATGCCGGCCGCCGCATAGGTGCAGAACACGGCCACGGCCAGCGCCGCGAGCAGCGCCGCATGGCCGAGATAGAGAATGCCGAGGAACATAACGAGCGCAAAGACCTTCGTCGCCACGTAAATCGGCTCACCGCCGTCACCCTTGAAGTTCGGGTAATGCACGTGGCTGACCATGAGCCAGCCCACGATGGCCATGATGACAGGGTAAACATAGCCGAAACCGTGCGGGTCGACGCCCGTCAGCGTAAAGAGCAGCGTTGTCATGGCGACAATATTGCCACCCGCGGGGATGGCGAGGCCCATGAAGTAGCCATGCACGACGCTCGCGTTTACGTTGAAGCGCGCGAGGCGCCACATGCCGCAGATGGCGAACAGCACGACGACGGCCACACCGACGAGGCCGAAATCATGCAGCACGAACTGCCATGCGAGCACGCCCGGTGCGATGCCGAACGAGCCGAGGTCGCAGAGCGAATCCATCTCCTTGCCCATTTCGCTGGCCACGCCGAAAAAACGCGCCGTACGCCCGTCCATGCCGTCGGCCACGAGCGCCAGCAGGATGAAGATGGAGCCCCAGATGAGGTCGCCGCTCAGGCTGCTGAGAATGGAGCACATGCCGAAGACCAGATTCATGGATGTGCAGAGGTTCGGCAGAAATACCCGGTAATTCATTTGTCTGTAATCCTCCCGATAATGGTTTTGCCGCCGGTCACTTTATCGCCCTTTTTGACGAGCACGTCGACCGACTGCGGCATCACGACCTCGAGGCAGGAGCCGAAGCGGATCATGCCGTAGAGCTCGCCCTGGCGCAGTTTGTCATCGAGCGTCACCCACGAGACGATGCGCCGTGCGAGGATGCCCGCAATCTGCTTGACCGTAATGCGGACTTTATCGTTTTCCAGCCCGATGAGATGATGCTCGTTTTCGAAACCGACCTCGTCTTTGTACGCGGGGCGGAACCGGCCGCAGTAATACTTCTGCAGCTTGATTTCACCGTCAATAGGGCTGCGGTTCACATGCACGTTAAAGACTGACATGAAGATGACAACTTTATTGCATGGCCCCTCCACGAACTCGTCGCCCTCGAGCGGCACGACCTCCTGCACCGTGCCGTCAGCCGGCGAGAGGATGGCCGTCTCATCACGCGCGATGCTGCGGCGCGGGTTGCGGAAAAAATAGGTAAAATAAAGTGTGAGCACAATGAACGGCATGGCCGCATAATGTGCGTCACAGAGCCAGAGCACCAATGCCAGCAGCGCACTGATACTGATAAATGGATAACCCTCGGAAATGATGGGATACAAAACTGCACCTCCGTACAGCTATTTTTCACAACTTACCATTATAGCGGATAGACCAGGCTTTGTCTATGCCCTGTGTCCCCCGCTGCGTGCTCAACGGTTATGCTCGCTCTTGAACGCGTGTACCTTGAACACGAAGCGCGGCAGCGCCATGAGACGACCAGCCCGCTTCGGCTGCATCATGCCGCGGAACAGCCACTCGAGCTTCGCCTTCTGCATCCAGTGCGGCGCGCGCTTCATGACACCTGCCATGACGTCGAACGTACCGCCGACGCCGATGCTCACGGGCACACCGAGCTCCTGCTGATATTTACGGAGCCATTTCTCCTGCTTGGGCACGCCGAGCGCACAGAGCAGCAGGTCCGGCTGCGCCGCCTTGATTTGCGCAACAATCTCCGGTTCATCTTCAACCTTGAAATAGCCATTGCGCGTACCGACAATCTCAATACCCGGATAGAGTTTCTCCGCCTTGGCCTTGGCCTTGTCGGCCACACCGGGGGCCGAGCCGAAGAAGAAAATGCGGCGGTGTTTTTCCGGCGCGCGGCGCATGAGCTGCTGCGCCAGGTCATAGCCAGCCACGCGCTCCGGCATCCGGTGTCCGAGGTGGTGCGCGGCCCAGACCGTACCTGCGCCGTCTGGTACTACGAGCGCGGCCTCGTTAAGGATGTCCCTGAGCTCGGCGTCATGCGTCGCGCGCATGATCATCTCGGCATTGGCCGTCGCCACGAGCACGCCCGCCCGCTCATCCATAAATTTCTCTACCTGCTGCACGGCCTCCTGCATCGTGAGCGAGTCGACGCCCACGCCCAGGATATTGATTTTCTTCGGCACGCTGAGTCCTCCTATAGTATCGCCGCACCTCACTGCACGCGCGACCATTTGACGTTATCATAGACACTTCATTTTAACACAAAGCCCTGCGCAATACAAGAAAGCCGCAGCAGCGGCACGGAAAATGTGCACCGCTCTGCGGCTGGTATATTGAGGCGCATGCCGCAGCTTACTGCTGGGCTTCGTCCTTCTTTTCTTTTTTCTTGACGGCCGTGCGAATGGAGAGCTCGCGCAGCTGTTTCTCGTCGACGGGCGACGGCGCGTCGCTCATGACGTCGCGCGCGCTCTGCGTCTTCGGGAAGGCGATGACGTCGCGGATGGACGGGCGCTTCGCCATGAGCATGACGAGACGGTCGAGACCGAACGCCAGGCCGCCATGGGGTGGCGTGCCGTACTGGAACGCATCCATCATGAAGCCGAACTTCGTGTGCGCCTGCTCCGGCGTGAGGCCGAGCGACTCGAAGACCTGCTCCTGCAGATCCGCGTTGTAGATACGCAGGCTGCCGCCGCCGACCTCGACGCCGTTCAGCACCATGTCATAGGCGTTGGCCTTGACGCGGCCCGGATCGGATTTCAGGTACTGGATATCCTCGTTGCGCGGTGCCGTGAACGGATGGTGCATGGCCTTCCAGCGTTTCTCCTCGTCGCTCCACTCGTACATGGGGAAGTTCACGACCCAGAGGAAACGCAGCTGATCCGGGTCGATGAGGCCACGCTCGCGGCCCATCTCGAGACGCAGCTGACCGAGCGCATTATCGACAACGAGACGCTTATCCGCAACGACGAGCAGCAGGTCGCCCGTCTGGGCGCCCGTGGCCTCGGCAATCTTGTCGAACACCGCGTCGTCGTAGAACTTCTTGAACGGGCTCTTGACGCCCTCCGCCGTGTACTGAATCCAGGCGAGGCCCTTGGCACCGTGGCCCTGCGTGAACTTCACGAGGTCATCGAGGCGGCGGCGCGGGATATCCGCATAGCCATCGACCTTGATGCACTTGATCATG
>ONCF01000053.1 GCA_900316275.1 uncultured Veillonellaceae bacterium
CTGATTAATAAGTTGGTCCAGATTGTCGTAGATTTTTCGTCTAGGCTAGGAAGGGACTCGCAGGCATAGCGGTGGCTATGCCGAGAGAACCTGACGACGCATAGGCGGAAAAGGTACGGCAAGATGGGCTGACGATTTAATCAGCGTTTCCTTAAGCAAAACGACCTTTTTATGGAGGTGCGCAGAATGAAAACACGTATCGGACGCTTCACTATGCTCAGCTGCCTGTTCGTGCTGGCGGCGCTCGTACAGCTCGTGCAGCTGCCCGTGGCGCAGGCGGACAGCTGGTACTGGCTTTCCTCGGACAGCAAGTACAGCAAATTTTTCGACCCGACGTCCGTCTACACGGAGGAGTCGGCGAAGACGAGCCACGGCAATGTCCCCATCGCCATCCGCGCCTGGACGCGCACGAACTACAGCTATGGCGGCGCGCAGGAGACGCTCGCGGCCTACAAGCTCACGAAGCTCATCCCCGACGCGACACAGCTCAGCTACAGCTATGCGCAGGTGCTCATCAACCCGCAGAACCGCACGCTGCAGTACCTGGAGGAAGCGTTCTACGACGCTAAAGGCACGCGCCTCTGGCATACGACGGCGCCAGGGCGGCTGAAGGAAATCAACAGCCAGGAGTTCGACGAGGCTTTCTACACGGCCATCGTCGACGAGACGTTCCGCACGGAGCAGGAGACGGAGCGCGCCAAGGCCAAGGACCGCTGGCTCTCCCTCTGGGAGGAGGCCACGCTGGACGGGCACCGCACGTCGGTCATGGTCGACACCTCGACGCTGCGTCTGCGCGACAAGAACGTCATCGGCTGGTTCTGGCAGGAGACGAAGGACAGCAACGGCGCCGTGCTGGAAATCAAGTTCCTCAAACGCGCCATCAACCTGCCGCAGGGCTCGGAGAAAGTCGTGAGCGGCAAATACTGGAGCGCGAAGACGGGCTGGCAGCCCATGCGCGACATGGACGGCATCTACCGCGCCATCCGCACGGGCACGGCGAAATATACGGGCCTGCAGGCGCTGCGCAACTACGCGAAGACGCACCAGGACTGGCTCACGCGCTACCAGATTAGCAAGTAAACCATAAAATTCGGCAGAAATGGCCGTGCTTTTTGAAAGGCACGGCCATTTTTGCTATAATAGATGGGAAACGTAACGCAAACACGCGCCATTGGGCGCTGAACCGATAAAGGAAGTGCCGCTATGCCTATCAAGCTGCCGAATAATCTGCCGGCCACCCATATCCTCGAGAGCGAGAACGTCTTCGTCATGGACGCGGACCGCGCCTACAGCCAGGACATCCGCCCGCTGCATATCCTCATCCTGAACCTCATGCCTATCAAGTACGTGACGGAGACGCAGCTGCTGCGCCTGCTCGGCAATACGCCGCTGCAGGTCGAGGTCGACTTTATCTACACGAAGTCCTACGTGCCCACGCACACGCCGCAGGAGTACCTGTCCGAGTTCTACGGCACGTTCGCCGACGTCAAGGACAAGAAATACGATGGCATGATTATCACGGGCGCGCCCGTGGAGGAGATGCCTTTTGAGGAGGTTGCCTACTGGGACGAGGTCGCGGAGATTATGGAGTGGAGCAAGACGCACGTCTACTCGACGTTCCATATCTGCTGGGGTGCGCAGGCGGGTCTCTACTACCACTACGGCGTGCCGAAATACGTCGTGCCGGAGAAAATCTTCGGCGTGTACAAACACCACCTCTGCGTGCAGCACGAAAAGCTGTTCCGCGGCTTTGACGATGAGTTCTACGTGCCGCAGTCGCGCCATACGACGGAGCACCGCGAGGATATAGAGAAAGTGCCGCAGCTGACCATTCTCGCCGAGGCCGAGGGCGACGCGGGCGTCTACGCCATCGCGAACCTGAAAAAGCGCCAGTTCTTTATCACGGGGCATGCGGAGTACGACCCGCTGACGCTCAAGGCTGAGTACGACCGCGACCTGCAGGCGGGCCTGAACCCGCGCATCCCGCAGAACTACTATCCGGACGACGACCCGACGCAGAAGCCTGTGGTGCGCTGGCGCAGCGTCGCGCACCTGCTGTTCGCCAACTGGCTGAACTACTACGTCTATCAGGAGACGCCGTACGAAATCGAGCGCATCACGGGCGCGCAGGACTGAGGTGGCCGTGGGCGCAGTGGGCACGGTGTTGTGGGAATTTCGTCGTGTCAAGGCGTGTTTCATAGGCTTTTCAGTATACCATGCCATAATGGTGCTTGGTGTTCAAAAGATAAACTAGGACTTTAGACATATAGACTATAGGGGGACTTCGATGAGAAAATGGCGGCTGGTTCTGACACTGGCAGCGGCTCTGTGCCTGCCCGTGGCGGGCGCACAGCCTGCAGAGGCCGCAGACGTGACCGTGCCCGAGGACGTGTTCCAGTGGGTGCAGTCGACGTCGCGCCAGAACTACTATTTCAATAAACAGCAAATCAAATACGCCATCGGCGCGGACGGGCATGTCGACCTCAATACGCTCATCGTGCCGACGCTGCGCACGTATGATGACGTGCAGATTCGCGACGTCGTGACGAAGCGCCGTTGGAAAATGCTGCCCATGGACGGCTACGACCGCCTCATCGGCGCGGCAGAATACCTGAAAATCAACCTCAAGGCCAGCACGGTGACGGTCGTGGAGCACGATGACCTCGACGACACATTCACGGTCATCACGCAGGATACGAGCAGCATCCCGCCCGAGAACTACGCGACGCTCTCGGAAAAGGACGTGGACGGCTGCTTTTACCGCGCCATCATCGCCTACGCCTCGGCGCACCGCGAGGAACTCATAGCGCGCACAGGCGCGACGCTGAGCCCGGCAGACGAAAAGGCACTCAAAGGCGAGAATACATCGGCACCCAAGGAGCAGAAGTCGGGCCGCCACAAGCACAAGAAGGGGAAATAAGCATGGCAGAGCAGGAGGAGAGCGCGGCGCTCATCGCGCGGGCGGCGGCGACGCACCGGCTGACAGAGGCGGAGCTCGTGCAGCTGCTCGGTGACGCGGCGGCCACGGAGCAGCTGGCGGCGGCTGCTGACCGCGTGCGTCACGACTATGTGGGCGACGGCGTGCACCTGCGCGGCCTCATCGAGTTCTCGAATATCTGCCGCCAGAACTGCATGTACTGCGGCCTGCGCCGTGACAATGGCAAAACGGAGCGCTACCGCCTCGATGCGGCGACTATCGTTGAGCTCGCGCGCAAGGCGAAGGGCTACGGCTATCACACGGTCGTGTTGCAGTCGGGCGAGGACGCGTATTTCACCGTGCCGCGTCTCTGCGCCATCATCCGCGACATCAAAAAACTGGACATGGCCATTACGCTTTCGCTGGGGGAGCGGCCGCGCGAGGAATACGCGGCGTTCCGCGCCGCGGGAGCGGACCGCTATCTGCTGCGCATCGAGACGACGGACCGCGACCTGTACGAAAAATATGACCCGGGCATGAGCTGGGCGAACCGCGACCGCTGCCTGCGCGACCTGCGCGAGCTCGGCTACGAGGTGGGCACGGGCACGCTCGTCGGCCTGCCGGGGCAGACGCTCGCCATGCTCGCGCGCGATATCCTCTACTATCAGGCACTCGACGCCGACATGCTCGGCATCGGCCCCCTCATCCCGAACGGCGACACGCCGCTCGGCACGGCGAAGCCGGGCGACTTCGCACTCACGCGGCGCATGGTCTCGCTGCTGCGCCTGCTGCTCCCCGAGGCGAATATCCCCGCGACCACGGCCATGGAGACTATGGTCCCGCGCGGCCGTGAGCTCATCCTCGCCTCCGGCGCGAACGTCGTCATGCCGAACGTCACCGAGGGCGACTACCGCCGCAAATACGCTCTCTACCCCGGCAAAATCTGCGTAGCCGACACCCCGGCCGACTGCCGCCATTGCATGGGTGGCCGTATCAAAGCCATGGGGCGGTACGTAGCGGAGGACAAAGGCTTCCGGCGGCACCGCCTGTGTCAAGGGTGAACCACAAAACTTTATATGGCCCCCGTAAGGGGCTTTTTTAGAGTAAATTTGGTTTTAAAAACTGGCTGATAAGCAGGCTATATCGACAGGGTGAGGTCGTCCTCGATGCGGCTGATTATGTGGGGACGCGGATAGATTTGTTTACTTCACAGGGAAATGACAATATTGTATAATATGATAAAGGGTTCGGCGGAAAGGTGGTGCTCTTTATGGCTGTTGAGCGGAAGGGGCTGGAGCGCATCCAGCCTATGTTGGAAGTATTCATCAATAAAGTGAAACCAATTTATGGGCAGGCGCTGAAAAATATCATTGTGTTTGGTTCATATGCCAGAGGCGAGGAGCATGATGGCTCGGATGTCGATATCTTACTGCTGGTTGATATGACGGATGACGATATCAGGAGTAAGGAGCACGCGCTTAGCAAGGTACAGTTCCAGATGGCTTGCATAGCTCCCATGCTTGATTTGCAGCCGGTCACTGTATCGTGGTCACGTTTCTGTCGCTGGCAGACAGTGCATCCGTTTTACGCCAACGTTATGGCAGAGGGGGTTTCGCTTTATGAAGCTGCCTGATCATCCGGATGTGGGCACGATGCAAGACTTTGCGCGGGAGAAATTCCGTATAGCCAGACAGTTTTTGGCGGACGCTAAGGAAGCGTACAGCAGGGAGTCAAACAATACGGCGGTCAACCGCGCCTATTATGCGTTGTTTAAAGTAGTGACGGCAGTACAGACTTTGGATGGCAAGAAATTCCGTAGCCATGGACAGGCTATTGGGGATTTCAATTATGAGTATATCCACCTTAAGGGAATTTTCCCAGAAGAATATGGAGAGAGGATATACGATGTGATGCGCTTGCGCCATAAGAGTGATTACGAGGAGTTCGATACACCTACGGATGCGCAAACACAAGAGGCCATTGCCTTTGCAGAGCAGTTCATTGAATCAGCGCAAAAATATTGCAATGAACGCATGTCGCAAAAATGAGAATGTCGGCTCGTGCTATACCAGACTATAGATAGCACGAGTTTTTTGTTTGCAGCGCTGGTGGCTTGGACGTGTCAGGCGCGGTATAAAGGAGCGGGTTACGGAATGAAGGCTGTTGTCAATGCCCAGGCGGTTTTGCCGGGGGCGGCGGGGTTCGTGGCGCGGGAGGATATGGCTATTCTCTATGACGCACGGATTGAGAAAATCATGACGATGCAGGCGTTTGCGCACCTGCCTTTTACGGGGGAGGTGTACGACGCGGCGGGGGCCTATGTGGCACCGGGGTTCCTCAATCTGCATATCCACGGCTGTGCGGGCTGGGATACGATGGATGCGGATGCGCGGGCGCTGCCGGCGATGGCGGCGATGCAGGCCAGCCACGGCGTGACGGGGTTCCTGCCCACGACGATGACCTACGATATGCCGACTATCCACGCGGCGCTGGGGCGCGTGCGTACGGCCATGCAGGCACCGCCGTCCGGGGCACGCGTGCTGGGCGCGAATATGGAGGGGCCGTTCATCAGTCCTGCGTACAAGGGCTCGCAAAAGGAGAGCAATATCCAGCGGGCGGATTTCGCGGCCATCGCGGACGATGCGGATGTGGTGAAAATCATCACGATTGCGCCCGAGGAGCTGCACGGTGACTACAGCTTCGTCGAGGCGTGCCGGGCGGCGGGTATCCGCGTGTCCATGGGACACACGGCGGCGGACTATGCGACGGCGCGGGAGGCCATCGCGCACGGCGTGCAGCACGTCACGCATCTCTTTAACGCGCAAACGGGGCTGCATCACCGCGAGCCGGGTGTTGTGGGTGCGGCGCTGGACAGCGATGTCCTCTGCGAGCTCATTACCGACAACGTGCACGTGCATCCGGCGGCGCAGTGCATTGTCTGGCGGGCGAAGGGGGGGCAGGGCATCGTGCTCGTGACGGACTCCCTGCGCGCCTGTGGCCTCGGCGACGGCGAGTCGGAGCTCGGCGGCCAGCGCGTTTTCGTAAAAGGGCGGCGAGCCACGTTAGCAGACGGCACCATCGCGGCCTCCGTGCTCGCGCTCAACGACGGCGTGCGCATCTTCCGCGACAACGTGGGTATTCCGACGGCGCAGGCCGTGGAGCTCGTGACGCGTGTCCCCGCCACGGCGCTTGGCCTCGAGGACCGTTGCGGCACGCTGGAGGTCGGCAAGCAGGCTGACATGACCATTTTTGACGAGCAGTTGCAGATCCGCCGCACTATCATAGGCGGTGAGACATGCTATGAGCAGGAGGCAAAGGCAAATGCATAACATCGTAGCTATCGACATCGGCGGCACGGCTATCAAATACGCGCTTATCGACGCGGCGGGCAAGGTCGTCGCGCAGGACAGCCAGCCCACGCGGGCGCGCGAGGACAGTGGTGCGGGCATTGTGGCGAAGGCCATTGCTATCGTGCAGGCGTATCAGGAGCATTTCTATGTGGATGCCGTGGGCATCGATACGGCGGGCATCGTGGCGCCGGGCGAGGCAGGCGAAATCGTCTTTGCGGGCGAGGCCAGTTTCCCCGGCTACAGCGGTACGCAGCTCGGTGCGGCCGTGCGCGAGGCCACAGGCCTGCCCTGCGTTGTGGAGAATGACGTCAACGCGGCGGCGCTTGGCGAGTACCTCGAGGGCGCGGCGCGTGGGGCGCACTCCGCTTTCATGGTGACCGTGGGCACGGGGGTGGGCGGCTGCTTTATCGTGGATGGCCACATCTGGCACGGTGCGAGCTGCAGCGCGGGCGAGCTGGGCTTTTTGCGCGTGCACGGTGAGCAGCGTATTTTCGAGGAAATTGCCTCGACGCGCGCCCTCGTGCAGGCGGCGGCCTATTCGCATCATGTGAGCCCCGCTGAGCTGACGGGCGAGCAGGTGTTCCGCTGGGCGCGGACGGGCGATGCCGACGCGATGGCGGCCATCCTGCAATGGTGCGACAACCTCACGGAGGGACTCGCCGCCGTGGCCTGCCTGCTCAATCCCGAGGTCATCGTGCTGGGCGGCGGCGTCATGGCCCAGCGTCAGTTGCTCGCGCCGCTGCTCACGCAGCGTTTCGAGGCGCGCGTCCCCGCCGCCATGCGCAGCCACACGCGCCTGGCCTTCGCCACGCTCGGCAACGCCGCCGGCCTGCGCGGTGCCTGGCACCTGGCCAAGGCGAAGCTTTGAGCAAAAAAAATACCAGCCCGCGTTGTCAGGCTGGTATTTTTTAGTGGTTGAGGAACATCGTGAGCGCGCCGGTGGTGGGGAGGGCGACGATGAAGAATTTCAGTACGGGGCGCGGGGCGAGGTGCGTCCATTTCGCGCCAATCCAGGCACCTATCATCAGGCCGAGCAGTGTCTGGACGAAGATGGTGAAGTCGAGGTGGCCGTTGAAGAGGTAGCCGAGGCCGCCGGCGGCCGAGATGGGCAGCACGATCATCATGCAGGTGCCGATGGTCTGCAGCAGCGGCACGCCGAACACGCAGAGCAGTGTGAGCTGGATAAAGGCGGCCGCACCGATGCCGAACGCACCGGAGAGGAAGCCGTTGATGATGCCGGCGATGATGCCGTAGACCCACAATTTACGTCCCGTGAGCAGTGTCTCGCGCACGGGGAAGTGGCGCTTCAGCCAGTCGCCCTGATAGACCTTGATGTAGAGCAGGATGGCGCTCGTGAACAACATGAGTGCGGTCATGGTCGTGAGCAGCGGCCCCGCCATGCGGTCGGAGACCGCCGCACCGACGAACGCGCCGAAGATGCCGCCGAGGCCGATGATGGCGCCCGTCCGGACGAGCACCTCGCGCTGGCGGAAATGGCTGATGGTGCCGGAAATCATCGTGAAGACCATGGCCGCGAGTGCGACGCCCAGCGCCGTGTGGATGGGCACGCCGAAGCCGACGGTCAGCAGTGCGATGGTGACGCCGGCGCCGCCCGCGCCGACGAAGCCGATGATGGCGCCGAGCACCAGCATGGAGGCAAAAAGCATAAGAATCCCCCTTTTACAAAAAAGCCAAGGCTGTAACCGCCTTGGCTGTAATTTCCTATGGTGACACCTATGGGATTCGAACCCATGAACCCGGCGTGAGAGGCCGGTGTCTTAACCACTTGACGAAGGTGCCACATTTCATCCCCTGTTGGAGACGAAAATTATTATATTACATTGCGGAGAGATTTGCAAGGCTTTTTTGCAAACGGGCCAAAGAATTTTCTTTGCCCAGCAGTGCGAGGATTTCCGTGGCGCCGCCCGGTGTGACTTTCTGGCCCGCGGCCGCGATGCGCACGACCCACATCAGCAGGCCCTTCTTTACGCCCGTGGCCTCGATATGTGCCTCGAGTTTCGCGTAAAGATTGTCGTTCTGCCACTCGCTCTCTGGGATGCCCTGCAGCAGCTCAAGGACGGCGGGCAGGAGCTCCTTGGCCTTGTCCGGCGTGACCTTGTTGCGCTTGTTCTCGTAGAGGCTGGCGTCGAATGCCGGATAGTCGATGAGGAAGTTGATCTGCTCGGGAATGTCGCCGAAACGGCTGATGCGCGTCTGCAGCAGTGC
The DNA here is from genome assembly GCA_900316275.1 of uncultured Veillonellaceae bacterium. Classification (GTDB taxonomy): domain Bacteria; phylum Bacillota; class Negativicutes; order Selenomonadales; family Selenomonadaceae; genus UBA2897. The sequence continues at coordinate 8,494 of ONCF01000053.1, forward strand.
CGCGAGCGCGTCCCAATGAGCCTCGAGGTAGTCGGGCAGCTCACCCGCGAAGTCGTGCGCCGTCTGCGCAAACTCGGCGGCGTCCATGGCCTTGAAGTACTCGCCGTTCACCCAGCCCAGTTTGTCGTAGTCGAAGACAGCCGGGGACTTCGAGAGACCGTCGAGACTGAAATGCGCGATGAGCTCGGGCATGGAGAAAATCTCCTGGTTCGTGTCCTTCGGGCTCCAGCCGAGCAGGGCGACGTAGTTCACGATAGCCTGCGGCAGGTAGCCCATTTTCACGAGGTCGTCGAACGAGGTCGCACCGTGGCGCTTCGAGAGCTTCGAGGTCGAGCCGTCGGCGTTCTTGCCCATGACGGGGGCGAGGTGGATGAACGTCGGCAGCTCCCAGCCGTAGCCCTGATAGAGCAGCACGTGCTTCGGCGTGGAGGTGATGAACTCCGAGCCGCGGATGATGTGCGTGACGCCCATGAGATGGTCGTCGATGACGTTGGCGAAATTGTATGTCGGCATGCCGTCGCGCTTCAGCAGTACCTGGTCCTCGAGCTCGGCGTTCTGGATGCTGATGTTGCCGTGCAGCACATCGAAATAGGTCGTCTCGCCCGAGAGCGGCATCTTCTGGCGGATGACGTACGGGTCACCGTTCTTGAGATGAGCGTCGATGACGTCCTGCGGCAGGTCGCGGCAGGTGCGGTCATAGCCGCCGAACTCGCCCGTGGAGTGGTCTTCGTCCGGGTCGCAGAAGCAGTAGTAGGCGTGGCCGAGCTGGACGAGCTTTTCCGCGTACTCTTTGTAGATGTCCATGCGCTCACTCTGCACGTAGGGTGCGTAGGGGCCGCCGAGTGCCGGGCTTTCGTCGGGGATAATCTGCGCGAGTTTGAGCGTGCGGTTGATGAACTCCACGGCATCCGCGACGTAGCGGCTCCGGTCCGTGTCCTCAATGCGCAGGATAAACGTGCCCTTTTCGGCCTTGGCATAGAGATAGGCATAGAGCGCCGTGCGCAGGTTGCCGATATGCATGTAGCCCGTCGGGCTTGGGGCAAAGCGCGTGCGTACTTTCTGGTCTGTCAATGTTCTTCCTCCTCAGCGCCACCGCGCGGCGGCGCGTATCTGTCAAAATCTTTCTTCCAAAGTATACTACATTAATGGTTGCATGACAAAATAAAAATCCTGCGGGCGGGGCTTTACTATAAAAATACACGCAAAAACATTGCCTCTTTTGCGCGAAAAACGTATAATAGAACGCAGTGATATATAATTTTTGTTATAGCAAATATATGACTGCGTACACAGGTGCGGGTCTGGGAACATATAGGGGAGCGGGCTTATGAGCACGAAGGAAGACAAGCCGATGGAAATCAAGGATATGCGGGCGTTCTACGCCATCGTGGAGGAGGGCAATATCAGCCATGCGGCACAGCGCCTCGACCTCGCGCAGCCGGCACTCTCGCGGCAGATGAAGCGGCTGGAGCAGGGCCTGGGCGTGCAGCTGTTTGAGCGCGGCAGCCGCCGCATCCGCCTCACGGACGCAGGGCGTGTGCTCTACTCGCGCGTCGAGCACATCCTCGGCATGGTGGACGGTACGGTGCGCGAAATCACGGAAATCGGCTCGGGCGTGGCCGGGGCCGTGCGCCTCGGCACAATCACGACGTCGGGCGCCATGCTGCTGCCGGAGCTCATCACGGAGTTCCACCGTCGCTACCCGAGCGTCACGTACCAGATTTGGGAGGGCGAGGGTACGCGCATCCTCGAGCTGCTCGACAACCGCGTCATCGAGATTGGCATTACACGCACGCAGGTGGACAGCAAGGTCTACGAGTCCATCATCCTGCCGAACGAGCCGCTCGTGCTCATCATGAACCGCGAGCACGAAATCGGCGCGCAGAAGGACACCGTGACGCTGCAGGAGCTCGCGGGGCAGGAGATCATCATCCCGCTGCGCTGGCAGTCCGTCTTTACCACGAACTGCCGCAAGCAGGGCTTCGAGCCGAAAATCATCTGCACGAGTGACAGTATCGTGCAGGACCTGCTGCTCGCGAAAATGGGCATGGGCATGGCGCTCATGCCCGTCTCCTCGCGCACGCTGCTCACGGACGGCAACCTCATCTACAAGCGCCTCATCGAGCCGGAGATGAACACGCATACGGTCGTGGCCTGGCTGAAGAACCGCACGCTTTCCTCGGCCAGCAAGCACCTCATCCAGCTGTTCCGCGAGATGTATCTCGGCGAGATTGCTGACGCGTAGTTGGGCTGCGGACATCGTTGATATTGACAATTTTGCGGCGGTGGGCAGGAAAAACGGCCCACCGCCGCGAACTATATGCAACAGAGAAGAATTATAAGAGCAGGATTATAATACAAATCTTGTAAATTTCTTAGATGCTTTTTCTTTCAATTGCTCCATGCCTGTAATATAGTATAGGTGTGACATATGATATTTTGGAGGGATAATCATGGCTGATTCAACCCGTATTTTTATTGTCGAGGATGAGCGCCGTATCGCGCGTTTCCTGCAGATTGAGCTCGAGCACGAGGGCTATGAGACGGAGATGGAGGACAACGGCGAGCGTGCGTTGGAGCGTATCGTGCAGGGCAACTACGACCTCGTGCTGCTCGATGTCATGCTGCCCGGCATGGACGGCATGGAGATCTGCCGCCGTGTGCGTGAGGTCTCGCAGGTACCTATCATCATGCTGACGGCGTGTGACGAGGTCGAGGACAAGGTCGCGGGTCTCGATATCGGTGCCGACGACTACATGACGAAGCCGTTCGCCATCCAGGAGCTGCTGGCGCGCATCCGTAATGCGCTGCGCAAGCACCGCGCGACGGACGAGTCCCCGGAGGGCGAGAAGCTCACGGTCAAAGACCTCATCATGTATCCGAGCCGCTACGAGGTCACGGTGCAGGGCGAGGACGTGCAGCTCACGAAAAAGGAGTACTCCCTGCTCGAGTACATGCTGCGTAACAAGCGCACGGTGCTCACGCGCGACCAGATTTTGCAGGAAGTCTGGGGCTACGACTACACGGGCGACACGAACGTGGTCGATGTCTACATCCGCTATCTGCGCGCGAAAATCGATGACCGCTTCAATCAGAAATATATCTGGACGGTGCGGGGCGTAGGCTATGTGGTCAAGGATTAAAGCCTGGCTCTGTCACACCGCGGCAAATATGGATGGCCGTACAGCCAAATGGCGCATCTCAACGAAGATTGCCTGCCTGTACGGGGCCATCCTTTTTGTCATGCTCTGCCTCATGAGCTTTGTGACAGGGCTGGGCATCTATTTTTCGTATTACAATCAGGCTGAGCACGAGATGCAGATCAGTATCCGCAACGTGCTGCATCATCTCGATGAGGGCACGGCCTTTACACGCGAGTTCTGGTTCGATGAGCCCATCCTGCCGGGCGTCGTGCTGCGCGTGACGGATATGAGCGGGCAGCTGCTCATCGATACGGACTCGCACTATCCGGCCATTGACGACGTGAACGCGAACGTCATCAAACACAAGCCGCTCTGGGCCAGCGACCACATGCAGGTCTCGAAAATCCACAACATGGTCATTTACCATGCGAAAATCGACACGGTCTACCACGGCGACGTGCTGCAGCTGCATTTCTACCGCACGATTACGGCTAACGAGAGCTTTTTGCGCCATTTGCAGCTGCTCGTGCTGCTGGGCACGGTGCTGAGTTTCCTGCTGGCGCTGCTGGCGGGCTATTTCATGAGCAACCGCATCCTGCGGCCCATTCGCACGCTCACGCAGACGGCACGCAAAATCGAGGTCGAGCGCATGGACCGGCGCATCCCCGTGCCAGCGTCGCACGACGAGCTCGCGGAGCTCGCAGACACGTTCAACCACATGCTGGACCGCCTGCAGGCGGGCTTCAAGCAGCAGCAACGTTTCGTCTCCGATGCCTCGCACGAGCTCCGGACGCCGGTGACGGTCATCCTCGGCTACTCCGACCTGCTCTCGCGCTGGGGCCGCACGGATAAAGAGGTGCTAGATGAGGGCATCGCCTCCATCCGCTCCGAGGCCGAGGACATGCAGCAGCTCATCGAGAAACTGCTGTTCCTCGCACGTGCCGACCAGAAGCGCCAGGTGCTGCACAAGGAGAACATTGAGCTCAGTGAGCTCCTGGCCGACGTGATGAAAAAGATGCAGCTCGTGGAGAAAGACCACACGGTCGAGCTGCGGGAGAACGAGCCCGGCATCATCTATGCCGACCCCGTTACCATGCGCCAGATGGTGCGCATCTTCCTGCAGAACAGTCAGAAATATACGCCCAAGGGCGGCCATATCTGGGCCAGCTCGCGGCGCGCGCCCGACGGCAGGCACATGCTGCTCGAGCTCGCCGACGACGGCATCGGCATCGCGAAGGAAAATCAGGAAAAAATCTTCGAGCGCTTCTACCGCGTCGACAGCTCGCGCACGAAGGCCGAGGGCGGTGTCAGCGGCACAGGCCTCGGTCTGTCCATCGCCCAGTGGATTGCCGAGCAGCACGACATTCGGATTAGCATTGAGAGCGATTTGGGCAAAGGGACAAAGTTCATTTTGGAAATACCTATAGTGGGGTAAGGTTATGAAGATTTTAGTGACCGGTGTTACGGGGCAGCTCGGGCATGACTGCGTGGCAGAGCTTGCGCGGCGCGGCATCGAGTGCCAGGGCGTGAGCAGCAAAGATTTTTCCCTGACAGATGCGGCGGCGGCGCGCGCGTATATCACGGCCTATGCGCCGGATGTCGTCATGCACTGCGCAGCCTGGACGGCTGTCGACCGGGCGGAGGACGAGCAGGCCGCCTGTGAGGCCGTGAATGCGGACGGGACGCGCTCTATCGCGGAGATATGCCGTGACATCGATGCGAAGCTCATCTATATCAGCACGGACTACGTGTTCCCCGGCACGGGGACGATGCCGTGGGAGACAGACAGCCCGACGGCGCCCTGCAACGCCTACGGCGCGTCGAAGCTGCACGGTGAGCAGGCCGTGCGGGAGCTGCTCACGCGTTATTTCATCGTGCGCATTTCCTGGGTGTTTGGCCTTAATGGTAAAAATTTCATCCGCACCATGCTACAGCTCAGTGAGACGCACGATAAACTGACGGTGGTCGACGATCAGGTCGGCTCGCCCACCTACACGCGCGACCTCGCCGTGCTGCTCGCCGATATGGCCGCCAGTGAAAAATACGGCACGTACCACGCGACGAACGAGGGCTATTGCTCCTGGGCCGAGCTCGCGGCCGAGACGTTCCGCCAGGCGGGCCGCAGCACCAGCGTGGAGCCTGTGCCCTCGAGCGCCTACCCGACGCGCGCCGTGCGCCCGAAGAACTCCCGTATGAGCAAAGTCAGCCTCGACGCCGCCGGTTTTTCCCGCCTGCCCGCCTGGCAGGATGCGGTGGGCCGTTACCTGAGCGAGCTGGGAGCTATACAATAAAATCCATAACTGTTGTCAGTAAAAGACGGTGCCTGTACATGATACGCGTACAAGCACCGTCTTTGTCTATTTATGTAAAACATTGCCGAAAGAGTCTCCTAAAGAAGCACATTTTAGCTATTTTATGCTTGCATTATGTCCGTAGTTAGTGTATACTTGCAACTGTTGGGATAGAGGTGTAAACACTCGTCCCGTTGCACGTTATTATTTTTATGTTGTTAGTCGAAAGGGGACGTTCCTATGCTCAAACAGTTGGGCAAGAAGTATCAGGAGACGGCGCTGATTAAGCTCATCATCGTCGGCCTGATAGTGGGTATTATCATTGCACTCTGCGCGCCAGCGGCCGTGCCAGCCGTGTCGGTGCTTGGCGATTTGTTCGTCAAGGCCCTGAAGGGCGTGGCGCCGATTCTCGTCTTCGTGCTCGTCATGAACGCGATGGCGCAGAAAAACGCGGATGCCAGCGCGGCCATGAAGCCGATTGTGCGGCTGTACGTCTTTGCGACGTTCCTGGCCTCGCTCGTGGCCGTGGCCTATTCTTTTGCTTTCCCGACGTCGCTGCAGCTGCAGGTCGCGGATGCCAAGGTCGCGCCGCCCTCGGGTATCGTCGAGGTGCTGCACAACCTCATCCTCTCGGTCGTGGATAACCCCATTCACGCGCTGGCCTCGGCCAACTACATCGGTATCCTCGGCTGGGCCGTGCTCGCGGGCATTGCGCTGCATGCGGCCGGTGACAGCACGAAGGTCTTTATCGCTGACCTCGCAAAGGCCGTGACGAAAATCGTGCAGTGGGTCATCCGCTTTGCCCCGTTCGGTATCATGGGCCTCGTGGCGAACGCTATCGGCACGAACGGCCTCGGCGCGCTCATCGGCTATGCGCAGATTATCGGCGTGCTGCTGGCGGCATTCTTCTCCGTGGCGCTCATCATGAACCCGCTTATCGTCTATGCGTTTATCCACCGCAACCCGTATCCGCTCATCTGGACGACGCTCAAGGAAAGCGGCCTCTATGCGTTCTTTACGCGCAGCTCGGCCGCGAATATCCCCGTGAACCTCTCGCTATGCAAGCGCCTGCACCTCAACGAGGATACGTACTCCATCTCCATCCCGCTCGGCGCGACCATCAACATGAGCGGCGCGGCCATCACGATTGCCGTGCTCTCGCTGGCGGCGGCGCATACGCTGGGCAGTGCTATCGACCTGCCGACGGCGCTGCTGCTCTGCCTCGTCTCCACGATCGGTGCCTGCGGCGCCTCGGGCGTGGCGGGCGGCTCGCTGCTGCTCATCCCCGTGGCCTGCGCCTCGTTCGGTATCGGCAACGACATCGCGATGCAGGTCGTCGGCGTCGGCTTCATCATCGGCGTCATTCAGGACTCCTGCGAGACGGCACTGAACAGCTCGACGGATGTGCTGTTCACGGCGACGGCCGAGTTCGCGGAGCGCGCCAAGGCGGGCACGCTCAAGGCGGAGGACCTCGTGGCCGAGCCGGAGGCGGAGGCCCAGACGGAGGGCTGAATGCTTCCTGGCAAAAAGGCGTTACAAAATTAAACAAATCCCGGGCTGTGCGGTCAGCCCGGGATTTTTGCTGCATGTGTTGTTGTCTGCCGGTGCCACGCGGCACTGTCAGTGGCCACGTGCTATGTCGTCGGCGCTGCGGTGCAGGTCACGATGGCGGCGGTGTGCGTCACTCCATGAAGTCCTGAATGAGCACGATGATGAACATGGCGACGGCGAAGCCGATACTCACGAGGCTCGCACGGTCGGCGAAGACGGACTGCACCTCCGTGAGCTTCGCGTGGCGGCGGATATACGTGAGCAGCAGCGACACGTCGAGCAGTACATACATGACGCGGTTCCAGTTGTTGAGCGACTCCCAGCCGGCAACGGTGACGACGGCGGTAAAGATGAGTACGCCGAGCAGCAGGTAGTCTTTGCCGACTTTCTCCTGGCGTTTGTGCTTCTGTTTATCGTCATCCTGGCGGTAGATTTTCTGCTGCAGCTTTTTATATTGTTTTGCCATATGTTTTGACCCCTTCAAAATTTATTTCTTTCATTATAGCATTAAACGGCAGTGCTTGGCAAAGTTTACGTTTTCTTAGATATCTTTGTACATTTTTGCCGCAGCTTTACAGTTTTTGCACAATTTAGCAGGAATTTACACCCTGCATAGGGAAATATCTCTTAAATGTGCAGGAAAGACCCTCTTTGCCATCACAACATGCACGCTTGTTTATAGGACTGAAGGCCTTTACATCTTGTCTCAATATGGTATACTTAAGTGCTTGAGTTATCATACTCAGCCAGTGTATTTTTACCAGTGGCCCAGGGGGACCGTTGGTCAACATATAGTTATGAACTGGGGAATATTTTCTATGGAGGGGTATGTATCATGATACGCGAACATCGCAGCCGTGAGAAACTGGATTATTATTACCAGCGCTTTACCGAGGACGGGGTCATGGACCCAAATGTGCATCCGTTTGTGGCCGAATCCTGGCGCCGCAGCCAGGAACTGCAGGTCGGGCGGGACTTTATGGATACGTCGCACCGTCTGCCGGCGGAGGAGTTCCGCGCGCTGCAGGAGCAGCACAGTGAGGCTATCAACTATCTGGCCACGCTCGGCGACTCCATCCGCGAGTTTTTCCAGGAGTACAATCTCTCGCTGCTGCTCGTCAATGAGGACTGTGTGGTGCTGAAGAGCTACTCGCTGCCGTACTACCAGCTGACGCCGGGCGAAATCGAGGGCGTGCGTGTGGGCATCGAGGAGGTCGGTACCTCCAGCATCAGTGTGGCCTACGAGCACAAGCAGCCGTTCTGGATGTTTGGCCCCGAGATGTGGGTCAAGGAGTGCCAGCTCGGTGATGCCTGCTCGGCCCCGGTCTTTATCGGCGGCGAGTTCCGCTACATCATCACGCTCGTGTCGATGGAGCGCATCATCATGCCGCAGGACGCGGTCATCGCGCTGCTGCTGACGCTCAAGAACTCGCTGGAGCTGCATATCACGGAGCACAATCTGCAGAACGCGCAGGAGGCTATCCTCGATGCGACGCCGTTCGCGGTCTATCATGTGCTGCCGGGCGGCGAGGTGGCCTATGCGAACACGCTGGGCCACAAGCGCCTCGCGGGTATCGGCATGAAGAAGCCGGACGATGTCCGCCAGCGCGAAAATCTGAACGATGTGATTACGAACTACCGTCATACGCCGATTTACAACGGCTTCCGCGGTATCCCGTCCTACAATAAAGAGGTGACGTGGATTACGCCGCGCAAGACGTACGAGGATATCACGACGGTCGTGCCGCTGGAGCGCGACAGTGAGCAGGTCGTGAAATCCGTGGCCGTCGTCTCGATGCCTATCGAGGACCTGCGCACGCTCGTAGCGCATGCGGCCGGTTACACGGCGAAATACAGCCTGAACTCCATGGTGGGCGAGGGTGAGGCGTTCAGCGCCGTCAAGGCCAAGGCGGAGCGTGTGGCACGCAACAAGCACCATGTGCTCATCCAGGGCGAGGCCGGTACGGGCAAGCAGCGCATGGCGCACGGCATTCATCAGGCCAGCCACCGCGCGGCAGGCCCCCTCATCACGTTGCGCTGCGGCGATACGACGCCGGAGCTCCTCGAGCAGGAGCTGTTCGGCAGCGTGCAGGGCGAGGTGAGCCATCAGGGCCGTCTCGAGCTGGCCTCGGGCGGCACGCTGTTCCTCGACGAGATTGAGCGCATGCCGAAAAATATCGCGCAGGAGCTGGCAGCCGTGCTGACGCGCGGCACGTCGCGGCGCGTCGGCGAGCAGGTCGAGCGCCCCATAGATGTGCGCATCATCGCGGCCTGCGACAGCGATCTCAAGCGCCTCACGGAGCGCGGTCTCTTTGCGCGTGAGCTCTACGAAATCGTCTCGCGCAGTGTCATCCGCCTGCCGTCGTTGCGTTCACGCCGCGAGGATATCCCGGTGCTGGCGCGCCATATCGTCAATGAGCTCGCAGAACAGCATCAGATGCCGGTCAAGGAAATCCTGCCGGAGACCATTGAAAAGCTGAACACCTACGACTGGCCGGGCAATATCAAGCAGCTGCAGAGCGTACTGGAGCAGGCGTTCTTTAACACGCAGGACGAGGTTATCCGCCCGGATGACATCAGTCTCATGGGCGATGTCAAGCCGGACAACCGCTGGAAAGAGGACAAGGAAATCTTCGTGCGCGCCTGGCAGGCGGCGGGCGGCAACGTGAGCCGTCTCGCGAACCTGCTCAACGTGAGCCGCGTGACGCTGTACCGTTACCTGAAGAAGTACAATCTCGAGAAACGATAAGGAGCAAGCAGAGTGCGTTTACGCAGAAAGCCCTGGGTCGACCAGGCAATCCATGATTTTGACGCGTTCGTCATCAGCCGCGACCAGACCATCGGCGAGGAGCGGCAGGGGCATTGGCGCGAGTGGTTCGGCAACGACGCGCCGCTGCATGTGGAGCTCGGCACGGGCAAGGGCGATTTCATCACCCAGCTGGCGGCGCGCGAGCCGTATGTGGACTTCATCGGCATCGAGATGCAGCAGGATGTGCTGTACTCGGCGGCGAAAAAGGTCGCGGCGCTGGAGCTCCCGAATGTGCGCCTGCTCGTCTTTGATATCAACAAAATCACGACGATTTTTGCGCCTGGTGAGGTGGACCGCTTCTACATTAACTTCTGCGACCCGTGGCCGAAAAAGCGCCATGCGAAACGCCGCCTCACGCATGTGGGCTTCCTCGCGCAGTACCGCACGCTGCTGAAAAAGCCGGGCGAGCTGCATTTCAAGACCGATAACCGGCCGCTGTTCGATTTTTCGCTCGGGCAGTTCGCCGAGGCGGGGCTCGAGGTGCGCGATATTTCCTACGATTTGCACGCGGAAAACCGTACCGACAACATCGAGACGGAGTACGAGCGCAAATTCAGCGGCTTCGGCGAAAAAATCAACCGTTGCGAGGTCATCTTCCGTTAAGGGGGCAGGACGGTGCATATCCGCAAAACGCTCTGGGTGAACGACAGTGAGCCCATTATCGTCATCATGGCCATCCTGCTGGTGCTGGGCACCATCAACGTGTTCAGCTCCAGCTTCGTGCTGGCAGCCACGGAGTACGACGACCCGTTCGTGTTCCTGCGCAAGCACGTGGTCTGGGTCCTTCTCGGGCTCGTGGTGTTCGCTGGTTGCCGTCGTATCAATTACCGGCACTGGCGGCGCGCCATGCTGCCCATGATTATTGTCCTGATAGCCTGCCTGGGCCTCGTGCTGGTCATCGGTCCGCCGGTGAACGGCGCGCGGCGCTGGCTCGGTGTCGGTAGTTTCAGTTTCCAGCCGGCCGAGTTTGCCAAGCTCATCTCGCTCATGCTCATGTCGGCCTTTCTGGCGAACTGTTTGCAGCGGCGCCGCTTGTCCGTGATGAATGCGATCATCTCGGTGCAGACGGTCTGCATCTTCGTGATGACGGTGCTGGTCTACCTGGAGCCAGACATGGGCACGGCCGTGATTATCGCCGGCGTGCCGCTGCTGCTGACGATGATTACGCTGATGAGCCGCAAGCAGGTGCTGGGGCTCGTCTGCGTCCTGCCGTTCCTGCTGCTGGGCGTCGCGGTTTTGCAGCCGTACCGTTTCCACCGGCTGGTCAATACCTGGGACCCCTGGCCGGAGGCGCAGGGCATCGGCTATCAGACGGTGCAGTCGCTGGCGACTATCGGCTCGGGCGGGCTGTCCGGCATGGGCTTCGGCGCGGGCGTCAGCAAGTATCAGTATCTGCCGGAGGCGCATACGGACTTCGCCTTTGCCATTTTCTGCCAGGAGCACGGCTATCTGGGGGCGCTCATGGTGTTCGCCCTTTACATCGTGCTCATGCTGTACTGCGTGCGCGTGGCCAACATGGCGAAGGATATCTACGGCCAGATTCTGGCGACGGGCATCATGCTGCTCATCGTCGGCCAGGCCATCGTCAACATGCTCATGGTCGGTGGCACGTTCCCCGTCGTGGGTGTACCGCTGCCCTTTATCAGCTACGGCGGCTCGTCACTCGTCGTCACCATGGCGGCCATGGGTATGCTCACGAACATCGCCGATCACTGCGTGCACCCCGTACACAAGCCCCAGCCGGCTGCGCCTGAGCAGCCGCCAGGTCCGCAGCTGCGGGTCGTGCAGGGTGGACAGTCAAATTAATAAATAACAAAAAGCAAACGACCCGGCGCAGGGAAAACGCCGGGTCGTTTGCTTTTGGGGATTTTGGGGAAAATGGGAAATTCGGGAGTGGGAAAACTCTGTGGATGTACTATGGGGGAACCGTAGGAAAAAAGGGAATAGGAAAAAAGGAAAATAAGGGAAACAAGGGATAAGGAATATCTGAATGAGTTTCTCCACCTTACGGTGAGGGGCTCGTTTCATTGAGTGTAGTATAGCAAAAGACAGACTCTATGTAAATTAAAAGATATAACAAAATATTGACAACAAATATCCTTATCAGAACGATGCCCATCACAAGCTGTTCCGCCTCAGCTCGGGCACGGAGTCCGATACGAAGGATATGACGGGCAGCCTCTCGGGCGTCGTGGGCATCGATGCGCTCTCGTTGGCGGGCGACGAAATCATGCGGTCTATCGCGCAGAGCAAGCACAAGGTGCTGGCCATCGCCAAGCAGCCTATAACAACCTATAACAATGTAAATCCATAAACGCTTAACCTTAAGGAAACACTGATTAAATCGTCAGCCCATCTTGCTGCATCTTTTCCGCCTAGCCGTCGTCAATGGCTCTCGACATAGCACCGCTATGCCTTCGAGCCATTTCCTAGTCTAGACGAAAAATCTGCTGCAATCTGGACGCAGCCTGAAACCTTTATAATCAAGAAACCATGTATCTCTCGTGTTGGGTACATGGTTTTTTTTTGATACCAAATAGTTGTCTTGACTGTACACTGGCAGTAGGCATATAATAGAAAGAGAGTAGTTCGAGGAGGTGCTAAGCCATGCATACGTTTGCAGATGTGGTAAAAAAAAATCCGGACGCTGTGAAAGCAGTCATTGCTCAGAACACGTGTACTAATGCGCATGGCGACACTACCATCGCGCGTGATGATCCCTGGGCGAGCGAGGATGTGTGGGATGCTGACTATGAGAGGGTGAAGGAAACTGATAGATATAGAGGCGCGTATCGCGCAGCTAATTGAACCACATCAGGTTTGGTTTGCTTGGTTTCCGTTTGAGGATAATCCTGCACAGGGGAAAGTCCGCCCGGTATTGATTTTGGAGGTTGAACAGGAATATGCAACAGTAGTCGCCATGAAGATTACATCTACGCAGCCTCGACTGCCTTGGGATTTCCGCTTGCAGGACTGGGCGGATATTCCGTTGGATCATGCGTCGACGATTCAGCCTAGTAGGGTAATGCGTATACGCTTGAGTAACATGAAACATTATGCAGGTCGTATTTCTGATGCCGATTGGGAAAAGGCTCTGCATAGATTTGCACTATATTGTGAAGAAAAAACCGCCCATGAGGGCGGTTTTTTTATGGTGATATGCAGTAATTAGAAATTTCACGCCAAGGAAGTAAATACCTTCGAGCGTTTCTGGTTATTGTTCGTAATAGAGTGGCCCTGGAAGAATTTCAGGCTATACTGGCAGTTCTTCATCAGGTTATAGAACATGCCAACTTCGATGCCCTTCTGGCCTTCGTCGGCACCATCGCCAAAGTTGGATTTAATCAGTGCATCCGGTGCGAGGTAACGATAGCCGAGGTAGGCTGAGAACAGGTGGGCGCGGTCGACGGGAATCCAAGGGTTGCCACGGAACTGCAACTCTACGTTCCAAGCGTCGTTGTGGCCACCCTGATTGCCGTGTGCATACATGCCCTCGAGATTGAGGTGCGCATGAGCTTGTAATTGAGCACGGTAGCACCGATTTGCAGCGCATCGCCGTTGTAGGCATTGGATTTATAGTGGTAATACCCGATGGAACCATTGAATTTTTTCGAGAAAGTATGATCGTATACGGCACCGTAGGCCCAGTGTTCGGCGGGCACGTCGTCAAACGGATTGCTGCTCGCAGCGAAGCCCACGCTGGCCGTGCTGGACACGGCAGCGGCGATGGCCAGAGCCATCAGATGTTTTTTCTGCATAACTTCTCTCCCCCTAAGAGTTGTTGATGATAAGAACTAATAGCAAATTATCGTAAATAATTTTGCTTGACTACGATAATACAATAACAAAAGCGCTTTATCAACAAAAAAATATAACTTCTTAAAATAAAAATATTCTTTGAACCTAACGTTGATATGCTTGAATGCAGCCTGACGAGAGACGAAAAAACTGGCCCTATATGGAAGGGAAGATAGGAAACGTGCACGTGTGGGGGCGTTGGGGATGACTTTTGCACGATTTTTGCAAATATGTTATATCTTTTTATTGACAAAGCGTAGACTAAAACGTATAATAAAAACCGTAAGAAACAAATAACAAAGAATTACTAAATGTCATACGGTAATGGTTGTATTATCTAGGAGGTATTTACCATGAAAAACATCTATCTCGTTTGCAATGCCGGTATGTCCACGTCGATTCTGGTCAAGAAAATGCAGGATGCCGCGGCTGCCCGGCCACTGTTGATAAATTTTTACGGTTCATAGGAGGAATCATTAATCATGGATACCGACCCGCAGGCGTTCTTCAACGGCGTGGGCCCGAATGTGGCCTCGAATTTCTACAATGACTACGTGCAGGACATCGCGCTGATGAAGGAAATCGGCCTGAACTCCGTGCGCACGTCCATTCAGTGGACGCGCCTGATGCAGGATTTCGAGGCGGGCACGGTCGACGAGGACGGCGTGCGTTTCTACAACGCGCCGGAGTCCGTTTTCGCGGGGCAGATAGGCGACTACAGCAAGCTCAAGGTGCAGGTGGCGCCCGCACTTGCCAGGGACGGTTACCTCACGGCGCCCGGCTCCCTGCAGCGCGGACTTTGCGCTTGGTAAACCGCATGCAGACGAGGCAGGGCTGGTCTGCACGTACAAGCTCGCGAAGGGCGGCTATGCGGGCATCATCAAGAGCCTGCAGGGCGCTGACTGGTCAGCCTGCAAGGGCGTGCAGTTCTGGCTCGTGCCCGACGGCAAGGCGCAGAAACTCATCTGCCAGCTGAACAGTAACGGCGAGGACTTCGAAGTCGATTTGACGCAATACGCCGCCAGCACGCAGCCGCAGCTCGTGCAGCTGCCGTTCAGCCAGTTCAAAGGCAAGAACGGCGGCAAACTGGATGCGGGGGCCGTACAGCATTTCGCACTGTATTGCAACCAGACGGGCGACAGCGCTGTGACGACGACGCTGGGCTTTGACGATATCGGCGCCTATCGGTAAGTGATGGTCAGATCCGCTGGCATGCAGATGACGTCAACCCTGCCGCTCAGGTTTACAAAAATTTATGCATATCTTTTTGTATGTTGAGTCCTTTCAGCGTATAATAGAGCTATACCAATACAAAAATAATTCATGCTATAGAGGAGATAACATACATTATGCTGAAGTACAAGGCTATAGCTAACAAATTACGCGAGGACATACAAAAAGGTGTCTACACGCCGGGGCAGCAGCTGGCACTGGAAAAGGAAATGTGTGAGCAGTTTGACGTGAGCCGCATCACCATCAAGCGCGCCGTGGACGAGCTCGTCAAGCAGGGCCTCGTTGTGAAGCGGCGCGGCTCCGGTACCTTCGTCAAGACGATGGAGGGCGAGGACGTCAAAGAGCTCAGCATGGCGAACCAGTTCCTCGGCTTTGCCGCGACGTTTGCGGGGCAGAACGTGGGCACGAAGGTGCTGCGCTTTGACATCGAGCATCCTACGCCGCAGGTGGCGGATAAGCTGCAGATTGCGGCCGATGATTTCGTCTACCAGATTGAGCGCGTGCGCTCGCTCGACGGGCAGCCTATCGTCATGGAGTATACGCAGATGCCCATCCAGCTCATCCCCGGCATCAAACAGAGCGTGCTCGAGACGTCTATCTATCGCTACATCGAGCAGGATCTGGGACTGAAAATCCAGTCCGCGCATCGCACGGTGCGTGCGGATATGCCGACGGAGCGCGAGCGGCAGGAACTGCAGATTACGGGCACGCTGCCTGTTCTCGAGGTCGCGCAGGTTGCATTCCTCGCCGACGGCCGCCCTTTCGAGTATTCCATCGCGCGGCACCGCGGTGACAAGAGCGATTTCCGCTCTGTGAGTGTGCGCTGACAGCTTTTGGGCAAAAAAACAGGCCCGCGCCGGGTTGGTGCGGGTCTTTTCGCGTGTATTTATTTTTTGCTCTTGCGTTCTTTAGCGCGGTTCTTGGCGGCTTCTTCTTTGGCCTTGACCTTGGCCTCGATGTCCTTCTCATGCTTCATGTGGGCGTAGTCAACGCCCATGCTCATGAGCTTGTGCTTGAACGTCATGACCGGGTGCTTGAGGAACATGCGCTTCTGCGAGTTCTGCATGATATTGAGGAACTCTTTGGCCTGCTGCGGACCAAAGCACTGGTCCGTGAACTCACAGCGGTCGCAGATGGGCTTCGTGATGCCGTAGCGGCAGCGGTTCATCTTCGTCATGACCGTCGCGAGGAGCGCCGTGCACTTCGGGCAGAGCTTGTCGCCGTCCGTGCCGTGATGCGCGTGGCAGTAGACGCCGAACGTCTTGCGGATGTTGTTTTTCTCTTTCGGGATGTTATTTTTGATTTCTACCGGTTTCCGCTTGGGCAGAAAACGCGAGAAGATACTCATAGCTTCGCTCACCTTTCGTCAAATGGAATAATTACTCCTACCATTTTATAGGTAAATGCAGGGAAAAGCAAGTCACCGCCAATTTTCTTTCGCGCGCAAGTCTTTACCAAAGCGCGCGTTTTATGTAAAATAGAAGTAGTGACTTTAGATAGTAACAGGAGGGAGTGCCATGGCAGGACGGCAGGACGAGGACAAGGCGGCCAGTCAGGAACAGGAGCAGGAAATGTTCAAAAACGGCTCCCTGAAGAAAATCCTCAATAGCACCATCCAGACGATAGAGACCAACAAGGACCAGGTCTTTGAAATTTATGAGACGGCGAAGCAGGAGGTCGAGGCCTGCCGCCGCCAGCTCGCGCGCCTCAAGGAGCAGGTGCGCTACACCATCGAACGTGTCGACCGGCTGACCGTGCAGGAGCAGCAGGAAAAGCAGAAGCTCGTGCAGGTCTCGGCGAACTTTGCCGACTACTCGGAGGAGCGCATACGCATGTGCTACGAGTCCGTCAAGAACGTGCAGGTCGAGCTCGCGGTGGAGCGGGACAAGGAAAAGCAGCTGCGCCAGCAGCGCGACGCGATGGAGCAGCGCCTGCGGCGGCTCGGCAACATGCTGGACCAGGCGGAGCACCTCGCGCTGGCCATCGGCTCCGTGCTCTCGTATCTCTCGACGCAGTTTTCGGATGTCGTGTGGAAAATCGAGGCCGTGCAGAAGGATAAATTTGTCGGCGCGCGCATTATCAAGGCGCAGGAGGAGGAACGCTACCGCCTCTCGCGCGAAATCCATGACGGGCCGGCGCAGGACCTCGCGAATTTGATTTTCCAGACGTCGATTGTCGAGAAACTCATCGACTACGACCCCGACGAGGCGAAAAACTCGCTACAGGACCTGCGGCAGCAGATTCGCGACTGCCTCACGAGCGTGCGGCAGGTCATCTTCGATATGCGGCCAATGGCGCTCGACGACCTCGGTCTCGAGGCGGCACTGAACCAGCTCGTGCAGAAGCTCGCGCAGCGCGGCATCGTCTACGCGCGTTTCGACGCCGACGGCAAGCGTTACGACCTGCCGAAACACGTGGAGATTGCCATTTTCCGCATCGTGCAGGAGGCGCTGGCGAACGTGGCGCATCATTCGGGCCAGACGAAGGCCACCGTGCGCATGCTTTATGCGCCGGGCGTGCTCTCTGTGCTCATCGAGGACCACGGTCAGGGCTTCGACCCGGAGGCGGATCCGGAGGACGCACCGGAGGAGCAGCCGCAGGGGCATTTCGGCCTCATCGGCATGCAGGAACGGGCGCGGCTCATCGGCGCGGACCTGAAAGTACTCTCGAAGCCTGGGCAGGGCACGCGTGTGCACCTGCGCGTCGAGCGCAACATCACGAAGGCCATGGAGGACGAGCGCAAGGCGGACATGGAGGCCGCCAAGCAGGCCCGCAAGGCCGCGCAGGCCAAGGCCGAGGCGCGCCGGGCGGAGGCTGTCGCCAAACTGGCGGCCGTACAGGCACAGGCCGAGGATGAGCAGCTGGTAGACGAAATGACCGACGACCAGCCCAGCCCGGCCGAGGCAGCCGCCGACGCGGTCGACGGGGACAAAGCGTGAGCCGCGCGCGGAAAACGTCGCCTGCGGACAGCGGCGGCACGGCGGCTGCTCCGTGCACTCCAGCAGCAGGACACACCGCGGCGGCCACTAATGCAGAGGCACAGGCCCCCATCGCGGCGGCCATGCGCGCCTATGCGGCCGACGGGGCGCTGGCCATGCACACGCCGGGCCACAAGCAGGGCCTCGGCGCGCATCCGCTGCTGCGCGAGCTCATTACGCCGCAGGGCCTGCGCGAGGAGGTCTCGCTCATGGCCGAGCTCGACGACCTGCACGAGCCGACGGGCTGCATCCGTGAGGCCCAGGCACTGGCCGCGGAGCTCTACGGTGCGGACGCCGCGTATTTCATGATCAATGGCACGACGGGCGCGAACCACACGATGCTGCTGGCGGCCCTGCAGCCGGGTGACACCGTGCTCCTCCCGCGCAATGCGCACCGCTCGCTCGTGGGCGCGCTTGTGCTCACGGGGGCGCGGCCCGTTTGGTTGCAGCCCGAGGTGAGCACGGCGTGGGGTATCGCGCAGGGCGTGCCGCTGGCCACCATCAAGCAGGCCGTGGCGGCCCATCCCGAGGCGCGGGCCCTCGTGCTCGTTTATCCGACGTACTACGGCGTGACCGTGGATCTCGCGGCTATTGCGGACTACGTGCACAGCCACGGTATGCTGCTGCTCGTCGACGAGGCACACGGCCCGCATCTGAAGTTCAGCGATGCTTTGCCACGGCAGGCCATTGACTGCGGTGCGGATATGGCGGCGCAGAGCACGCACAAAATCGTGGGGGCGATGACACAGGCCTCCCTGTTGCTCGTTAAAGGGCCGCGCGTGGACTACGAGCGCGTGCGGCAGGCCGCGAGCCTGTTGCAGTCGACGAGTCCGAACCAGCTGCTGCTGGCCTCGCTCGACATCGCACGCCTGCAGCTCTGGGAGAGCGGGCGGGAGCGCGTAGGGCACGCTGTGCAGCTCGCAACGGAGCTGCGCGCCGCCATCAACGCGGTGCCGGGACTGCACGCCTTGTGTCCGGAGGAGTTGACGACGCCGGGGGCCAGCGGCCTCGACGTGACGAAAATCACGGTGAGCGTGCGCGGCCTGGGCATCTCGGGCGCGGAGGCGGAGCATCGCCTGCGCTACGCGCACAAAATCGAGTGTGAACTCTCGGATGCCTACAACGTGCTCTTCATTATCTCCTATGCGGACACCGAGGCAACCTGTGCCCGGCTGCTGGCAGCGCTCAAGGCGCTGGCGGCCGGGGCGCAGGGTACGGCGGAGCCCTTTGCGGTGCCCGAGGCACTGCCACCGGTACCGGCGCAGGCGCTGACGCCGCGTGAGGCGTTCTTTGCACCCGTGCGGTGCGTGCCTCTGGCACAGGCCGTGGGCGAGGTGGCGGCCGAACAGGTCATGTTCTACCCGCCGGGCATCCCGTTGCTCGTACCGGGCGACCGCATCGACGCGGCCACGCTCGACTATATCCGTGCCATGCAGGCTCTCGGGCTCAAGGTTGTGGGACCGGCCGACAGCAGCCTGCAGACGCTGCAGGTTATCGCGCAGCCCTGAACACAGCATTTCCCCGGCAGATTTCACTATACGTCAACGGCGTATATACAGATAGACGACGAAAGGATAGAAGAATGGCAAAAGGAAAACTCATCGCGCTGGAGGCGGGCGACGGCTCCGGCAAGGCTACGCAGGCGCAGATGCTCTACGAGACCATGAAAAATGCGGGCTACCCCGTACATCTAATCAGCTATCCCGCCTATGACTCCGAGTCCTCGGCGCTCGTGCGCATGTACCTGCGCGGCGATTTCGGCGACAAGGCGGCGGATGTCAATGCCTATGCGGCGGCCACGTTCTACGCGGTGGACCGCTTTGCCGCCTATCGCACGCAGTGGCGCAAATGGTACGAGGCGGGCGACATCATCATCGCCGACCGGTATGTCGACTCGAATGCGGTGCACCAGTACGTCAAGATCGAGGACGAAAAAAAGCAGGACGATTTCATCGTCTGGCTCTGGGACCTCGAGTATGTCAAGCTGGGCCTGCCCATGGCCGACCAGGTGATTTTCCTCGATATGGAGCCGGCGGTCGCCGCGCGCCTCGTCACGCAGCGCGCCCGCGCCGAGCAGAAGGATGAGGATATTCACGAGGCGGATAACGAATACCAGCGGCGCGTGCACGACGCCTATGCGGACTTTGCGCAGCGCTACGGCTGGGTGCGGGTGCAGTGCAGCGCAAACGGCCAGGTGCGCGACATCGACGCCATTCATGCCGACGTCGTCGAGGCCGCGCGCAAGGCTATTAAGCGCTGAGGCGGAGGCAGAACAGTTTTGATTAAAGAAGTACTGGTCGTTGAGGGCAAGATGGATGTCGTGGCCATCGACAAAGCCGTGGAAGCCGACTGCATCATCACGGAGGGCTTCAACCTCAAGCCGCAGGCGCTCGCGAACATCGCCGAGGCCTATAAAAAGCGCGGCATCATCATCCTCACGGACCCCGATGCGGCGGGCGAGCGCATCCGCACCTATCTCACGCGGCGTTTCCCGAAAGCCAAACATGCGTTTATCCCTGTAGAGGACGCGACGGCCAACGACGATATCGGCGTGGAGCAGGCGCAGCCGGAGGCTATCCGCCGCGCGCTGGCCAAGGTGCGCACACTCGACTGGGAGCCGAGCCACGAGTTCAGCAGCACGGACCTCATCGTCAACGGTCTCTCCGGTTCACCGGCGGCCGCACAGCGCCGTGCGCAGGCCGGGGCGCTTTTAGGCATCGGCTTTGCCAATGCCAAGACGTTTTTGAAACGGCTCAATCACTACGGGGTTACGCGCGTGGAGTTCACGCAGGCGCTGGCACAGCTGGAGGAGGAAAACACATGAACAAACAGGACGGGCAAATTCTCCAGCCCACGATTGCCAGCCGCGAGGTCACGACGCATATTCTCAAGGCCTTCGGCCTGCATATGAGCAAAAAGCTGGGGCAGAACTTCCTCATCGATGCGAGTGTCGTGCGCGGTATCGTGGCGGCGGCCGAGGTACAGCCGGGCGACCGCGTGCTGGAAATAGGCCCCGGCATCGGCACGCTCACGCAGGGCCTCGCCGAGGCGGGCGCGACGGTCAAGGCCGTCGAGCTCGACAAAAAGCTGCCGGCCGTGCTCAAGGAGACGCTGGCGGCTTATCAGAACGTCGAGATTATCCCCGGTGACATTTTGAAGGTCAACATCCCGGAGATTATGGGCCCAGGTCCGTTCAAGGTTGCGGCTAACCTGCCGTACTACATCACGACCCCCATCCTCATGACACTGCTAGAGCGCCATCTGCCCATCACGCATCTCGTGACCATGGTGCAGAAAGAGGTGGCCGAGCGCATGACGGCGCAGCCGGGCTCGCGCATCTACGGCGCGCTCTCCGTGGCCGTGCAGTACTACACGGAGCCGGAGATTGTGCTGAACGTGCCGCCGCGTTCCTTTATCCCCGCGCCCGAGGTGGACAGCGTCGTCATCGCCTGCCGCGTGCGCGAGACGCCGGCCGTCACCGTGCGGGACGAAAAGCTGTTTTTCCGCGTGGTCAAGGCCGCGTTCGGCCAGCGCCGCAAGACGCTCGCCAATGCGCTGCGCGGTGGCGGTTTCCCCAAGGAGCAGGTGCGCGACGCCATGAGCGCGGCCGGTATCGACCTGCTGCGCCGCGGCGAGACGCTTTCGCTCGCCGAGTTCGGCCACCTCGCGGACGCCTTTGCGGCGCTGTGAGCCAGCTCTAAGCTTGGTTTACACGTTGGCCTGGGTAGCCAAAAGTTTATCTGTAAATTGTTATTCCTGTAGCATGTAAAGAAAAACGCATGTATACAGGAATTTTTTGTGTCAATGTATTGCTACTATGTATTTTCTGTTATACAATAAAGAACGTGGTTGCGGAAAGGCATATCTGCAGAGCCTATTCCAATGACCATAGACATTAAGCAAGAAAGCAGGAATTTATATGGCAGCTACAGCCTGGTCGGTGTTGCCACCGGTCATCACGATTATTCTGGCCTTGTGGACGAAGGAAGTCTACATGTCCCTGATTATCGGCATCTTCTCGGGCGCGCTCATCTTTACGGGCGGCAGCCCCCTCGAGTCCATCCTCACGATGTTCACCGTCATGAGCGACAAAGTGGGCAAGAACGTCAACATCCTCGTGTTCCTCGTCATCCTCGGCATTCTCGTGGCGGCCATTGCGCGCAGCGGGGCCACGCGGGCCTATGGCGAGTGGGCGGCGCGCGTCATCAACAGTCGGCGCAAGGCGTCGCTCCTGACGGCGCTCCTCGGCATGGTCATCTTTATCGACGACTATTTCAACTGCCTCACGGTCGGCACGGTCATGCGCCCCGTGACGGATAAGTTCAAAATCGCGCGCACGAAAATCGCCTACATCATCGATGCAACGGCGGCGCCGGTCTGCATCATCGCGCCGGTCTCCAGCTGGGCGGCGGCCGTGGGCTCGTCCCTGCCGGAGGGCAGCACGCTCGACGGCTTTGCGCTGTTCCTGCAGACGATACCGTACAACCTCTATGCGTGGCTCACGCTGCTCTTCATGGTGTTCATCATCTGGACGGGGCGCGATTTCTCCAACATGAAGGAGAGCGTGCTCAAGAACCAGGAGCACTTTGAAATCCCGGACGAGTACAAGGATGCCCAGGATGTCGAGAAGGTGTCCGAGGGTCACGGCAGCATCCTCGACCTCGTGTTGCCGCTGCTCGTGCTCATCGCGGCCTGCATTTTCGGCATGCTCTACACGGGCGGCATCATGGAGGGCAAGGACGTCGCCAAGGCGTTCGCGGACTGCGACTCCGCGCAGTCGCTCGTGTTCGGTTCGTTCATCGCCTTTGTGTTCACGGGCCTGCTGTACCTGCCGCGCCGTGTCGTGACGTTCAACGCGTTCTGCGACAGCTTCGGCTGGGGCTTCAAGGCCATGACGCCGGCCATCTTCATCCTCTGCCTCGCCTGGACGCTCTCGGGCATCTGCAGCGACCAGTATCTCGACCTCGGCGGCTTCGTAGGCGGCATCGTCAACAACAACGCCTCTGTCATCTCGTTCCTGCCGACTATCTTCTTCCTCGTGGCCGCGGGCCTCGCGTTTGCCACGGGCACGTCCTGGGGCACGTTCGCCATTCTCATTCCTATCGCCGTAGCCATTCTCGGTACGGGCGACGAGAACATGCTCGTGCTCTGCGTGACGGCGATCCTCTCCGGTGCTGTCTCCGGTGACCACGCGTCGCCTATCTCCGATACGACCATCCTCGCCTCGGCGGGCGCGCAGTGCCACCACCTCGACCACGTGAACACGCAGATTCCGTACGTGGCCGTCGTCGTCACGTGCTGCCTGCTCGGCTACATCGTCGACGGCATCACGGCGAACGGCTGGCTCGGCCTGCTCACGGGTCTCGTGAGTATCGGCATCGCCATGCTCATCGTGCGGGCGAAGTGCCCGTCGCTCGAGCCGCAGGATGCCCCGCTGGAGCAGCAGGACGCCTGAAGCTGACTTGGCAATATATTTGCAATAAGATATCCCGCACCGGGCCGTGAGGCAGGTGCGGGATTTTGCGTGTGCGGCCGCTTTATCGCTGCGCGCTGGGCAGTCGCTGCCGGTAGGGCGCATTCAGTCTTATATGGCAGTTATTTCGTTTGAATTTTGCAGAATAAACTAAAAATCTTGTCTTACCGTGCGGGAGGGGATTTCCTATAATGAAAGGGTAAGGCAATTTATGGCAATACTGCATAGACTGACGCTGGCAGCAGTGTTGCTACAATCCCGGCATTGCTCCCTGGAGGGAGGGTGCTGCGTGATAAAGGGAGGTTTTTTAGTTTATGCAATGGAGAAAATTGCTGGCGGCCGGCCTCACAGCCATGCTCGTCGGCGCGGGCAGTCTCGTGAGCGCGGCGCCGCTGCAGGATGGGGAGACAATCCATCTCTGGCCGGGCGCGGCTCCGGGCACGGAGCAGGTGGATTTTCACAACACGGTCACGGAGCGCAGCGAGGATACGGCGCACCATGACCGCATTATGACGAACATCGACGTGCCGCACATGATTGCGCATGTACCGGCGCAGCCGAACGGCACGGCGCTCATCGTCGGCCCGGGCGGTGGTTACGCGCGTGTCGTCATGGACAAAGAGTCCGACGAGGTCGCCGACTTGCTGAACCCGCAGGGGGTCACGGTCTTTATCCTGCGTTACCGCCTGCCGAGCAACGCGCACAAAAACCGGCAGGACGTTTCGCTCGAGGACGGCCAGCGCGCCGTGCGCATCGTGCGCGCGCATGCGCAGGAGTGGGGTATCAATCCCGACAAAATCGGCATCATGGGCTTTTCGGCGGGCGGTCACATGGCCTCGTCCGTGAGCACGAATTACAACCGCAAGGTCTATGAGCCCGTCGATGCACAGGACCAGGTCTCGGCGCGGCCGGATTTTACCGTGCTCGGCTATCCCGTCATCTCCATGTTGTCGCAGTACTGCCACGGGGGCACGAAAAAGCGCCTGTTCGGCGGCCTGAGCGTAGCGAAGAACCTCGAGGAGAAATACTCCTCCGAGCTGCATGTCACGGGTCAGACGCCGCCGGCGTTCATCGTCTGCGCGGCCGATGATCCCGTCGTGCCGCCGGTCAACAGCGTGCGCTACTTCCAGGCCCTGCGCGAGCACGGCGTCTCTGCCGAGCTCCACGTTTTCCGCGAGGGCGGCCACGGCTTCGGCCTCGGCCACAGCCTCACGAGCAGCACCAGCGAGTGGGAGCACGACCTCCTCGGCTGGCTGCGAGACATGGGGTATATCCAGTAAGTGGCCTTGCATATTCCGTAAATTTATCGTATAATATACACAAATAGAGGCACCGCCTAGCGGTCGCCCTCGTAGAAAATTTCTTCATCAGAAACCGCCTCAAAGGTACCGGCCTAGGAGGCGGTTATTTTTTTGCCGTTATTTGGATTAGCCAAATGACTACGAGAGCCAATATCAACTGTTCCATGGGCATGCACCTCATTTCTGAGGGCATATTCTAAACCGCCAAACGAATGCCTCATGACTTGTATTATAGCAAAAGACAGGCTTCCTGTAAAGGAAACCTGTCTTTTTAGTGGCTGATTATTGGTGTTAATCCAGCACCGTGAGCACCGGCGTGCTGCCGCCGAAGTTCTTGGTGTTGCTGCTCGTCTGGCCCTGAGTGGCTTTGGTGTCTTTGTCCGCGTTCTTCATGCCCGTGGACTTGTTCTCGGCCGTGGGGGCGGAGGAGACCGTGTCACTCGTGCGGAGAATGGTGAGGGCCTGCGGTGCCGCCTCGCCCGGTGTGCTCGTTGTAGAGCCATAATAAGCCGGATACGCTCGATACAGTTAACGTGCCGTATCGCAGATATTATCAGGTTAAGAGCTATGACTCCGGCACAACTAAGACAACGTATTTTACTACAGATGGTAATGCCCTTACTTCTAGTAACTCGCTTGATACTAGCAAGGCGACTCTTTCATATCAGACCATTTCGGCCACGAACGGTTATCAGCCACTTATCTCCAATTCTGACGGCACAATTACGACGTCTGTTTCCCGCGGTACAGATGGTGGTGGCTCCTACTCGTCCTACTATGTGCTGAAATATTCGCCGGATGATCCGACAACCTACAAATTCAAGGACTCACGCTCTGTGGCTGATACGCATATCAACCCGGCCAATGTCGGCATTACGTTCCAATCTATTGAAGCAAACTATAAGTTCAGCAACAAGTGGTTTATGAACTTGGGGTACTGGCTGACGCATTCCGATAAGGTTCTGCCAGCCAACAACAGTTTCTATCAGGTTTCTGGTGTTTACCAGCGCACGCGCTTGGGCGAGATTCAACTCGGCGTGCAGCCTACTCATAAATGGCGCCTCACCGCTAACCTGGCTAAGTCTGACCGTAATAAGCCAGTCATGCAGAGTGGCTATGAGGACTACCAGACAGGCAAGCAGAATACGGCGTGGATGTTTGGCGCGCAGTATGGCCGCTACAGCAAGGATGTGCCCCATACCTGGGCCACGGTGCTGAATATCGGCCGTTGCGGTAATCAATCCTATATCAAGAGCGGCTATGATATGAAGAACGACAGCTATGGTGGCAAGGGACTTGAGTGGTATTACCTCTATGTGCCCCGTAAAAATGTCGTAGCATCGTTCCGTTACATGCTCATCGAGCCATTGGAGGCGCGTATCCACAATGGCGGCCGCGAAGACTATCGTCAGGAAGAGTTCCGCGGCGAAATCGATTGGTTCTTCTAAGTCAGCTCTTGGCGCTTCAGCGCTTAGAGATGACTTAGTCATTTGCCGTCAGGCAAATAACATCCTTTTTAGGAGGGAAATTCATGCGTAAATCTTTAGTGCGGCGTATCGCCTGCGCTTTGACCGTGGGCGGCGTGCTGCTGGCGGGCGGCGCGGTGGTGGCGCCTGCTGGCCCCGCGCTCGCGCCCGTGCAGTGCGAGGCGGCGGTGATGAAGACCGTCACCATGGGCGGCAAGGTGCTGCCCATCACGGCCATCGTCGACCAGGGCGTGGCCTCAGCGGTGCAGGGCGCGGACGGCATCTGGACCTGTCCGACCATCAAAGAGGCCCTGAACAAAATCAAGCACATGAACCTGGAGTCGGCCACGATTCTCATCCAGCCGGGCACGTACCGCGAGAAGCTCTACATCAAGCAGCCGAATCTCACGCTGGCGGGCATCACGAGTCCCGAGTACACGACGATTGTCTGGGATGATGCCGAGGGCACGCCGGTGCGCCCCGAGGATGCGGGCAGTGGTAAGAAGCTCTACGGCCTCTCGGGCTCACCTACCGTAAAAATTCATGAAGACGCGGTAAACTTTCAGGCAGTGAATATTACGTTCTCGAACGATTTCGTACCCGAGGACCATCCGACGATGAAGAACCGGCAGGCACTCGCCATGAAGAATTCCTCGGACGGCAGCAGCTTCTGGAACTGTCGTTTCCTCGGCCGGCAGGACACGCTCTATACGGACGACGGGCGGCAGTATTATCACGGCTGCTACCTCGAGGGTGACGTGGACTTCATTTTTGGCGCGGCCACGGCCGTGTTTGATGACTGCGATATCGTCTCCGTGGACCGTGGCAGCGATCCGCAGGGCTTCGTGACGGCGCCGAGCACGCCCGCGAACAAGCCGGGGTATCTGTTCCAGCATTGCCGTCTGCAGGCTGCGTTTGACCAGGGCCAGGCCTACCTGGGCCGTCCGTGGCATCCGTCCTCGGCCAAGTCTCCCGTGAGCTCGGCCGTCGTGTTCCGTGAGTGCGAAATCGGCGGGCATATTGCCTCCGAGGGCTGGCATGACATGCCGAACAAGGATGGTGTCTCCGAGCCGAAGCAGAACCGCATGTTTGAGTATCACAACACGGGCGACGGTGCGGTGAAGAACGGCGACCGCCGTCAGCTGACGGATGCGCAGGCCGCGAATGCCACTATGGAAAAATATTTCAGCGGCTGGGTGCCCGAGGAAGTCGCGGTGAAGTAAGCAGGGAAATGTTGATGCAGCCTGTGTGCTCATCATCATTGCCCCACAGTTGCACAAGGAGGAAAACAGTATGCAGTTTTTGGCAAAACGCCGTCTGACGCGAGGCCTGCTGGCAGCCGCCTGCACGGCGGGGCTCTGGTGTATCGGTCTGCCCGCGAGTGCGGCCCCACAGCAGGCCCCGCAGGGCGTGCAGGTCCCAGCGCTGTCCTGTGACCACGACAGTGCACTGCTCGTCTGGCAGCGCCCCGCCACGGGCGACGACGTAGCTTTCTACAATGTTTATGCGAACGGCCAGCTTATCGGCAACACGCAGGACATGAATGCCACGAAGACGGGCGACAAGGCGAAAGAATTCATCAATGCGAACCAGGCGCTCGTGGGCGACCTGTTGCTGCGCCACAGTTATGAGGCCAAAGGCCTGACGGCGGGCACGCAGTACAACTTTACCGTGCGCGCCGTGGGCCAGGACGGCAAGGAGTCGGCCGACAGCCAGCCTGTGCAGGTGACGACGCTCGCTGCGCCGACCGTGGTGAAACTCACCGACTTCGGTGGCGTGGGCGATGGCACGACCGTCAACACGGCCGCTTTGCAAAAGGCCATCGATGCGACCCCGGCGGGCGGCGTGCTGGAAATCCCGGCGGGCACGTTCGTCTCGGGCGCCGTGCAGCTCAAGAGCAACATGACGCTGCAGCTCGACAAGGATGCGGTGCTGCTGGAGTCGGCGAACCCCGCTGACCTCACCATGGGCACGAACGGTCGCTATATTGGCATGCTCAACGCCAAGGGCGTGGATAACATCCGCATCGTAGGCGAGGGCATCGTCGACGGCAACGGCTGGCAGACCGATGCCAAGGGCTACTATCTCAAGGCCAAGAACAAAGAGAACAAGGGCCTGCGCAACGAAATGCACGTGCTGAACATCGGCATCGGTGCGAAGGAACAGACGCAGGCGCAGCTCGACGCGGGCCTCGCGTTCAAGAAAGCCTACAACGCGCGCTCCACGACGGTCATTTTCCAGAAGGGCAAGAATATCTACCTCGAGGGCGTCACGTTCCGCAACCCGGCTATGCACATGCTGACCATGGACTGCGACAACGTCGTGCTCAACAACGTCAACGTGGAGACCTACAACGCGAACAACGGCGATGGTATCGACTACTGTGGCAAAGGCCTGCTCGTGGTCAATTCCTTCTTTAACACCGGTGATGATGCCATCAACTTCAGTGCCGGCATGGGCAAAAAGGCCGAGAGCCAGCCGCCGGTCAGCGACATCTGGATTTTCAATAACGTGGTCGAGCATGGCCACGGCGGTATTGTGCTGGGCAGTCACACGGGCTCCTGGATTCAGAACCTGCTCGGCGAGGATAATATCTTCCATCACACCGACATCAGCCTGCGCTGCAAGACGGGCTCTGGCGTGGGCGGCGGCGGCCGCAACGTCACGTTCCGCCACAACGTCGCGCAGGATATGAAGAAGCAGGGCTTTATCTTCACGACGGCCTACACCGACGTGAATGCGGTCGGCTCATTCATCCCCGGTGCGCCCGGTGTGTTCCATGACATCACGGTCGAGGACTGCGTTGTCGACGGCACGAAAAAGGCCGCCATCGAGATTAACGGCGATGCCTCCGCGCACCATCACGACATCCACTTCAAGAACGTGAAATTCACAAATACGCACGAGAACATCGAAAACAATTGCGATAACATCACCTATGATGGGGTCACCTATCAGTATGCCGAAAAGTAACACCTCTCTACACAACCTGATTCCTTAACTTAACACATAAAGAGCGGCAGCCTGCCCAACCCTCAGGCTGCCGTTTTAAATTTTTTAGCAAAAGGTGTTGACATGTCCACGACAACGCGTTATACTAACATAGTCGCTTGAAGCGATGGAGTTGTTCTCTGAAAACTAAACAATGTAGATTCATGCAAATTGATTCGATGAATCAACCTGAACATGAA
>ONCF01000038.1 GCA_900316275.1 uncultured Veillonellaceae bacterium
AGCACCTCGATTTTACTACCCTGACTAAGCAGCCACATCAGAATGCCTTTACCAAAAACGTCGGCCTCAACTATAAAACCATCTCCGCTATGGCTGGCCTTAGCTGTGGGCAGTCTATCCAGCACCGCCTCTAATGACGGGCCACGATACTGGAAACGGATGGTCTGCGCGTGACCGCCATACATGTATTGGATACGATTTTTATATAGGCCTGGCTGGAAACGGTCTTTATAGGGTATGGACTTCTGCTCGTCCAGCACCGCCAGCGTCTGAATTCTATCGAAACGAAAGATGCGCGGGGCTTGCTTTGGCGGTTCCCCTTGCTCGGGTACTATCTCGCCCAACAGATAGAAGTAAAACTCAGAAAAGAGAATGCCCACAGGCACTAGCCGACGGTGAAAGGCTTTGGCCTCCTTTAGGCTCGTATAGGTAATGTCTATCACCCGGCACTGCTGCACAGCCTGTGCCACCTGCCAGAGCCACACCACAGGGAACGGTGGATGCGTCGGTGTGGCGTAATGGAACACCTCGTTACGTATATACTGCTGGATGACCGTCGCATCGTCCACACTGGCCACGATATGCAGCAGGCGCTGGAGCAGCGACTCCATATGCGCCTTGGGGAATGCCCGGCTCTCCAGCAATATCTTGCAGAGCGCCAGCATCTCCCCCTCGCTCAAGCGCGTCTGCTGCTCCGTGACCAGTTTGTAGGCTTTCGCCGCGTGGTCATAGACAATGCTGCTCTGCGCCCCCTGCTGCTGGTTTTGCTCTGCGAGGAAGTTGCGCACCGCGTCGATGTCTCGCTGGATGGAACGCAAATCCACGCCGTAATGCTCCGCCGCCTGCTGCTTGTTGACCGCCCGACCCGAGAGAAAATCCTGATAAAGCTCCAGCACGCGGCTGCTTTTGGCTAATTTGCCACTCGCGCCTGTACCGTTGCGCATGCTGCTCACCTCCGGCGTGTTTTTGGCTTCACATATGAGATATGTGTATTGTTTCTGCGTGACTCAAAGTAAATCCTGCTTTCTGTTTTGCTTTTACTGAATTTACTTTCAAAATCAACTAATATTTTTCAAATATGAGCCAGCACCGCAAATCTGCCAGTGCACCTGCACCGCTAACCCCCGTCTTGCACCACATAGCGAAATGCTCGCTGGTCGGATAATACACATCCCTGCGCCGGAGCTCCGCCTCAGCTCGCGCCACCGTCTGCTCGGGCGTGTAGAGGTGGTACTGCCGCCGCTTAACGAAGTAATCAAGGATATCCCACTGCGGGCGGTCATCCCACGGCGGGATGCGCGGCAGCAAGGCCGAGGCCTGCCGTCGACGCGGCGGGCCGTAACTGCGTGGGAAATCATAGAGATACAACGTCTTGCCCTTCTGGAACTCATCCAACGAGCAACGATACACCCCCTCCTCACCATCTGGCCTCTCGCCATACAAGATGACGTCCCTGCCAGTCCAAATACCAAAATGCTGGGCGCTGAACAAGCTCTCCCTATCCAGGATAGCAGCATGCACACTGATGACATCCCCCGCACACAGTTTGCGCTTACCCTGCACCTCCTTACCCAGCCAACTGTGCAACATTTCGCCCCACCCTACATATCTATCCATAGGCCAAGACTCCTTCCTGCTTATCTGACTTCTTTGTTTCTATAGCTCAATTATAGCAACGTAGATAGACAAATTCTGTCACTCTGCAAGTCATGCAAAAAATTGGCAGAAAAAAATCAGGCCATAACAGCCTGACTCAAAAATATGTGTCCATTGCCTTAACAAAAGTTCACTAATCCAGTTCTGCATTCTCCAATTGTCGCTCTATATCCCGTCCACCGTATAATATACGCACAATGTAGACACATGCCATATCATGGTCAAGTTTATAAAAAACCAGATAGTTTTTGACCGGTACAAAGCGCAATTCCTGATTGTGCCATTTCCTGTGCTTGTACAGTGGAAAGCGTTGGGGCATGGTATCCAACGAGCGTATAGTGCCAATGAACTCACTATAGAGATTTTTGGCCGCTACCGGTGCCTCCAGCGTAAAGGCAATATACTCATAAATTGCCTGCAAATCCTGATTGGCCTGATGGGTATAGGCTATTTGCCATTTCATATGCCGTACAGCCTCCGCATCTCCTGCTCGACTTCATCGGCAGATTTGACCCGTCCAGCTGCGATATCGTCCATGCCTTTCTGGATTTCTGCATCGAACTGCGCAGGCGTCAGGTCATGTATAGCTACGGGCCTGCGCGCAGGCAGTTTCATATCAAACGGTATGCCACGCTGCAGTATGATCTGCCTTAGAAACATATCCACTGCATTCGACATAGGAATCCCGAGTTGACTCAACACTGCTTCGGCTTGCGCCTTCGTCTCAGGCGCAACACGCGTATAAATAGTGGCTGTCCTGCCAGCTGCCTTTAGCATAATCAACACCTCCTGCACATCGCTAATTGCTTTAGTCTATTATAGCATTTTTGATGGCTGACAGCTAGCAGATTGCAATCGAACAATTGCGATTACCTGAATCCGTGACAATAGCAAATTTCGCATCACCTGTTGGGTGATACCATTGAAACACGCTTGAAGTGGTCAGCTTGCTTGATTTTACGCCATTCAGAGGCACTTATATATAGAATGATATCACGGATTTAGGAATTTTACTTTTTGTGTTGCCAGTTGGCAGTACTTACATGGCGACCATCGTGCCATCCTTGAGCATGAAGAGCCAGGCGGCATTGACCGTGCGGCCCGTGATGGCCTCCACAGCGGCACGGTAGAGCGCAATCTGCTCGTGGTGGCGGTCGTGCGCGCGCTGCGCATCCGTATCGCGGTCCGTCTTGTAGTCGACGAGCACGAGCTCGCCCGCCGCGTCCTCATAGAGCAGGTCGATGATGCCCTGCACAAAGCACTCCGCCTGACTGTCTGTGGGCAGTTCCTGGTAAAAGTCCGTGGCCGGCAGCAAACGGCAGAACGGCAACTCACGCCAGACATGACTGGCCGTGCGCAGCTCCTGCCCGAGCGGTGAGTCACAGAACGCCTGCAGACTCTTGATGTAAATGGACGGCACATCCTCGGCGCGGATGATTTCCCGCGTGACCATGCTTTGCAGCTGCGCCTGCAGGCCGTGGTAGCTCGTATCGCCCGTAAAGTCCAGGTGCTGCATGACCGTGTGCAGCAGCGTGCCATACTCCGCGCCCGTACGGCTGCGCGCCTGCAGGAAAGCGGGCCGCTGCCAGGGCTGAGTACTGCCGCCAGTGCTATCAGGCAATAACGATGCCGTGACAGCCTGCGGCTGCTCGTCAGCCTCGCGGAAACGGCGCTTGATTTCACTAACAGAGAGTTTCGCCGCGACCTGCGCGAGCTCCGGTTGTGGATAATGCCAGCCCAGAATGGCCGCCACCTCATCTGCCTCCCTTGTCGCAGGCAGAAGCTCGCCCTGGTGCACAGTTGTAAGAATGTCACCTGACTGCGCACTGTCTCCTGTCTCCTGTGGCACATAATCCACAGCGGATACCACGGGCAGGGCAAAGGCGGCGTGCGCGAATTGTGGCAGGGAAAGCGTCGCTGCAGCAGCCACGCCTGCCTGCTCCCGCAAAGCTGCCCCACCCGGCACACGGGCCAGCGCCATGAGGCACCAGTCAAGGTAGTTGTCGCAGGCATGCACCTTTTCCGCCGGCAATACCTCACCTTCGACATCACAGAAAGCACAACATTTTTTCAGCTTATTTTCCCAGGACTTGGCAGACAGCGCATGGGTGAGAATGAGTTTTTCCCGCGCACGCGTGAGTGCCACATAGAGAATGCGCATTTCTTCCGCCCGGAGATTATTCTGAACGGCCTGCTGCACCATCCGCCATGGCAGCGTCTTGTAAACCTGTCCCGTCTCCCGGTCCGCAATCTGCAAGGCGATGCCCAAATGCTTGTGCAACAGCAGGCGCGAGCTTAAATCCTGCTTGTTAAAGCCCTTACCGCAATCCGCGAGGAACACCAGCGGGAACTCCAGGCCTTTGCTCTTGTGGATAGTCATGATGCGCACGACATTCTCCCCTGCGCCCAGCGTACGCGCCGCTGCCAAATCCGTTTCCTGCCGACGCAGGCGGTCGATGTAGCGCAGAAAGCGATAAAGGCCGTGATAACTCGTCTGCTCGTAGGCCGACGCCCGGTCGATAAGCAGGCGGAGGTTCGCCTGACGCAACTGACCGCCGGGCAATCCGCCTACGTAGTTATAGTAGCCCGTCTGCTGATAGAGGCAGTCGATGAGCTCCGGCACACGCATATCCCGCGCCATACGCCGCCACACGCTGAGCTGGTCGCAGAAAGCGGCCGCCTTATCCGCCAGATGTGGTTTGAGTTGCGTATTCTGTTGGTAAGCCGTGAGCAGCGCATCATAGAGGTCGCCGCCCTTGGGTATTACCAGACGCAACTGTGCGAGATCTGCCATGGTGAAACCACCAATGGGCGATGCCAGCACCGCCGCCAGCGGTATTTCCTGCCGCACATTGTCGAGACAGGTCAGGAACGCCAGCATCACGCGTACCTCCTGCGCCTCAAAATAGCCCGCATCCAACTCGGCATAGGCTGGTATGCCATAGGCACGCAAACATTCCAGTATCTGCTGCCCCTTCGGTGCTGCACCCTCGCCCTTCGTGGAGCGCATTAAAATGACGATATCGCGATAAGTCATCTCGCGGTAGCCGCCCGTGTGTTTGTCGTAGACCTGCGTTTTGGCTGCCACATAATCCATAATGCGCCTGGCGATATAATAGCCTTCCGCCTGCAGGCCCCGGGGCGGCTCCGGCATCGCTGGAATATCCGCTTCCTCTTCCACATCACCGTTTTCCACCTCAGCAGAATGGTCCGCCGACTGCTTGCTGGTCTGTGTCGCTCCGTCCTCAAGAATGGTCACAAGCTCCAGCGGCCCATCCAGCCCCTCAGTCCCCTCAGGCAAGGCAGGATAGGGGAGCCCGGGATAGAGCGCGGCATCCGCATCATAGGCGATTTCCATCGTTTCCGGCTGCATGAGCTGCGTAAAAAGCACATTGATGCTGTCGAGCACACTGGCGCGACTGCGGAAATTTTTACTGAGGGGAATCAGGCGTTCCAGAGCCTCCGGGGCTTTACTATATGTCCCCTGCTTCTTTTGAAAAATTTCCGGATCGGCCTGACGAAAACGATAAATACTCTGCTTGACATCACCCACCATAAACACATCCGGATGGTCCTGCCGCGTAATCAGCGAGACAATATCCTCCTGCACCTGATTGGTATCCTGATACTCATCAACCATGATGGCCTGATATTTCTCCTGCAGGGCCAAAGCTACCGGTGATGGCACGAGCTGACCTGTAGCCTGATGTACCGCTGTATCGCAAAGCAGGTTCAAGGCAAAATGCTCCATATCGGCAAAGTCGATGAGGCGTTTCTCCCGCTTGGCCGCCTGCAGCGCCTGACCGTAACGCAACGTGAGCCGGCACAGTTCCGTCACGAATTCCTGCGTGCTTTGCAGGTCTTGCCGGACAGCCGCCTCGTCCTGCACAAAGATTTCTTGCTGCAGTTCTTGCACCTGTTCCTTCAGGACATCCAGCTGCGCCTTCAGCGGTGCTTTCTCCTCCGGTGCCAGGCTGCGCGAGCCAGTTGTATATGGTTTTCTGTTCATGGCCGGCAACGGGATGCCCTGCACCGCCTCGTATAGTTCATCCCAAGCCCCGCCGTTGGCCAGCGCTTTTTTGCATGCCTGTGCCCCTGTGGCCATATCCTGTGCTGCAAAGATGTAGCCTTGACAGCCGACAGCCGTGGTATCCTGCACGAAGACCTCTACACCGGCCAGCATCCGGCGGATTTTCTCCTGATACTCCTCACGGTGCGTCGACAGCCACTCACAGGACCAGATATCGCTCTCCGGCACCTGATACTGCTCAGGCTGTTGCTGGAGCCACTCCTCAGGGAAAGGCATACTGCGCGCCATGCCCCAGACTTTCGCCACCATGTCCCAGACGTTTTTATCGCCCTTGTTGTTGCCATAAGCATCTGCAAAATGCAGAAACTTTTCATTCCCCTCATCGTAGAGAGCCTCGGCCAGCTGCTCCACGACCTCCTGTGCAAGCAACTGCCCCTCCTGTTTATCCATGACCCGGAACTGCGGATCGACATCCAGCTCTGCCACATGCATACGCAAAACGCGTTGGCAGAAGGAGTCAAACGTCGCAATGGCCGCGCCGGAAAGCAGGGCCAGCTGACGTTCCATATGCCGAATTTGCTTTGGTTCCTTGGCCTGCTCCAATGTTTCTTGCAACGCTGCCTCAATGCGCTGACGCATTTCCGCTGCCGCTGCCTTGGTAAAAGTCAACACCAGCAGATGATCCACATCGCAGCCGCCCTCAGTGGCATTCAACATACTGATGATGCGCTTTACAAGCACGGCCGTCTTGCCGGAACCGGCCGCCGCTGCGACAAGCACCTTCTGGTCTCTGGCATCGATAGCCGCCTGTTGTTGTGGTGTCATGATTCTGCCAACTCCTTTCCGCCCATGGCCGCGCGCATGCGTGCGTAGATTTCTTCATCCTTGCTATCGTCGGGCAAATCCGCCCAGTTGTCCCCCAGCGTCGGGTCAAACCCGCAAAGATCACGATAAAAGCAGAACGTACAAGCATTGCCATCTTTGCTGCGGTAAGGATGTGCTGCGATATCGCCATGCATAATCCGCCGCCCCGTATCCTGTACCAAAAAGCCGACATAATCCAGTAACAGGGCAAACTGAGCCTCACTTTTAATCGCGGTCTGGCGAGACGGCAGTTTATCGTCTTTGCCCAACTGTACTTTGATAAAATGCTGCTGCGGGTCGATGGCCTTTATGACCTCAGGTTCAGCCAGGACCCAGCCCGGCATCTGTAATTTTTCGCGCAATCCTGCCTCGACTTCTTCCCGCGACCGCCTGCTCTCAGTCGACAACAGCATATCTTTGAGAAAACAATAGAGCACGCCCGCCGGCAGGCAGCCAGGATAATCCTTTTGCAGGGCCTGCTGCGCCACGAGCAGATAAGCCAGCAGCTGCATCCGCAGCCCGTACCAGACCTCAAGTAAATTGATGGCCGCCTGGCCTGTCTTGTAATCGATAACGAGAAAATAACGCCCATCCTCCGACAGGTCAAGTCTATCGATTTTGCCCGTGAGCTCCACCTGCACATCACCCACCTGGTAGGACAAAGGCGGCAAAGCATCCTGCGCCTCCCCGAACGTCTGCTCAAACATGAGCGGATGGAATTGGCTGGCCTTGTCAAAGGCGATCAGACGATGAATATTCTGCTCCGCCGTATGTTGAATGCGCGTGAGTAAATGCGCATAGGGTTTCTCGCGCAACATCATCTGGCCGCGCACACGCGGGGCCAGTTCCTGCACCGCCCGCTGACAAAGCAACGCGCACTCGTCATCGCCCACCTCGCTCCAGCGCCGTCCAGCCTGACGCAGTTCCTCACCGAAGGTATGCATGACACCGTGCAGCAAATCGCCGAGCTCCAGCGGGCGGAAGGTCCATTCTGGCCGTTCCCGCAGTCGCAGTCCATGCTGGGCAAAATACTGGAACGGACAGGCATGAAAGTGCTCAAATTGCGTCACGCTGCCATGCAACCGGCCATAGCGCGCAAAAAGCGCACGTGCCAAAGGCTCGGGCAAGGTATTCTCCCGCTGGCGCGACCACAGCCCCCGCAACGACAGCTGCATGGCAGTCCGCAGTTCCTGCTGCCCTTGACACCAGTTATAGACATCCTGCCAAAAGGGCTGCCACCGGCCGTTATCGCGCTGCTCACGCAAGGCATCCGTGAGCCCGGCGAGAGCCGGCCAGGGAGCTGCGAGCCGCAAATCGTCTTCACGCATACTCCCCATACCCGTCAAAGAAAGGAACTTGACCTGTGGCAGGATAGTGCGCAGACGTGCGATAAGCGGTGAAGGCAGCAGCTCGCCGCCCTGCGTGTCTGCCAAAGCATAGGACACCCATAGATAATCACGTGCCTCCGTAAAGCTGCGGTAAAGCAGATAATTTTCGCTGAAGCTGCGCTCGCGGCTCCCCGCCGGGATTTCCAGTTTGGCTTTTTCCCTCAGGTGCAGACGGTCGGCATCCGTCAACAGACCGCTTTCCACCACATCACGCGGCATCACGCCCGCGTTAGCACCGAGAATATAGATGGCCCGGAAACCCTGCAAGCTGTTTTGATCAAAATCCGCAATGGTCACGGCATCCAGGCCCTGGGGAATGACCGCGAGCTGTAACGCGTCGAGTCCATCGGCCAGCACGAGTTCGTACTCCCGCAGCGACATTTGCTCGTCCCCGGCCACCATCACCAGCTGGTCAAAAAGCTCCATCAGCTTCTGCCACAGTTGGCGCTGCTCGCTGGCCGCAGCCTGCTGTGTTTCGCCGCCTGTCTGGCCCGGCAATCCCTGTGTCACAGCCTGCGTGGCCCGTTCCGCCCACTGTGCCAGCGTATCCGGCACCTCCAGTGCCAGCAGGAAATTGTAAAGTGCCTGCGTCTGTTCCCGCACCGTTTTCGCCGCATGCAGACTGTCCTGCAAAAGGGCCAAAGGCTGCGCCGCGATGCGGCGCCACGCATCAATCTGCGCCAGCCGCTGCTTTTCCTCCAGCGACTGCTCCGTCTCCGATTCCAGGGAACGATACTCCCGCCAGTCCCAAGGCTGCTCCTGCAACCAGGCCTGCCGCCCCCGCACGCCAAAAGCACGGGCATAGTTCTCCAGCTGATCGATAGCATCCAGGGACAGCTGCGACCAAAAGCCCGTGCGCAGACAGCGGCATACCGGTTCGCCACGCCAGCCGCGCAAAGCATCGAATACCGAGCGCAACAGTTCCGCCAGCGGATGCTGCGTACTCTCACGTTTAGCGTCCATAAAATACGGAATACCATAATGCGGCAACAGCAGGCGCAACTGCTCCGTATAGTAGCCATTATCGCGTACCAGGACACCGATGTCCCGCCAGTGGTACCCCTGCTCGCGGCAAAGGCGCAGGATATCCGCCGCCATGGACGTCATCTCCAGGCGCGCATTGGCAGTCTCGACGATGCGCAGCCCCCCAGCCGCCTGCTGCGCTTGTAAAGGAAAATGAAACAGCGCCCGCTCGATATGCGCGAGTGCCGGCTGGCAGAAGCGTGGGGCGCCCTGCCATTCTGCCGCGCCCCTGCCAGAAGGTGCAGCCTGCAGCGAGCGTTCCCGCACAGGGGCCTGTAATTCTTCAGCCAGCTTATGCAATGAAGCATACGTCTGCGCACTGCGGTAAAAGAGCCCGCTATCCTGATTTGCTGGATGCCTGTAGTCCGGCTCCATAGCCAACGTCACATGCACCACTTTTACTTTTTGCAAAAGCGCCGCAATGATGGCCCTTTCCTGCGGGTTAAAGAACACAAAACCATCCAGCCAGACCTCAGCCCCAGCCAGAAGCTGCGAGTCAGGAATGCGCTCCACGAGCTTGGTTAACTGGTCACCAGCCTCTTCGGCATGGCCAGCCATTGCCTGTGTAAAATCCGTTGCCAACAGGGCGATATCCTGCAATTTTCCCGCGAGATATGGCTCCTGTTCCCCCAACTCTGTTGCCGCCTGCTGCAGGATTTCTGGCGTGAGGCCGTAGCTTTTCGCCTCCTCCAGCGCCTCACTGAGTGCCTGCGTAAAGCCGTGCCGCCCTGCCGCCCGCGCAAAGACTGTGAGCTCTTTCTGCCGCCGGTGCAAGATGCGCTTTAAAAGCAGCCGGCGCCCGATGTCCGAAATACGTGGCAGCACCGCGCCGCCCGTCTCCAGCAGCACCTGCCGCGCAAAGCGGCGGAAACCGAAGACATAACTGCGCACAAAGCCCTTGCCCTGCGCCTGCATCATGCCCGCGAGCTGCCGCTCCACCTGAAACGTCATATGCTCGGGCAAAAGCAAAATCAGCGCCGGCCCCAGCGGAGCCTCGGCCATACGCTGCTGCATGGCCGCGAGACACGCCGTGGTCTTGCCCGTCCCCGCGCGCCCGCAGATAAATTCCAATGTGGCTGTCATAGTTACCTCCCTTTTACTCCGCTGCCGTGCCCAGCGCGAAATGCGCTGTGCTGCCACCGGTGCGGGTACGCGTGACCTCGAGGCGGGCCGGGATGAGGCTCTTGAGCTCGGCCACGTGCGAAATGATGCCGATGAGCCGGCCGCTCTTTTGCAGGTCGAACAGGGCCCGCATGGCCACGTCCAGCGTCTCCTCGTCCAGCGTGCCGAAGCCCTCGTCGATGAACATCGTATCGAGACGCACGCCGCCCGTGTTGCGCTGCACGGTGTCCGCAAGGCCGAGTGCGAGTGCCAGCGACGCGAGGAAGGACTCACCGCCCGACAGCGTGGCCATAGGCCGTGCCTCGCCGCTGTCGTTGTCGAAAATGGCCATGTCGAGCCCGCCCTGCTGGCTGCCGCTCTCCCGCTCGCCGTACTGCAGCAGGTAGCGGCCGCGCGTCATGCGCGTGAGGCGCTGGTTCGCCGCCTCCATGACATCGTGCAGCAGGGCGTGCAGCACATAGCTCTGCAGCGACACCTTGCCGCTTGCGCTGTCCTGACCACGCGCGAGCTCCGCCAGCCCGTTGACGACCTGATACTGCGCCGTCAGCTCGTCGCTGCGCGCCGTGAGCCTCTGCATCTCCGCGGCGTCGCGCTGCCAGGTGTGCAGCTCTTGCTGCGCGGCGGCCAGCTCGCGCTGCTGCTGCATAAAGGCCTGCTCTGCCTGATTCGCCGCCGCGCGCAAGGCGGCGACATCCGGCGGCGTGACGCCCGCAGCCGCCTGCTCGGCCTCCCGGAGCATAGCCTGCGCCGTATGCACAGCCTGCTGGTGCTGGAGCAACTCCTGCCGCACCTGCTCGCGATATTCCGCCCGCTGCCAGTCACCGGCGATAGCCGCCTGCCAGTCCGCGAGCGCAGCAAAACCAGCCTGCTGGCAGCGCGCCGTAAACGCTTCCTCCTGCTTTCCAGCCTTCTCCTGTGCCGCAAGGCGCGCCGCATGCAGGGTCTTGTACTCGCCCTGCCGGCCTTCATAGTCAGCCTGAGCCGCATGGTATTCCGTATCGGCCGCCTTGGCCTGCTGCTCCGCCTGTTCGCACTGGCTCTGCAACTGTTTCAACTGCCGCGCCAATGCGCCCGGCTCACGATAGGCCTCGGGCAAATGCGCCGCCTGTTCCTCCCGCCGGGCCTTGGCCTCGGCCGCTGTGGTCGCTGCTGCTTGCGCTGCCTGCTGACACTGCGTGACTTGCGTCTGCTGCTGCTCACGTGCCTGTTCCAGCTCCGCCTGACGCTGCTGACGCTGCTGCAGCCCGCGCTCCGCCTGCGCCGCCTGTTGCACCTGCTGCTGGGCTTTTTGGATGTCCGTTGCAATGGCATCCAGCGCGCGCACCGTACCCAGATTTTCCTGCTGGCCCTGCAGCTTGCTCACGTCCTGCGCCTGCCGTTGCGCCGTCTCCTGTGCGCGCTGCTCGGCCTGTTGCCGCTCTTTCACCTGCTGCTCAGCCTGCTCCATTTCCTCGGGCGTGGGCAGTTTGTCGCTGGCCACGGCCAAATGCGGATGTGATGTCGCGCCGCAAACCGGGCAGGGCTGCCCGTCCGCAAGCGTCTGCGCGAGCTGTGCTGCCCGACCGAGATGGTCGAGCTCCCGCATCTGAGCGAGCTGGCGCTCGGCCTGCCCGCGGGCCTGCTGGGCCTGCGTCAGTGCCTCTGCTGCCTCCGTCTGTGCCTTCTGTGCCTGCTGCAGCTGCTTAGCCAGCTGCGCCGCCTGTACCGCGCGCTTTTGCTCCTCCTGCAGCTGGGTGAGCTGCAGCTGGGCCACGGGGGCGGTGGCTGCCTGCTGTCGCAAGGGCTCGAGCTCGGCAGCCAACTTTGTAATTTCTGCGTCAGTCTGTGCCAGCTGCGTTTCGACTTTTTTTGCCTGTGCCTGCGCCGCTGCCGCCTGCTTTTCTGCGGTCTCAGCCTGCTTTACCGTCGCCTGCCAGGCCTCGGCGGCCGGCTGCATTCCCGTCAGCTGGGTCAGCTGCTCGCGCATGTGGGCACGCTGTGACTCGTCCGCCTGTGCCTTTGCCTGCGCCTGCGTGGCCGCGGCCAGCCGTGCTTTGGCCTTTTGCCCCGCCGCGACGAGCGCCTGCTCCTGCCGGGCCTGCGTTGCCGCCTCCTGCTGCGCTGCCTGCAGCTGGACATGAGCATCGCTGAGCTGGGCCGCTTTATCCGCCTGCGCGAGTCTTGCCTTGCGTCCCGCGTCCTTCTGCAGCGTCGCCCGGCTCGCGTCCAGTTGCGTCCGTGCCGCCGCCACTTTTTGCAGCTGTGCATGCGCCTGCTCGCCTGCCGTCAGCGCGGCCCGGGCGGCCTCCTGTGCCTCCGTCAGCGCCTGCGTGCGCGCCGCCAGCGTCTGCACCGTCTGCTCCTTCGCCTGCAGCTGCGTCTGGAACGCCGCCACATCCGCCTCCTTGCCGGCCTTTTCCAGATAGACCTGCAGCTGCTGTTTGGCGTCATGGTACTCCTTTTGCAGCGCATCCGCCTGCGCCTTGAGCTGGCGTTCGATGCGCTCGTAGAGCCCCGTATCGAACAGCACCTTCATGATGTCCCGGCGATCGCTCGTATTCGCCATGAGAAATTTGCGGAACTCGCCCTGCGGCAGCAGTACGACCTGCCGGAACTGGTCGATTTCCAGCCCCAGCAAATTGCGGATGCGCTGCTGCACCACGGAGAGGTCGCTGATGGTCTCCACCGCCTCCCCGTCAACGCCCAGC
The DNA here is from genome assembly GCA_900316275.1 of uncultured Veillonellaceae bacterium. Taxonomy (GTDB): domain Bacteria; phylum Bacillota; class Negativicutes; order Selenomonadales; family Selenomonadaceae; genus UBA2897. Next base: position 12,771 of record ONCF01000038.1, read on the forward strand.
CGGGTCAGCACGGCCTCATGTTTCTGCTTGACGAGACCCTGCCCGCGTTTGCGCGCGCGCAACTGCGCTGGGATGCGGTGGATGCGCCAGTGCTCCTCGCCCAGCGTAAACGTCAGCTCCACATACGTGAGCACCTCTGGCGCCGCCCCGGCACTGCGCAGCATCCCCGCCGTGCGCACCTCACTGCTGGCGTCGCCGTACAGGGCAAAGCAGATGGCATCGAAAATGCTTGTCTTGCCCGCGCCCGTCGGCCCGTGGATGAGGAAAAAGTCGTTGCCCGCCAGCTGCGCAAAATCCAGCGTGAGCTCGCCCGCATAGGGCCCGAAAGCCGCCAATTTCAGTAACTCTGGTCTCATGCCTGCTCCCTCCTGTCCGCATGCACCGCCGTCAGGCACTGCTGCAGTACGGCCTGCTGCGCCGCACTCAGCTGCTGCCCCGTCATAGCCTCGTAATACTGGGCAAAGACCTCCTGCTCATTTTTCTCCAGCATGGCCTGCCCCTCGTTGCTCAGCGTGGCCTCATGCTCGTAGAAAACGCGCTCCACGTGCATGATATGTGGGAACGGCCCCCGCAGGCGTGCCAGCGCATCGAGTACGGGGCCGTCATCCGTGAGTACGGCCTCGATGTAGTCATCCGAGGCCGGGAACAGCTCGCGGTTGTGCAGCAATTCTTCAAACTTCCCTTTAAGCCGCCGCACGTCACGCGGCGGGGTGAGCGGCATAGTCTCCACCGTGGCCTGGCCCGCCGCATCGAGCTCGACAATGCAGACACCTTTGTGCTGCTCAGCCTCGTCAAAGGAATATTTCATGAGCGAACCGCTGTAGCGGCACGTCTCGCTGCCTGCCCGCTGCGGATTGTGCAGATGCCCGAGCGCCGTATAGTTGTAGTCACGGAACAGCGCGGGCGGCACTGCGCCCGAGCCACCCACGGCCAGCGGCCGCTCGGAGGTCGAGCTCTGCCCGTTCGCCATAAAGGCATGCGCCACGGCCACGCTGCGCACGCCCGCCGGCAGCTGCGCCCGCGCCTGCTCGATGACGATGCGATGAGCCTCGTCAAACGACAGGCCACCGTGCTCCGGCACGAGCTCCGGGAATACGCCCCGCACATGCGCCGGCTCCAGATAGGGCAGCAGCTGAAACGCCACTGGCCCGTACGCGTCCTCCAGCACGACCGGTGCAAGGTCGCGCGTGAGCTCGCCGCGCACGTAGACGCCCGCCTGCGCGAGCAGCGTGCTGCCGAAGCCAACGCGCGCCGCGCTGTCGTGGTTGCCCGCGATGTAGAGCACCTTCACCTTTTGCTCCACGAGTTTCGTGAGCACCTCACTGAACAGGTCGACGGCCTCCACGGGTGGTACGCCGCGGTCGTAGATGTCGCCGGCGATGACGACTGCCTCCGCCTTGCTCTCCTTGACGAGCGGCAGGAACTCCTCCAGCAGCAGCTGCCGCTGGTCATCCGTCAGGTGCACACCGTGGAAATAACGTCCCAGATGCCAGTCCGCCGTATGGATAAAACGCATAAACTCTTCCTCCTTGCCACACTGTCCCCGCACGTCTGCCTTGCCGGACCACTGCGTCAATTTACTCGGCTTGCAGGAATACCAGCACGGCGACCCTGACGGTATCGCCCATAGCGTCATCCGTCGAAACCGTAAAGTTAAGCTCTGTTTCTCCACCCGCAGCGTTCATCAACTGATCTGCTATAGCATTGACATCACGCATGGTGATGTTTGCATCGGAGGCCGTGATGCCGAGCATCAAGCCGGAAATATGTCCGTGGTACCCCTGCAAGCGGGGCACCAATTGCGCAGCTGGCTGCCTGACTACCGACAGTCAATAAAGGCACGGGATGTTGGATTTTATCGTTGTCAAATTCTTCCATTAGCATTTGTAATCCACCTTTCTATACAGAGGCCGCCTCTGAAAACGCCTGTGGCAGCAACTGGTCAATCTCTTGCTGACAGCGGGCGACCTCGGCCCGCGCCTGCTGCTGGCACGCGTAAAGCTCCTGATAACGGCTGACCAGCGCGCGCTGCGCCGCCAGTGGCAGCTGGGGAATGCGCAGCTGCCCCAGCGCGCGCAGGCTGACGTTGGGGAGGGAGCTCCCACTGCTGGCCCGCTCCAGCTGCGCCTGCCCAGCGGCACTTTGCAAATAGAGGTAAAGATAGACCGGCTCCACCTCAGGGGACGTGATGTGCAGGTAGTACACGTTGCCGTCGCCCACGAGCTGCTGCCCGTCCGGCAAATCCTGTATGAGCTGGCAGCGATACGGTGCCATGCGGGTCATCACGATATCTCCCGTCTGCAGCAGATAGCGCTCGGCGCCCGCCGGAAACTCTTGGTAATACGTCAGGCTGCCCTGCTGGAACGAAGCCACCGTAAACTGAGCAAAAGCCGTCGGCGTCTCGGACGCCAGTTCAGCCAAAGCCTGACGCCCCGCCTGCCCGCGTGCGCCCTGCAACAGGTTCAGGCTCACACCGCGGTGGCAGGCCGCCAGCTCACTCAGCTGCCAGCTGGCCGTGGGAGCCGCCGACACAGCGGGCTCTGCATAGAGGCTGGGACGCAGGTCCGCACCGGACTGGAGCTCCGCCGCCCGGACGCGGCTGGCACAGTCGAGCCCCTCGTAGAACATGCGCTCAATGCTGTGTGCCGTCGCCGCCGTCAGGCCGGCAGCCTGCAGCTGTGGCTGGAGCTCCGCCGCCACCATGCGGATATGCTCATTGCCGTGGCTGCCCAGCACGAGACCATACTCCGCCGGTGCCGTCGTCTCCCCAACCGCCTTGCTGGCACTGGGCAGCGTGATCACAGCCTCGATATCACCAGCCTCTGCCATTGTCTGGCGCATAGCCGCGCCCTCTGGTGCCGACAAATCTGCTGTGGGCAGCCAGGCCAGAAAGGCACGACCGTTTGCCTCTGCACTCAGGCAGGTTTGCAGCTGCTGCCAACTGGCCGCCGTCTGTCCGGACGACAGATCCGTAGCTGGCAGGTAGAACACATTCTGCTTATTATCCTCTGGCAAAACCGACAAATCAGCCGGTACCAGCTGCAGTGACTCCCCCTCGAGCAAAGTTGCCTGCAGGTCGAGCAGCTGTGCCTCCTGCGCACTGCTGACGGCCTGACAGCACGGCAGTCCCTCGGCCCAGCCATGCAAAGCAGCCGCCAGTGAGCCGCCCAGCGTCACCACGCGCATATGCCGCCGCTCCAGACGGTGGAAAAGCAATGCCGTCAACTGGAACATGGCCGCTGCCTGCCCCGGCTGACGCGATTGGCAGGCGGGATACAATGCCGCCGCCCGCAACACCGCTGGCTCGAATTTTGCCAGTTTCGTCAGCACCTCCGGCAGCTGCTGCACGACTTTGCGCAGCAGATAGTAGCTCTCGGGCCGCTGACAGCGCTGCTGGAGTTCCTGCCAGAACGTCTCCGGGCTGCGTTTCTGCCACCATGCGGCTACGAGCAGTGCCTCCACATGGCAAGCCAGCTCATCTCCCTGCAAATCCGGCCATTTCTTTTGACAGTCCTCGGCCACGCCGCGCCACGGCACATCAGGGCGTCGACTGGCGAGCAGTGCCCGCACCTCATCCCCCAGCACGGATGTTCTCTCATGCATCGGCCAGCACCTCCCCATGCTCACGGATAAAGTCTTGCAACTGGTTGCCAAGCATGCCGAAGCTCATGCCCAACTTCGCCCCCTCAGCCACGCCGCACAGATAGCAATCCCACACCAGCTCACGCCATGGCTCCGGCAGGCGGTTCAGGCGGGCCATCGTCCACTCATTCTGCTGCACCTGGGTCTTCATTTCTTCCATAATCTGGTGGCAGCGCGCTTCGAGGTCGGCCACCGTAATGGCCGAGGGATGCTTTTTCTGCTCCGCCGCCGACAGCACCTGCATGATGCATGTATGAATCTCCAACAAGGCCGAGCGCTGCTTGTCATAGGGCACCCTGAGCGTCACCACATGGCAGTGCTGCGGCAGCGTTTGCCACGGCAGCGCGTGGCCGTCCGGCTCCTCGGCATATTCCACATCCCGCTCATAGCTGAGCTCCGTCTCACCGTCCTCTGTCGTGAGCACGCGGAACAGGATGAAATCCCCCTCCTTACTACGGAAATCATAGACATGCTGCGCGAAGAACTCCCGCGTGAGGTAGTGCACGTGTGGTCCCAGATCCTCCAGCATCATCAACGCGGCTCCCTGCGCGAACGTCTCCGCCTCGTCATAGCAGAGCAGGAAATGCTCCTGCCCCGGCGCGAGCAGGGCACCGCACAACTCAAACATCTTGCGGTAAAGCTGCAATTTCTCGGCAATCGTCGTCTGGCGTGGCTGCAAAATTTTCTCTGCCATACTTATGACCTCCCATGTCTGGCCCGTTTTACACAAACGGCATCGCTTGAACATGGTCTTATTATAGTATAAAATTACTATTTTGTCAATAGTAATAATTTACCTATGGTATATTCTTACCAAAACAAAACCGCTGCACCAAAAGATGCAACGGTTCGCTAAGAGGCCACACCGCTGCCAGCAGTGCGGTCGGCAAAAAATCATAGAAAACTGAACGGCGTCTTGACGCGCAGCAGTGTGCGGCCGCAGCTGCACGGCGTCGTATCAAAGCTCACAGCCTGGCCCGTGCGGTAACGGATGAGCGGCATAGCCTCCGCGTCGAGCGTCGTGACGACGAGCTCACCCATCTGGTGCGGGTCCGTCACCGGCGTGTCGCTGTTGAACGCGATGAGCTCGGCGTAGTAATGATCCTCCTGCAGATGCTGCCCCTCGTGCCCGTCGCAGGGATAGAGCAACCCAGCCGTGCCGAGCGCCGCCGGCGCGTAGATGGTATAGACCTCCGCCTTCGTGCGGTCGTGGATATGCCGTGCCATAGGGTTCTGGATGGCCGCCGGATTCAGGCAGATGACGCGCGTGAGCGGGTAGTTTGCGATTTCCTTGCCCGCTGCCTGCAGCTGGATAATGAGCTGCAGCACGAGCTGTGGCGTACCTACGAGCGTATCGAGGCTCACATGCTCCATGATTTGCAGCCAATGCCGGTACTCGAGGCTCATGGGCACAACGGCCGCGCCCACGAACTCGGCTGCGTACTGCACATCCTGAAACCGGCTGTCCGCCATGTCACCGAGCAGGCCGACGACCGACGTCTGGTTGACGCCCGTGCTCACGAGCGTGCGCGCCATCATCTCGACATTATGCGCGATGTCGCCATTCGTATAGAGATGCGTGAGATCCCCCGACTGCTCCTCCATGCAGGCATAGCGCAGCACGCTCGCCAGCGGCAGTGTCAGCAGGTCGAGGCTATCCGTGCGGTAGAGGTCCGCCTCCGTCAGGAACGGCATTTTGCGCAAATCGTCCAGCGTCTCCACCGCCTGCCAGTCCACGCCGGCTTTGGCGAAATGTTCCTGATAGAAGCGGCTCTTCTCCTGGGCCCAGCGCAGCTGCTTTTTGAGCTTTTCCAGCTGCATAGCCTGCAGTTTTTCCCGCTCCATCTGTTCAATCTGCGGATGCGCAAACATGACACTACTCCCTTGATATATGGTTCAGCATGACCTTCATGCCAGTGGTTTCTGATAGAAGAACGGCTGGAAACTCGTATAGCCCAGCTTGCGGAAATTCAAAACGGCCTCCGTCGCGCCGACGAACAGGATGCCGCCCGGCTTCAGTGCCTTGAAGAAGTTCGCATAGAGCTGGTCCTTAGCCTCCTCCGTGAAGTAGATGACTACGTTGCGGCAGAGAATGAGGTCAAAGCCCGTCTCGAACGGATCCTTGAGCAGGTTGTGATGCTTGAACTCAATGACGCTCTTAATTTCGTTCTTGATGGCGTATTTGTCGCCGTCCTGCTTGTCGAAATACTTTGCGAGGCGCTCCGGCGCCAGGCTCTTGATTTCGTTCTCGCTGTAGACACCGCGTTTCGCCTTGGCGATAATCTCCGTGTCTAGGTCGGTCGCGAGGATGCGATGCCGCACGCCCGGCGTCATTTCCTTCATGATGATGGCCAGTGAGTAGGCCTCGGCACCGATAGAGCAGCCCGCACTCCAGATGTTCAGCCGCGACGAGCGCGTGAGGAGGTCCGGGATAACGTCTGTCTCCAGCTTGCCGAACTTCTCCGGCGTGCGGAAGAACTCCGACACGTTAATCGTCAGGTACTCGATAAACGACGCAAACTCATCCTTGTCTGCGCAGACGCGGTCGAAATAGCCCGCATATGAATCCATATTCGCGCGGCGCACGAGGTTGCCGATACGGCGTTTCATCTGCGGTTCCTTGTATAAATCCAGGTCGATATCCGTTTTGGCCTTCAATTTCTTTTTAAATACGGCCCAATCATTTTCATCCATCATAGCGATTCCCCTCCCAATGTTGCTGGCAGCATTGCTGGCCGCAGTATGCGAAACACATGGTATGTTTAACCCTAATATTATACATTCACCTCTAAAAACGAAAATCCTGCTAAACAGAAAAATAAATCCTGCACAAACTGTCCCAAACAAAAGAGCGGCCCCCACAGGAGCCGCCCGAAAGCTGCATGCTATAAAGCTATAAATGGTCAGTGTACGCTCGGCGCCGGATTTTCCTCCGCCTTCAGCTGCTGGCAGTCGACGTACTCGCCGTTCTTCTCGCGCACGACCACGTCCTTCTGGTACTGGAAGCACTCCTGCGCGATGTCCTTGTTCAGCCAGAGCAGGCAGATCAGGTTCGGGATAGCCATGAGGCCGTTCATCGTATCGGAGAAGTTCCACACAATCTCCATCGTGGTCGTCGCACCGACGAACGTCACGAGGCTGAACAGCACGCGATAGGCCATAATGATGGCACGTTTGCTGACGAGATACTCGAGCGCTTTCTCACCGTAGTACTCCCAGCCAAGAATGGTCGAGAAGGCGAACAGCGACAGCGCCACGGAGACGATGAGCTTGCCATACTCGCCAAAAACCGTCGAGAACGCAAGAATCGTGAGCTGCGCACCGGAGACGAGCTTGCCCGTGTTCGGGTCGACCGTGCCGAGCATGCCCGAGGAGGCAATGACGAGGCCCGTGAGCATACAGATAATCATCGTATCAAAGAACGTACCCGTCATGTTCACATAGCCCTGGCGGGACGCATGGTCCGTACGGGCCGCAGCCGCCGCAATCGGTGCAGAGCCAAGGCCGGCCTCGTTCGAGAACACGCCGCGCGCCACGCCCCAGCGCATGGCGCTGAGCCACGTCGCCACGATGGAGCCGCCAACGCCGCCAGCCGCCGCCTCCGGCGAGAACGCCATACGAATCATTTCCATAACGCCTGCCGGCACCGCATCAAAGTTCACAACGATGACGATGAGCGCCGTCACGAAATAGAACACGGCCATGAACGGCACGACGATGGACGAGACCACGCCGATGCTATGGATACCACGGATGAGGATGGCTACGGCGCAGATGGCGATGATGCCGCCGACCAGCCAGGTCGCGATGCCGTAGCTGTGATTCAACGCGGCCGAAATGGAGTTGGCCTGCGTCATGTTGCCAATACCGAAGGACGAGCACACAACGAAGAACGCGAACAGTGCCGCCATAATGCGGCCGATGACCTTGTTCGGGATGCCGTAACGCATCGCGTACATCGGGCCGCCCGCCTGCTCACCCACGGAGTTCGTCTTGCGGTATTTCACCGCCAGCACGGACTCACCGTATTTCGTCGAGAGGCCGAACGCGGCGGAGATCCACATCCAGACGATAGCGCCCGGGCCGCCGAGCACCATGGCCGTCGCCACGCCGACGATGTTGCCTGTGCCGACCGTAGCCGACAGGGCCGTCATGAGCGACTGGAACGGCGAAATATCGCCCTCATTTTGCGAGCGGCGCTGGAACACCATACGCAGCGCGTAGCCGAGGTTGCGCCACGGCAGGAACTTCAGCCGTATCGTCAGGAAGATGCCGGTGCCCACGAGCAGTGCGAGCATGACCGGCCCCCAGACAAAGTTGTTGACGGCTGCCAAAATGCCAGATACATCCATAAAACATATCCTCCCTCAAAATAATGAATAAGTGCTTTTCCTTGCTCTCATCATCTCATACCGACATGCCTGCCACCTGCGTCAGCTTTTCTGCCGCGAGGCGACCTGATGGCGCCATAAACAGAAAAAACGCCCTGTGGCTATACACCAGAGCGTCGCCGTTGACGTATTGATGAAAACATTCATGTAATTGGTATGGGACTATTATAGCCAAAAATTGTAACATTGTAAATAGGTCACGGACAAGTTTTGCCCTATTTTTATAACAAGTATACAGTATTTGTATAGACGGGCCCTAAATTGTTCACCGCTGCACGGCCACGCCACATCTGCGCACGTGTTTTGTCTGCTGTGCCTTGCATTTTTGCTTGTTTCTGCCTATAATAAAGACATAAAGCAACAATTATGTCGCATTTACTCTTTATTATAGGAGGCGGTTTTTATGTTGGATTTCCGTATTGTGCCCCCCATCAACCTCAGTTCAGGGACGGCCAGGGGCCGCGAGATGCTCGGCAACCTGGCCGAAGCGGCAGCAGATCTCTCCTGCAATCCCATGGGACGCGTGAGCGGGGCACTGTTCCCCTTCCGCGCCGACGTCATCGAGACCGAGACCACCTGTGAGGTCTTTGCCGAGTTGGCCGGTTTCACCAAGGACCAGATTACGGTCTCCTATGACGAGGAGAAATACCTGCACATCAAAGCCGAGCGTCCGGAGCCGGAGTACGAGGTCAAATACCTCTGCCACGAGCGCCGCATGGGTGCCATCGAGCGCTCCTTCGCCATCACCGGCATCAACGATGACGGAGTCAAGGTCTCCTTTGAGAACGGCGTATTGCACGTCGTCCTGCCGAAGGCCCCTGAGTCCATCAACAGCAAAACCTTTAATATCGACTAAGAATACTAAAAATCAACAGGCAGGAGCGGGCTGTACAGGCAGCGGCCCGCTCCTTTTTATTACGCCTCCACGTAATGGCTGAAACTGCCAATTACCAGCTGCGGGAACTCCTCGTGCAAGGTCGCGAGGAATTTTTTTGTGCCCACGCACGCTCCCTCGGCCGTGGGCATAATGGCGAGGAACGCGTCGGGGTCGATATTCAGGTTGCGCACCTGGATCATCTGCACAGACAGCTCGCGGAAGAACGCCTGCCAGGCTGCGAGCTCCTCCTCCCTATCGTTGAAGCCGGGGAAATAGAGCAAATTCAGCGAGACATAGACGCCGTGGTCGAGTGCATAGCGAATGGAGGCCTTGACATCGGCCAGATGATAACTCGCGCGGTAGTAGGCGTCGTAGCCCGCCTCGCGCGCGCTGATGATAGAGACGCGCAGCGAGTCGAGACCTGCGTCGACGATTTTCTTGATGCCCTCGGTCCAGCCCGCATTGGAGTTCATGTTGATCTGGCCCTTGGTGGTCTGCGCGCGGATGAGTTTGATACCGGCCGCGATGGTGTCCGCTGCCAGCGACGGCTCGCCCTCGCAGCCCTGGCCGAAGCTCACAATGCCGTCCGGCGCCACGGCGAGATGATACACGCCAATCTCCGCGACCTCCTCGGGCGTCGGGCGGAACGTGATGCGCGACTGCGGCGACGGGCAGCACTCCGCGGGCTGCAACGAGATGCAGCCGAAGCAGTTCGCATTGCAGACAGGCGACACGGGGATACCGCACTCCCAGCGGCGATAAAACAAATTCTGCGCCGTGCAGCAGTGCCACTCCAGTGAGCAGTGGCCGAGATGCTCCACGAGGCGGTTGCCCGGTAAATCCTTTTTCGTCCGCTTGACAAGCTTTTTCAGCTCTGGCGTGTTGTAGTGCGCGGGGTCCCATTTATCATTTTCGTCCGTGTAGACGGCCGCACAGCAAAGCTCGTCATGGTAAACGACGACCGCCGTGTAGCCATAGAGTGGCAAGCGCTCAGCGTCCTCCGTCCGCTCATAGGCCGGCATGTACAGGCGCGTGTAGCCCGCCGGCAGGATAGCCGCCACCGCGAGCCCCGCGATGGGCAGCACCTCACCCGCCGCCGTGCGCCCCACTGCCTGATGGTCCGGCAGCAACATGAGGTCCGCCGTCTCCGGCAGCGGGATGAGGTCTCCGGGCGTCAGCGGCACGTTCGTGCTGCCTGTACGTCCCATCCCCGCGAGCCCCGCCGCATCGAGGATATTCCCCTCCTCATCCGCATACACGGCCGTAATCTGTTCGTTCAGCTGCTTCGCCATTACTGCTCTGCCTCCGCCTTTTTATGTTTCTGCTTCTTCGGGTTAAATCGATTCATTGCCATATCCACATCGTCGTCCACGATGCACTCCACGGCCGGTAGCAGATACTCAATCGCCGCCTGGATTTTCGGCGCATCCTCGGCCGCAAACGGCGCCAGCACGTGGTTCACGACCGTCCAGCCCGGCGCCGGCCGCCCGATGCCTACGCGCACGCGCGCGAAATGCTCATCACCCACATGCGCGAGAATGGACTTGATACCGTTGTGGCCGCCCGCGCTGCCCTTTTTGCGGATTCGTATCGTGCCGCAGGGGATATCCATATCGTCGTGACAGACGATGAGGTCCTCCGGCGCCAGCTTGTAAAAATGCAGCAGCGGCCCCAGCGCGCGCCCGCTTTCATTCATATACGTCTGCGGCTTCACGAGCAGGATTTTCTCCGCGCCGCGACGCACCTCCGCCACGAGCGCCTCACTTTTCTCCTGCCACGACGTCACGCCCCAGCGCGCCGCCAGCGCATCCACCAGCATAAAGCCCACATTATGTTTTGTCTGCGCATACTCCCGTCCGGGATTGCCCAGCCCTGCAATAATCTTCAACGCCGTATCCTTTCTCAAAAAAAAGAAGGCTCCACAGCCTTCTTTTATACTCAAAATTGATGACAAACTTGTACTATGCAACCCCAGTCAGGCCAAGTCTCCAGTGTATGTTTATTGTCCCCCAGGGGGGTAATCCCCCTCTAAACTGGCAGGGATGGCGCGGGGCATCCAGTCGCACCACATGTTTTCTTACTGCTAGTATAGCAAAGACAAATCCCCTTGTCAAAAGCATTTTCCTTTGTCCCCGTTATGTCTAAGTTGTTTTGCCGGTGCTTGGCAAGACAACGGCTGTGACACTATTTGCCTGATTCTTTTCTTTGCTTGTTGCCCCACGGTATTACGGAATACCTCTTAGGCATCTTATAGTCCTTGGGTATGTACATATCAAAGCGCAGACGGTACAACGTACGGTCAATGACTTCCTGCGTCAGGTTTTCTGGCGGTATACTGCGGTAGAGCATAACCAGCGTTTTGGCTTCCATGCTGTTATGGTCCCTTACATCAATTTTAGCCGCCAGCTCCTGCACGAGATTCTGCCTAACCGCACTCACCAGAGCAGGCGTACAATCTGGCACATATTTATGAACTTCCTGATAGCGCGCCCATGGCACATCACGGAATACGCCTGCCACAGCCGCACGAAGGTTCTCCTCCCGTCGCGCCGCACACCGCTGGCAGTATTGCTGTTCGGGCGGACACAACGTACCGCATTCTATGCACGGCGTCCAGTTATGCTTGCGCTTGACCTGCTGTGACTGAAGATGATGCTGGTATGCCTTCCTTATGGCATTCTGAAGATCATCGTCTTCTACCCGTGCTGCCATCTGTGCAGCCCGCTCCATTTCAGCATCGGACAGGTTTGTCTGCCTTACCTCGCGCCCCATATCCTGACGCGGGGCTTTTTCTTTTGCCATGAATTCACGATGCACAGCCTCCTGCCCAGCCGTATCAGGGTGCTCCCACCTGCGCCCAACATAGATATGCTTGATGATTTCATGGCCAGCATAAGTGTTGACTTTCTGCACAATATCAGCCGCCATCATGCGTACTTGATAATTCAGCACGCTGTTAGGCCCATAAAGATGCAGCGTATCCTTGCGTATGCCCATTGGCTCCAACTGGCGTGCCAGGTCTTTCCCTACAATATCCGGCCAATGCCAATATATAGTGTGTTCCAGGAACTGGCGGGAAAAGACCTTTCCCTTGCTGGCTGCCCATCGCGGTAAAATACGTTTTGTCGTTTCCAGCCCCAATTCGGAAAACCTCTTGAATTGATGCTTGCCAGGCAAAGCTGCACCTCCCTATTATACAGGATAATACCTGATGGCTCCCTATCCATTTTTGCATGCTTGACCCTATATGCACTCCGGATAGTGCGCCAACCTCTGAAAACTTTTATAAAAACCGTCTTGCGCTATCAGGTCCTCAGCGTCAGACTACGATGATATATATGATTATACCCCACAAGAGCCTTTCCTGCCACATCGTCCTGACCTCCTTGTTGCGCTCCGGCCAAAATGGTTTTATCATAGAGCCAGAGCACACAGTTGATTTATCCATACAGTTGGGAGTGATTTCACATGAAGAAAGTGATTGCTTTTGTGATGCAGGGCTGTCCCTATTGCCATGCTGCCAGACAGGCTTATGACGAGCTGGTCAAGGAACCGCAATACGCACAGGTAAAAGTCGAGTGGATTGACGAAAACGAGCACCCCGAGCGCGTCAAAGGTCACGACTACTATTACTGTCCCTCCTTCTTCGTGGACGAGGAAAAGACCTACGAGGCCCATCCTGGCGACGATGATGAGTATATCCACAGCATGATAGAGAAAACCTTGCAAGTTGCACTAGGCTGAACAAGCAACTCGTTATAATCAGTAGTAATATCCATTCCTGATATCAAATGGCCAATTCATTTTTTCCATGCAATGTTCAAATAAACCGTTTCTGGCTATAACGGCAGAGGTATTTCTCGTCATACGGTTCGTTTGATACCGCCAAAAATCCGTATGCCATTTGCTGAATGTCCACTCCTCTGTCCGAAGCAGCTGACCATCACGAACCTGTTTTACGTAAGCCTTGCAATAACGTCCGTTATTCGTTTCGTCACCACGTATGGATTCATCAACGACATAAATGTCAACATTCTCGTAATTCCAGTGAGCTACCCATACATCTGCCGCTTCGGCATAATTAATTGGCATGCCAACCAAAAGAACAAATGCCCATAAGCATAAAATGATTCTTTTCATCGTTCACCCTTCCCCGTAATCATCAGTTCAGCAATCATACTCAGCTATACAAATCTACATGCAACTTTTTGTAATTTAATTGAGCCCACCCTGTTGTTCCATCCTCTTTCTTCAGTTTGAGCCAGTACTCGTATACCGGTTTCTCTTTATCACCCGTATATACGCCCCAAACTGGATATTTCCAGCGTTTACCGAAAAGCTTGATGTGTTGTGGTTCAATCCACTCAATCAGTCTATTGTTATACCACGCCATATACGTTCCTTCGCCGGTATAGGTGATCAGATAGATTTTAGCTCCGGCAGGAACGATAACCGGATTGCGATGGTTGCCATATGTATAATGAAATTCCGTGCAATTATCCGGCAAGGGAACCGAATATCCAAAAGTGTGGCGCTCTAGCATATGTCTCCAGTTCACGATAAGGGGCCAGCCGCCCGGTGAGTATATCCCGCGCGCCTATCAGGTAGATGTTCTGCTCCTGCTTTGTATATTCTACTACGTGCTTATCATTCCACGAGATGTATTCGAAAAGGAATGTCTGCTCAGGATGGTCCTGCAGCATGCGCTGATGGCCTGCCGACATCCAGCCCTCCGCTTCCTGCAAGCGAAAAGAAATGCTCTTATCAATACAGCCCGTGCCCGCGAGGAAAATCTGTCCGTCATAATAGCGTGCCGATACCATGGAACCATCCAGCTTGTTGGTGATTTCCACCACATCTGCCGCCTGTATTTCCCTGGTCACCACATCAAGACTGGTCTCCGGGATTTCATTGATGTTGAAGAATTTGCGGAAGGGCGCCACTACGATTTCCTCGGTTTCCATGTTGATGACCAGTCCACGCATTTCCCGGTAGATGGAATCAGGGTTCGCGTATAGGTCTGTCTTCCCGCCCTTGATGAGCGAATACTTGAAGCCGTTCAGCGCGCCGCACACGTGAATATCCGTACAGCGCAGGAAATTGCTGTACTCGTCCGTATGTAACCGCTGGGCCATCTCAATGCACGAATACGTATCCAGCTGGCCGAATTTTGCTACGTACGCGTCCTTGATACCCATGATGTAGTTATAAGCATTGTTCCAGCCAAACCTTATGCGGTTATCCATGCTCACACGCTCCTTCATATCCCCAAGTCTAATTCATCCATATCGTCGTATATCCAGCGTGCCTTGCGCAGCTTGTCCACCTTGTTGATATGGAAATGCCCGAAGTACCACCATTTCCACTGTATCTGCTGATAGAGACGCGAGAGGATTGTCACCGTGGGGTCAAGCCCGGCCAGTGGATTGAAGCCCAGCTCCTCCATATATGGCATAAGGAAGTGGCCCGGTGCCGTGTGGCTGAATACAAGGTCTACCTTGTTATGCACGCGCGCGAGGTTCTTCACCGCGTTCTGATAGTCCTGATCCGTAGCTGTTTCCTGCTCCCACCAGCTGATGCCTGTCTGCCGCCAGTAGCGGTCAGCAGATTTCGCCCCGCCAAAGGCCAAAAAGGTAATATCGCCCAGGGTAAAGACTTCCCCGCGCATCAGGTGCAGGACATTTTCCTGAATGACATGCACCCTGCCGCCATGCCACTCTCGCTCCTCGAAACTCTCCAGCAGGTCAAAGTTCTCGTGATTGCCGTCCACGAACAGGAACGTAGCCTTGAGTTTTGCCAGTTGCTTGAGCTTCTTGCCGTCCTTATAGCTGATGGGCTGCCCCTGCAGCACCCTTCCATCCTGATGCGGCAGTCTTCCCCACGGTATGCCGAAATCCCCGCATACCACAACATAGTCCTGCTCCGTCATAATGGGCAGGAAGCGCATCAAATCGCCGTGTATATCGCCTGTGATGTAGAGCATATTATCCCTTCTTCCCCTGTGCTTTACCTGTTGGCCATCCACCCGCTGTATGCCGTTTCACCTTGATAACAGGCCGCTTGTATAGTATAATGTACGTATAGAACAAACAGCACTTGTAAGGAGCGTACCAGTCTACATGACCGAGCAGGAACGGCAGAAACTCATCGATACAATCAAGGGCTTCTGCCTGATTGACGACATATATTTCAACATCTACATGGACGGCAACCCACAGGATATGCAATTCATCTTGCGGATTATCGAAAATGACCCTGGGCTGGAAGTTATTGACCTATATACGCAGCACGAGGTGCCCAACCTCTATGGGCGTGGTGTCCGCTTTGACGCATTTGTCAGAAGCACTGCCGGCGTAGAGTACAATATCGAGGTTCAGCGCGACAGCAGCGGAGCCTGCCCGGAGCGGGCGCGCTTTAACAGCTCCATGCTTGACGCCCGCGTAGTACAGAAAGGCTTCAAGTGGGGCAAGGACCACCTACCTCCTGCCAAAGTCATTTTCATTACCGAAAATGACGCCCTGTGCGGCGGTAAGCCACTTTACCATGTTGTAAGAGTGATAAAGGAACTAGATGGCAAGCGTTTTGAAGATAATGCAGAAATCATCTACGTCAATGCCAATTATATAGACGACAGCCCTTTAGGCCGTCTAATGCATGATATGCAATGCCCAAATCCAGATGATATGTATTATACAGAGCTTGCAGAACGAGCTAAATACTTGAAAACTAACGAACATGGGGTGATTGAAATGTGCGAAGCTATGGAAAAACTCGTAAACGACGGTGTTGAAAAAGGCCGCATTGAAGGCCGGACAGAATCTGAGCAGAACACTATTTTACGCTTGTGGCGTAAAGGCAAATCCCTGGCTGATATTATGGACGCTACGGATTGGACTGGAGAGCGAATCAATGCTTTCCTTCGGTCCCGCAACCTCCAGCCCGCACAATAATCATATCAGCTTACGACAATTGGAGCCACAACTTCGTGGCTCCTTTTTGATGCGTCCAGGTATCGATAATGCCGTCCAGATGTACCCTTTCCCTGCCCACAATTTTCAGACATTCATCGATAATAATCACCGATTGGTCCGCGGCATCAACCAGACGGAAATAATCCTCTGCTGTTTCCCGTTCGCCCGGCTCTGCCCTCAGATAAAGCGCGTCCTCATCCTGAAGCAGC
>ONCF01000103.1 GCA_900316275.1 uncultured Veillonellaceae bacterium
ACATATGTATTCTTTAAGACCACCACGAAGGTAACGATATATAATATAGAATGTAGATTATTCCGCAAGGAGGCATCCGTTATGTTATACGACAGCAACCGTCCCGCCGTACCCGCGGGGGGCGTTCCTGCGCCCGTGAAAAAGTGGCGCACGATGCAGCTCATGATCAACGGCCTGCGCCAGGAGGCACGCTATTCAGAGAGCACGATTACCGGTTTGTTCCGGCCGTTCCTGCAGCGGCTCAGCGAGCGCCAGCGCCGCACGGGTGGGCGTTTCATCGTCTTTCTCGCCGCGCCGCCCGCCGTGGGCAAATCCACGCTCGCGCTGTTTCTAGAGAAACTCTCGCTCGCCACACCCGGCCTCATGCCCGTACAGGCGCTGGGCCTCGACGGCTTTCACTACCACAGTGACTATCTGAACAATCACGACCTCATACGCGACGGCGAGCCAATCCCCCTCTACCAGATTAAAGGCGCGCCCGAGACGTTCGACGTGGCACATTTCCTGCGCAAACTACAGGAGCTGCGTGCTGAGCGCGAGCTGCGCTGGCCCATCTACGACCGCACGCAGCACGACGTCGTGGAGGACGTCCAGCGCGTCTACCGCCCCATCGTGCTCATCGAGGGCAACTGGCTGCTGCTGCGCGACGAGGCCTGGGAACCCGCACGCGCCTACGCCGACTACACCGTTTTCGTCAAGGCGCACCCGAACGACCTTAAGACCCGCCTCATCAACCGCAAAATGCAGGGCGGCCGCTCCTACGCCGAGGCCGAGGCCTTTTACGAGCGCACGGACAGCCCGAACGTCCTGCGCGTGCTGCGCGCCTCCGTACCCGCGAATGAGACGTGGATTATGGGCCACGACGGCGACTTCCACACCGAGGCCGATTTGCAGCGGCGCAACGACGTCAACCTCGACTTCGACTTCCCCACGGCCACGATTTTGCAGAACTTTAGCGACAATGCCGAGAACGGTCACCCCGTCGTCTGGCAGGAGGGCTTCAAGGAGGGCATGGACGCCGCGCGCAAGAGTATCCTGCGCCAGCTGTTCCACAACGGCTCTATCAGCAGCAAGGAGCTCTGCAACGACTTCAACCTCAGCAAGGAAGACCTGCAGGAAATCCTGCACCCACCGACGGCTGACGAAAAATAACACAGCACCCGCTGGTCACGTTACCAGCTCACCTCACTACATACTAAAAGAGAACCGGTCACCTGACTGTACGTCACGCGTACCGGTTCTCTTTTTGCTCATATGCTTTTGGCAAACCGTTAGCGGCCTGCATCAGCGCCGCATAAACAGCCACACGACGAACCAGGCGATGGCGAATGCGCCCGCAACCGTCAGCAGGAAGGGAATGGCGACGGACAGGAAGAGTCCGACGCCTGCGACAACGGCCACCGTGGCGACGAGCGCCACGAGCTTCGTCTTCCATGTCGTATTCCGCCACAGGTAGCTGGCGATATTTTTCGGCTCGAGCATCTGCCTGGCATCGTCAAGCCGGTAAAAATGAATGCCCTGCTGCGCCTGCTCCTCAGGCCGGTTGGGGGTCTCCTCACCCGTCGCCGCATCTATCGTGCTGCCCGCATAGGCCTGCTGCTCCGCGTCCGACATCTCGCGGACTTTTTCCTCTTCATAAGCCATAACCACGCCTCCTTGAGAGCATTTATTGCGTATATTGTAACATATTGTGCGCAGGAAATAAATCTTGCTGAGCTAAATCCATGGGTCTCTGTCGCTAATGTTTGCCCAGACCGTCATTCAGCCCTGGTAGACCTTCAGCGGCTTGACGGCGTGCGCTTCAACGTCCCAGGTACCTATGCCGAGGAACTTGTCGCCCGCAAAGACCGTAAAAACCGCGGGCAGGTTCTCTGCCTGCCAGTCGCTCGTCGCAAGACCGTTGCGAAATGCGGCCGCGCGCTCCGGTACGAGGTCGTAGCGTGGCAGATGCGCGAGCAGCGGCGCAGGTGCGAGCAAGGCGCTCTCCCCGGCCGCCGCAAGCTCCTCGAGCGTCAGCGCGTCCGCGAGCTGGAAGGCCCCCACGCGTGTGCGCACGAGGAACGACATGCAGGCGGGCAGGCCGAGCGCCTGGCCCAAATCCTCGCAAAGACTGCGGATATAGGTGCCACGCGAGCAGTCGACATCGATGAGCAGCGTGTGCTCTGGCACGCGCACGGCCAGCAGGTCGAGGCGCGAAATCATGACCGTGCGGCTTGGCATCGTGACCTGCTGCCCCTGGCGCACGCGGTCGCAGGCGCGCTGGCCGTCGATTTTGATGGCCGAGTAGGCGGACGGCGTCTGCGTGATGGTGCCGCGCAGCTGTGGCAGCACGGCCTCGACGTCCGCCGCCGTAGGCATGGTGAACTGTTCCACGCGCTCGGTCACAGGACTGAGGTCGTCGCCGCTCGCCGTGGCGCAGCCCAGGAGCACCTCCGCGCGATAGCTTTTATCCGTGTGCTCGAGGTACTCGAGCAGGCGCGTCGCCGGGCCGACGGCCACAGGCAGCACGCCCGCCGCACCGGGGTCGAGCGTGCCCGCGTGACCGACCTTTTTCGTGTGCAGCACGCGGCGCACATAGCCTACGACGTCGTGCGAGGACATGCCGGGAGTCTTCAGAATATTGAGGAAGCCACTGGGCTGCTTTACTTCGTTCATAGCTGCCTCCTAAGCCTTCTCTATCGGTGCGTATTTTTGCATGAGACCTTTGACGCCCTGGCCGGGGAAGGCGATTTTTAATTCGACTTCTTCACCGCTACCCTTTACCGCTACGACGGTGCCTATCCCCCATTTGTTATGATGTGCTTTGTCGCCTACGTGCCATTCAACGCTCGTATCGGGACGGATAATGCCTGCGGCTGGCTGAATTGTCTGTTGCTGACGGCGTTTCTGCAGGGCGGCGAGCGCACTGAGTGCTGACTGCGGTGTGCCGTTGAAATGCACGCCGTTGCCCATCTGCTGTGGACGTGGATGGAATGCCGTCCCCTGCGATGCAGCTGCTGTCGGACGCATATAACCGCCGCCGTTGCGCGGCAGGCTTGCGCCGAAGCCGTCGGAGACGAGCTCCTCTTTGTAGTCGTCCGGTATCTCTGCCAGGAAGCAGGAGGGCGGGAAATAGTTCGGTCGGCCGTAGAGCATGCGGCCGCGCGCGTAGGTGAGGTAGAGTTTGCGCTGGGCGCGCGTGATACCGACATAGCAGGTGCGGCGCTCCTCCTCCAGCTCATCCGGCTCCGTGAGCGTGCGCGAGTGCGGGAACAGCCCCTCCTCCATGCCCGCCATGAAGACGACGGGGAACTCCAGGCCCTTGGCCGAGTGCAGCGTCATGAGCGTCACGCGGTCATCCTCCATATCCGCGTTGTCGATGTCCGAGACGAGCGAGAGCTGGGCGAGGAACATCTCGAGGTCCGGTTCCTCCTCCGTGCGCTCGAAGTCGCGCGCCACGCCCACGAACTCGTGCAGGTTTTCAATGCGCGACTGGCTCTCGTCCTTCTTGTCCTTTTCTAGCTCTGCGATGTAGCCCGTCTCCTCGAGCACGCGTTCCACGAGCTCGTCGAGGTGCAGGCCGTCCGCCTCGCCCATGAGGCTGAACATGAGCTCCGAGAACGCAAGCAGCGGTTTCTTCGCGCGGGCCATGAGCCCGGCGGCGTCGAGGTTCTCCTCGCTCGCGAGCAGCGTAAAGATGGGCTGCCCCGTCTCCTCGGCATACTGCGTGAGTTTCGTGAGGGTCGTCGCGCCGATGCCGCGCTTCGGCGTGTTGATGATGCGCAACAGGCTCACGCTGTCCAGCGGGTTGAAAATAAGCCGCAGGTACGCGAGCACATCCTTGATTTCCTTGCGGTCGTAGAACTTCAGCCCGCCGACCATCGTATAGGGCAGGCCACGGCGCATGAATGTCTCCTCGATGACACGCGACTGCGCGTTCGTGCGGTAAAGGATGGCCACGTCGCCATACGCCACGCCCTGCTGGCTGTGCAGTTCCTCGATAGTCGAGTCAATAAAGTCCGCCTCGTCGCGCTCGTCGCGTGCCTCGTACACGGTGATGGGGTCGCCCTCGGCGTTCTCCGTCCAGAGCTTCTTCGGCCGACGGTTGCTGTTGTGCTCGATGACCGCGTTCGCCGCCGCGAGGATGGTCTTCGTCGAGCGGTAGTTCTGCTCCAGCTTGATGACCGTCGCCTCGGGGTAGTCCTTTTCAAAATTCATGATGTTGCTGATGTCCGCGCCGCGCCAGCCGTAGATGGACTGGTCGGCATCACCGACGACGCAGAGGTTGCGGTAACCGCCCGCCAGCAGGCGCGTGAGTTCGTACTGCGCACCGTTCGTGTCCTGATACTCATCGACGAGGATGTACTGGAAGCGGCGCTGGTATTTATCGAGCACCGCCTCGTCCGACTGCAGCAGCTGCACGGAAAGCATGAGCAGGTCGTCAAAATCCAGTGCGTTGTTCTCGCGCAGCCGCTTCTGGTACATGTCATAGAGCTCCGCGAGCTTCGCCTGGTGGAAATTGTGCCCCGCCTCGGCCGCCATGTCGCGCGGCGCCTGCATCTGGTTTTTCGCATTGGAAATAGCATTCAGCACATGGCCCGGCGCGTACTGCTTATCGTCGAGATTCATTTCCTTGAGGCAGCGCTTGATGACCGTCTGACTATCCGAGGTGTCGTAGATGACGAAATTGCGCTTGTACACGCCGAGCGACTCGATTTCCCGGCGCAGGAAACGCGCACAGAAAGAGTGGAACGTGCTGAGCCAGACCTCTTTCGCCGCATCGCCGATGAGGTTGTCCACGCGCTCGCGCATCTCCGTGGCTGCCTTGTTCGTGAACGTGATGGCCAGGATGTGCCAGGGCGCGACGCCGTGCGCGAGCAGGTTCGCGATGCGGCAGGTCAGCACCTTCGTCTTGCCCGAGCCCGCGCCCGCCATGATGAGCAGCGGCCCCTCGCGGTGCTCCACGGCCTGTTTCTGCATGGGATTGAGCCCGCTGAAAATATCGTTTGTATCCACGTCTAGCTCCTTTAGTTCTCCGAGTACTTGACAGAAAAATCCGCCCCCACACGGGAGGCGGATGGGTTAAATGTCGTGCTTAGTTCTGCGCGATGCGCTTCACGGCCTCGGACATCGGCGGCACAATCTGCTTTTTGCGGCTCATAACGCCCGGCAGGTAGATATGCGTGCCGGAGGCATCCTTTTTGAACGCCTCACCGATAAGCGTCTTCGGCGAGCCCGCATACAGCAGGTACGTAGCCTCCTGCAGAATATCCGTTACCATGACGAGGCTCATGTCGAAGCCCTCTTTTTCACAGATAGCAGTCATGGCCTCGATGAGCTGCGGCTCGAGGTCGAGCACCTCCTGCGGGTCCATGACGGAAATCTGGCTGATAATCACATGGTAGTCGCCGAACTGGAACTCCTTGAGGTCCGTCTTGGCGATTTCGGCCGGCGTCATATCGCCGATGCCCGCGCCCGCCTTCAGCATCTCCATGCCGTACTCTTTCAGGTCGACCTCAGCGATTTCCGCGAGGCGCTGTGCCGTCTCTTTATCCTTGTCCGTGCAGGTTGGGGACTTGAACAGCACCGTATCGGAGATGATAGCCGAGAGCAGCAGGCCCGCGATGGATTTCGGGATGTCGACGTCGTGGTCCCAATGCATGTTCGCGACGATGGTCGCCGTACAGCCCACAGGCTCCGCATGCGTAAAAATCGGTTCGCTCGTCTGGATGCCGCCGAGACGGTGATGGTCGATAATCTCGAGGATTTTCGCCTCCTCGATACCCTCTACCGCCTGGCCGCGCTCGTTGTGGTCGACGAGGATGACGCGGTCGCGCTCCGGCACCATGAGGTTGTCGCGGCTCACGAGGCCGACGATGCGCCCGTTCTCCACCACGGGGTAGTTGCGGTAGTTCGTCGTCTCCATCGTGCCTTTGATATCGGAGAGCAGGTCGAGCGGCTTAAAGCAGACCGGTGCCTCGTGCATAATGCGGCGGATAGGCACGCACTGGTTGATGAGACGCGCGACCGTGTACGTGTCGTACGGCGTGGAGAGCAGGAACGCCCCCTGCTGCTGGCAGGCCTCGACGACGGCGGCCGAGACGCGGCCCTTGCCCGTGACAATGAGGCAGGCAATGCCCTGCTGCACGCAGCGCACGAGCGTCTCATCGTGGCGGTCGCCGACGATGACGATATCATTTTTCTCGATGGTCGTCTCAATAGTCTCGATGGAGCCCGCCGCGATGCGCACGCTGCCCTCGATGAACGCGCTTTCGTCGCCCTCGCAGACAACCTCACTGTCCGTGGCGCGGATGATGTCGCGGTAGCGCACGCGCATGTCCTTCAGCTTCTGCATGCTGAGCTCCTGGAAATAGCGCTTCGCGAGGTCAGAAACCGTCACAATGCCCACGAGCACGCCCTTGCTGTCCGTGACCGGCACGGATTTCAGGTCATTCTTGCGCATGACTTCGCCGAGGCGGCGCAGCGTGTCGTGCTGCTTGACCACGATTTTGCAGTCGAGCGAGATATCCTTGACGCGCGGGTACAAATCGGTCAGCAGCAGCGGCTGCTCCACATGGAACGCGTCGAGCGCATATTTCGTCTCGGCATTGATTTTGCCGGCGCGCGCCGCGACCACGTTCTGGCCGAGTGCCTGCTTCAAGTGCGCATAGCCGATAGCGGAGCAGATGGAGTCCGTATCCGGATTGCGATGGCCGATGGCATAGATAGGTTTCGTATTACTCATGGTGGGCAAATCCTCCTCAATAGTCAGCCCCGGCAGCCAGCCTGCGCCGCCGCCGTCAGTCTAACTATCATTTTAACACAATCTCTTACAGGAATAAAGTATACTTGCGAGGTTTTCGCTTATCCGCTAAGATAGTAGTAGTATTTTGCGGAAAGGACATATTACGATGAAAATCAATCTGCCGCAGCTGTATTTCAGCAAGCTCATGCGCGCCGTGGTCGAGTTCCAGATGATAGAAAATGGCGATAAAATCCTCATCGGTGTCTCGGGCGGCAAGGACAGCATTTTTCTCTGCTATGCACTGGCTATTTTGCGCGAGCGGCTCAAGAAGGACTTTACGCTCGGCGCACTGACCATCAACCCCATGTTCCCGGACAGCCATTTCGACACGGCGCGTATCGGCGCATACTGCGAGAGCCTCGGCATCCCCTACGACACTATCGACGTCGACATCGCGGGCACCATTGATGCGCAGGGCGGCAAGACGCCATGCTACACCTGCGCGTTTTTCCGCCGCGGCGCCATGAACCGCTACGCGACGGAACACGGCTACAACAAAATCGCCTACGCACACCACCACGACGACGCCGTGGAGACGTTCCTCATGAATATCTGCTACTCGGGGCAGGTCGGCACGTTCGCGCCCGTCACCTACCTCGACCGCACGGGACTCACGGTCATCCGCCCCCTCATCTATTTCCGCGAGCAGGAGACGCGCGACGCAGTAAAACTGCACGGCTTCACGCCCGAGAGCTCGCCCTGCCCGCACGACGGCCACACCATCCGTCAGACGGTCAAGGAGCTCATCGCGCACCTCGAGCAGGACGTCCCCATCCCCGACCTCTACGACCACCTCGCGGCTGCCATGCGCGAGGGCGCACAGGGCGAGCTCTGGCCGCGGGCCAAAAACCGCAAAGAAATGCGCGAGACTTACTTTGCGTACATGGGCAAGTAAAAAGACAACCAACTTGCTTTGTCTACAGTGAACGATGAAAGGCAATAGACTTACTTTACCTGCATATGCCAATGTAAGGCGACAAATATACTTTGATGATATGGACAAAGAAACATGCAACTCACTGACGATATCAAATACCTGAAGGGCATCGGCCCGAAAAAGGCAGCGCAGCTCGCGCGGCTGGGCATCCGCACGGCCTACGACCTGCTGACGTATTTCCCGCGCGCCTACGAGGACCAAAGCGTGCTCACCCCCTTTGGGGAACTCCAGCCCGGCACGCAGGCCACGACAGCCGGCACCATCATGAGCGTGCAGGAGCGCACAGGCGGCCGGCAACGCCGCATGACCATCCTCACGGCCACGCTCGGCGACGGCACAGGCTTTTTGCAGGTTACGTGGTTCAACCAGAAATACCTCAAGCAGAAACTCAAGCCCGGCCTGCGCCTCTT
Organism: uncultured Veillonellaceae bacterium; assembly: GCA_900316275.1. Lineage (GTDB taxonomy): Bacteria > Bacillota > Negativicutes > Selenomonadales > Selenomonadaceae > UBA2897. Next base: position 8,132 of record ONCF01000103.1, read on the forward strand.
TGTCACGGGCAAGGTCGAGTACGCCTACGGCGGCTACGGCCAGCTCGCCATGGCGCAGGTCTCCTCGTGGCAAATCCTCGGCGCAGACGACGCGCCGGAGCAAAAGACGGGCATCGTGCCCATCTACCCCGCCACGGAGCAACTGAACCAGCACTTTTTCCGCAAGGAGACGCAGCAGCTGCTCGCGGACCTCGCGCCGCTCCCCGACGTCATCCCGGCCAGCATCGCGCAGTCATACCACCTGCTGCCGCGCGACACGGCTTTTCGTCAGCTGCACTACCCGCCCAATTTTGAGACGCTAAAGGCCGCACGGCGCACGCTGGCCTTTGAGGAGCTCTACCTCATACAGTGCGGCCTGCTGCTGCTGAAGAAACAGGCGCGCGAACAGCAGCACGGCATCCGCCACCTCGAGAACAGCCGCCTCGTCGCCGCCGTACTCACCGCGCTGCCTTTCCAGCTCACGCACGACCAGCAGCAGGTCTGGCAGGAAATCGTGCACGACATGCAGTCGCCCGAGCCCATGCGCCGCCTCGTGCAAGGTGACGTCGGCTCGGGCAAGACGGTCATCGCCATGCTCGCGCTCGTCAAGACCGTAGAAAACGGCTATCAGGGCGCACTCATGGCGCCGACGGAGATACTCGCGGCGCAGCACTACGAAAGTTTCCAACAGCAGCTCACGCCGCTCGGCATCCACGTCGGCTTTCTCTCGGGCCGCCTCACAAAAAAACAACGCGAGGCCATCTACGCCCAGCTCGCCGCCCATGAGCTCGATATCGTCATCGGCACGCACGCGCTCATTCAGGACGATGTGCACTTCGCCCGTCTCGGCCTCGTCGTGACGGACGAGCAGCACCGCTTCGGCATCGGCCAGCGCGCCGCGCTGGAGCAAAAGGGGGCGCCCACCGACCAAGCTGCTACCAATGCCTCACCAGAGGCTGATGCTTGCCAAAGCCAGCCCGCAGTGCGCGCAACTGCCACGCCCGACGTACTTGTCATGACGGCGACGCCCATCCCGCGCACGCTCACACTCACAGTCTACGGCGACCTCGACGTCTCGCAAATCAAGGAGTTGCCGCCCGGCCGGCAGCCCATCCGCACGTTCGTGCGCACGCCTGACTGCCGCCCGCTCATCTACAAATACGTGCATGACCAGCTCGCAGCCGGCCGTCAGGCCTACGTCGTCTGCCCACGCATCGAGCTCACGGAGGGCAGCGATTTGCCCTCGGCCGAGGAGGTCTTCGACGAACTGCGCTACGGCATTTTCCACGACCAGCAGGTCGGCCTCGTGCACGGCAAGATGAAGGCCAGCGAGAAGGAAGCCGTCATGCAGGCCTTTTACGCGAACAAAATCCAGCTGCTCGTCGCCACCACGGTCATCGAGGTCGGGGTCAACGTGCCGAACGCGAGCCTCATGGTCATCGAGCACGCCGAGCGCTTCGGCCTCGCCCAGTTGCACCAGCTGCGCGGGCGCATCGGCCGTGGCCCGTACAAGTCCTACTGTATCCTCGTCTCCGAGGGCAAGAGTGAAACAGCACGCGAGCGCCTCCAGATTATGGCCGAAACGAACGATGGCTTTAAACTTGCCGAGGAGGATTTGCGCCTGCGCGGCCCCGGCCAGTTCTTTGGCCAGCTGCAACACGGCCTGCCCGACCTGAAAATCGCCGACGTGCTCGGCGATATGGACATTCTGCTCGAGGCCCGTCAGGCCGCCCTCGCCACACTCGCGAGCCGCGAGACCCTGCCGCAGATTATCCCCATCCTGCGCCAGCAGTACCACGAGCATTTCGAGCATATCACGAACAACTAATGGAGCGCCGTTTAATAAGTCGGTCCAAATTGTCATAGATTTTTTCGTTCAAGACAAGAGGTACTCGCGAGCATAGCTTTTACAGTCCTCCGCTCGCCCTGCCAACCTGCTGCTAACGAACAACCACATAGGCAAACAAAAAGCCAGCCATATAAGGCTGGCTGAATTTGTATATCCGAAATTTGTTAGAAGCGGAACTTCTGCAGGGAGTTCTGCAATTCCTGCGCGAGTTTCGCGAGGGAGTCGCTGGCCGTGGCGATTTCCGCCGAGGAAGCCGACTGCTCCTCCGTCGCGGCCGAGACGCTCTCCATCTCCTGCGCGACCTTCTGGCCCTGGCCGTCGATATCGTTAATCGTGCCCGTGATGGACGTCGTGTTGCCGGCCACGCCGCGGATGGCCTCGGCCATGCGGCCGACCTCCGTGGAGACGTCACTGACGTAGGTCTTAATTTGCTCAAAGGCCTCGTGCAGTTCCTCGACGGAACGTGCACCGTCGGCTACGGCCGCACTGCCCTCGCGCATGGAGGTCACGGCGTTGCCCGTATCCTGCTGGATGCCCTGGATGAGCTGGGAAATCTGCTGTGCGGCCTCCTGTGAAGCCTCAGCCAGTTTACGTACCTCGTCGGCGACGACGGAGAAGCCGCGGCCCTGCTCACCGGCACGCGCGGCCTCGATAGCCGCGTTCAGTGCCAGCAAATTCGTCTGCTCGGCAATGCCGGAAATAGTCTCGACAATCTGGCCGATTTCCTGCGAGCTGGCACCCAGCTTGTCGACTATGGCCGCCGACGTACCGACCGTGCTCTCGACGCTGCGGATTTTCTCCACGGAGGCCTTGATGGCCTGACCACCGTTCACCGCCTGATCGTAGGCCGCCTGCGCGTGCTCCGCGACCTTGTTCGCCTCATCCTGCAGATGGTCGACGGCCGAGGAGACATCCTGCACGGCGTGCGTGCTCGTGTCGATGCCGCCCTGTTGCGCGATGACCGCATCCGAGGCCTGCTGCACGGACTGCGCCACCTGCTGGGAGGCCTGCGCCGACTGCTGCGAGCTGGCCGTGAGCTCCTCAGAGGCCGAGGCGATATGCTCAGAGGAGGCGTGCGTCTGGCTCAGGAGTTTCGCGAGCTTCTGGCGCATCGTGGCGAACATCTGCGCCATTTCGCCGAACTCGTCGCTACGCGTGATGACCTGACCGTCATCGCGGAAATCACCCTCGCCCATACGCGTAAAGCCGGCCATCATCGTGCGCAGCGGCGTGACGATGGAGTTGATGAGCATCCAGCCGAACAGGCACATCACGACGAGTGTGATGAGCGTCTGGATAGCCATGCTCGTAACGGCACTGCCCACAGCGCCGCTGTTCTCGGCATTCAGCTGCTCCGTCTGCGCCGTAAGGTCCTTGCGCAGCGGCGTCATCGCGTTATCCCAGGCGATGATAGCCTTGATGCCCTGCGTGTTGTAGACCTCGCGGGCCTCGTCCTGTTTGCCGGAGACCGAAAGGTCGAGCATCTTGTTCATCTGCTCGCGGAACAGTTTCCAGTTCTGCTCGATAGTGGGCTCGGCATCGGCATTAAAGCCGAGTGCCTTGTACTCCTGCCAGTCCTTTTCGTACTGGTCCATGTACTCGTTAATGTTCTTCTTGTTTTTCTCGAGCTGCTTCTGGTCCGTGAGGCTCACGTTCTCGAGCACGCGTGCCTGCGAGGAACGCACGATGACTGCCGCATCGCCCAGCAGCTGTACTGCCTTTGTCTGGCGGTTCGCCATCTCATTCATGGCGCTCTGCGTACTGCGCAGATAGGAAATCCCCGTCCAGCTGACCGTTGCCAGCGCAATGACCGTAATGACTATCATGCAGATAATCTTGTACGGCACCTTCAGATTACTCAGCCAATTCATGGCCTCTGCCTCCCTTTTCCTTTTGACCTTCCCAGTTTTATCTCATCTTATTATAAACTTATGGGCAGGAAGGTAAAAAGGCCATCCGTCCCTTTTACCTCTCGCCAAAATAAGAATTTGCTAATATTACGGAAACTTTTCGCGCATCCGGTTTCTATACGCCTGCCCCCGCCAAGGCCTGGTGCAGTGCCTGCTGCATGACGGCGAGGTCCGGTTCCACGCCCGTCCAGAGACGTAACGCGGCCGCCCCCTGCCCCGCGAGCATGAGCTCACCATTCAACGTGCGGTGGCCATGCTCCCGTGCCGTGCGCAGGAACAGCGTCTCAGCTGGCGTGTAGATAATATCGTAGACGAACGCGTCCTGTTTGACCTGCGCCCAATCTACCGGCGGCATAGCATCCACGTGCGGAACCATACCGAGCGGCGTGGCATTAATGAGCAAATCAGCATCCCCCAGTGCCTGTGTAAAGTTCGCGCTCTGCCAGTCCATAGTCACAACCGTGCCGTAAGCGGCAAAATCCGTCGCCAGCGGCGCGATTTTCGCCGCGTTGCGCGCGCCGACCGTCACCTGCGCCGCGCTGTGCGTGAGCAGACCGTAGATGATAGCCCGCGCGGCCCCGCCGCCGCCGAGCAGCACCGCGCGCTTGCCGCGCACATCAAAGCCCTGTGCGGTGAGGCCCATGATGCAACCCGTACAGTCCGTATTATAGCCCTTTAAACGGCCGTCATCATTCACGACCGTGTTCACGGCCCCGATGGCGCGCGCCGCCTCATCTATCTCGTCGAGCTCCGCCATGATGGCCTGCTTGTGCGGGATGGTGACGTTCCAGCCACGGAACTGCAGCGCGCGCAGCCCCGCCACAGCCGCGGGCAGATCCTCGGGCCGCACGGGCAGCGCGATATAGGCGTAGTCGAGTCCCGCCGCCGCGATAGCCGCCTGCTGCAGCACGGGTGAGAGCGAGTGCGCCACGGGCCAGCCCATGACGCCGAGATTTTGTGTCTTGCCTGTCATCATCATGCGTGCTCCTCCCGCGTCTTCGAGAGCAAATCCATTTTGAGCTCATAGTAGGCCGGCGTCATATCGAGATAGTGGCGATGCGGATTTTCAAAACGCTGCTCCTCCTCCCAGATTTCATGCTCCAGCTGCGCCTTGACGTAGTCGCGGATTTCCTTGAGCGTAGGCAGTGCCTGCGTGCGTTTCCCCTGGCGCACGTAGAGCTGGCGCAGGTTCTTCACCGTCACATTTTCAAACGCGCGGTTTTTCCATGGCTTGATGGGGTCGACGTAGCGAAACGGCGCGCTCGTGTCGATGGGCTCACCACAGATGGCCAGCATATCCGCCACGGCGTGACCGTCCGCATCGTAGACACGGTAGAGGTCCTTCAGGCCCGGGTTCGTGATTTTCTCCACGTTCTCCGAGACCTTGATGCGCGGCACGAATTGTCCGTCACGGCCCACAGCCGCCAGCTTGTACACGGCACCGAACACGGGCTCAGACTTCGCCGTGATGAGGCGCTCGCCGATACCGAACGCGTCAATGCATGCGCCCTGATTGAGTAGCGACGTGACCGTGAACTCGTCAAGGCTGTTCGAGACGACGATTTTGCAATCCTCGAGCCCCGCCGCGTCGAGCATCTTGCGCACTTTTTTCGACAGATACGCGAGGTCGCCCGAGTCGATGCGGATGCCCGCGAGGCGCTTGCCCATGGGCTCGAGCACCTCATGTGCCACGCGGATGGCATTCGGGATGCCCGAATGCAGCACGTCGTAGGTGTCGACGAGCAGGATGGTCGCGTCGGGATACGTCTCGGCGTAGTGCTTGAACGCCTCGTACTCGTCGCCGTAGTACATAACCCAGCTGTGGGCCATCGTGCCCGAAATGGGAATGCCAAACATCTCGCCCGCCGTGCAGGTTGCCGTGCCCACAACGCCGCCGATGTAGGCTGCGCGGGCGCCGTAGGTTGCCGCGTCCATGTTGTGCGCGCGGCGCGCGCCGAAGTCTGAGACGGCCCGCGTGCCCGCCGCCTTGCAGATGCGGCGCGCCTTGGTCGCTATGAGCGACTGGTGGTTCACCTCGGCGAGAATGGCCGTCTCCACGAGCTGCGCGTCGATGAGCGGCGCTACAACCGTGAGGATAGGCTCGTTGGGGTACATGACCGTGCCCTCGGGCAGCGCGTAGATATCGCCGTGGAAATGGAACTCCGACAAATACTGCAGGAACTCCTCCGAGAACATTTTCTGCTGGCGGAAATACTCGACGTCCTCCGCCGTAAAGCGCATGTTCTCCACGTACTCAATGGCCTGCTCGAGCCCTGCGAAGATGGCAAAACCGCCCTCGTCGGGATTGGCGCGGTAAAAGACATCGAACGCCACCAGCGTCTCCTGGTCACCGCTGCGGAAATAGCCGTTGGCCATCGTCATCTCATAGAAATCCATCATCATCGTGATGTTGCGGGCATCAAACTGCGTCTTGGTCATGCAGACAACTCCTTCATGGCCCCATCGACAGTGGCAAAGTCCACTGCATTAGTTGACTTTGTCGAATTTGTTGATTTATTCAGGGCTAGGCATTAAAATAAATGATAGTAATTTGTATTTCAAGATTACCGCTAAAAAATCCTGCCATTTTCTGGCAAACTGGTGTGTTTATATATGAAAAAATTTTTACTCTTTGCCGGCATCATCCTGTTTTTCACGTTGGCCACGCTCTTCGCCGCCGAAAAAACGGACGTGCTCGGCCTGAATGCCATGTCGTTCGACACCCATTTCACCGAGCAGGACGGCCAGCTCGTGCTGCATTGGGAGCGCCTGCCCTACCCCTGCTACTACCGGGTGGAGACGCTCTCGCCGACCACGGGACTCGTTGAGGGCGAGCCCGCCTATCATCTGCTCTCGACGGGCCACACGCTGCGCTCGTCCTATGAGGTGCCCGCGAGTGCCATCCCCGTCGTCTATCGCGTGACCGCCTACGGCATGTTCGGCCAGCTCACGCAGCCCTCGGCGCCCATCACGAACCCGCACTACGCAGCCCAGGCACCGCGCCCCGTGAGCATCTACCACTACACGCAGGACAACCCGGCGAGCCTCATGCCGTTCCTCGTCTGGCACAAAGTGCCCGGCGCGGTCTGCTATGAGGTCGAGCTCCTGAGCGCGCCGCCGGAGGTCGAGGGCGGCACGTCACCCGACCGCGCGGCACATCTCGAGAGCACGCATGAAATCTACACGAACGGCTGGCAGGCCGACTTGAAAAAATACCGCGACCGCCCCGCCATCTGGTGGCGCGTACGCGCGCTCGACCTGCACCTCGGGGCCATCGGCGAGTGGTCCTCCGCCGAGAAAATGGTCATCGACCCGGCGCGGCAGGCCCCGCATGCGCCGCTGCTGAACACGTTTGACGACTTTCCCGGCGGCGTACAGCCCATCTATCCCGTCTACCACTGGATTCCGTTGCACGGCGTCATGCACTATGAGGTGGAGCTCCTGACCAATCCGCCGCAGCATGAGCACGACGCAACACCGGACCCGAACCGCGTCTGGTCGCGTGTCGTCAACAGCGCCACGGCCTGCTACGACGAGTACGGCCGCCCCTATGCCGGTGACTACTACTGGCGCGTGCGCGCACTGGGTAAAGACGGCTCGCCGCTAGGCACCTGGTCCGACACGGCGCATTTCGTCGTCGACAGCCACGCGAAGCGCGTCCGGGCTGCGGCGCTCGGCGACAGCATCACGCACGGCGGCGGTGCCGTCTCCTACTCGCCCGCTGAGCTCGAGTACAGCTATCTCACCTATCTTGATTTCCCCTGCCTGAACCTCGGCCGCAGCGGCGACACCTCCACGATGACGCTCGCGCGCTTTGACACGGACGTGCTGCCGTTCCAGCCGCTGAACCTGCTCATCCTCACGGGCACGAACTCGCTGCGCGCCAGCGATATCCCGGCGGAGAAAGTCATCAGTGACCTCGCAGCCATCGGTGAGAAATGCCGTGCCTACGACATCCGTCCCATCTACCTCACGCTCATGCCCATCAATCCGCAGAACATCGCCTTCGCGTTCCACACGGACACGGACCCCAACTGGCGCACGAAGCTCAACACCATCAACGGCTGGATCCGTGAGCAGGAATACTACATCGACCTCGAACCGTATTTCTACGACGGCTCACGCCAGTTCCTCGACACGGGCTTCTCCATAGACGGCCTGCACAACGATATCCGTGGCAAGATGCTCATGGGCGAAATCATCAACCAGCATCAGGACGTGTTCCGCAAAGAATAAAAACAGAGGGTACCAGCAAAGCAAGCTGGTACCCTCTGTTTTTTCGTTTATGTTGTGCTTATTCTTTCAGCGCCTGCGCCGGGGCCTCGGCCGGTTTCGCGGCCTTGGGGGCGTGCTCCCCCTGCGGGGTGCGCAGCGGCGTGATGGTGGACATCGCGTGCTTGTAGACGAGCTGCTGCTTGCCCATCGACTCGATAATCACCGTAAAGTTATCGAAGCCCTTGACGTTGCCCTTAATCTGGAAACCGTTCATCAGATGAATGGTCACGGGGATGTTTTCCTTGCGAACATTGAACAGGAACGCATCCTGCAAATTCTTGAGTGCCATGAAAAAATTCCTCCTTGCCGCCGCAGCAGCCCTGTTGGCGGCCCGCCTGCCGGCTGGGCCGGCCCTTGATGAATCCCTTTACGCCCTAGTATTCGACAGTTTACGCCAAAATCCTGCCCCCAAAGTATACTTTATGCTTCAAGTGGCTGCTCCAGCCAGGCCTTGACCCGCATCTGCACCCGGGCCAGCAGCTGTGCTGGCGTGAGCGTATCGACGTCAAACCACTCGATATAGGGCATCCGCCGATACCAGGTGAGCTGCCGCTTCGCGAAATGGCGCGTGTGGAGCTGTATCTGCTCAACAGCCTGCTCCCGCGTAAGCTCGCCGCGCAGATAGGCGGCCGTCTCGCGGTAACCGATGCCCTGCATGGCCGGCATCTCTGGTGTCACGCCACGCGCGAGCAGGCTGCGCACCTCGTCCGCAAGGCCAGCGGCGAACATCTGCTCCACCCGCGCGTTGATGCGCGCATAAAGCGCCTGCCGCTCGCGCCGCAGGCCGATGACGAGCGCATCGTAGACGAGTGAGCCCGCCGTGCCGTCCGCCTGCCGCTGGCGTGAGATACTCTCGCCGCCGTAGTGCTGCGTCTCCAGCGCACGGATGACGCGGCGCACGTTGTGCGGGTCGATAGTGGCCGCCGCCTGCGGGTCGGCCTGCTGCAGCCGCGCATAGAGCGCCGCGCTCCCCTCGCGCTCTGCCAGCGCGGCCATTTCACGACGAAACGCCTCGTGTCCCGCCGCCTGATTGAACGCGTAGCCCTCGAGCAGCGCCTGCACATAGAGACCCGTACCACCCGCGAGGATGGGGATTTTGCCCGCTGCATTGAGTTCATGAATGCAGGCCGCCGCCTGCTGCTGGAACAGCGTGACTGTATACGGTTCGTCCGGCTTCATGATGTCGATGAGGTGGTGCCGGATGCCCCGCCGCTCCGCGAGGCTCGGTTTCGCCGTGCCGATGTCGAACCCCCGGTAGACGAGCAAGGCGTCACCTGAGATAATCTCCGTGCCGAGTGCGGCCGCCAGGTCGAGCGAAAGCGCCGTCTTGCCTACGGCCGTAGGGCCGAGGATGACGATGAGCCTGTCTTTGCCCATGCCTCAGGCCAGCTCCAGCGTCTGGCCCGGTGCGAGAATATGCACCTCGGCCTGGGCCATGGCCTCGGTAATTTCCTTGTAGTGGCGTACGTCCTGATTGATGAGCGGCCACGTGTTGTAGTGCATAGGGATGATGTGCGGTGCGTGCAACAGTTGCGCCGCGAGCGCCGCGTCCTCGAGGCCCATCGTGTAGTTATCACCGATGGGCAGCATTGCGTAGTCGAGCTTGTCCTTGCGCCCGATGAGCTCCATGTCGGAGAACAGTGCCGTGTCACCCGCGAAATACAGCACCCGGTCGCCGATATAGATGACGTAGCCGCAGGCCACGCCGCCCGCCACGCCCGCACTGTGCTGGGCGAGTGTCATGCGCACCTTGCCGAACGGCAGCGTGAGTGAGCCGCCGAGGTTCATCGGGTGCTGTTTCAGCCCCGGCACACGCGCCTCGCAGACGCCGAGCACTTCGGGGATGCCCACGAGGCCCGCACCCGTGCGCGCCGCGATTTCCGGCGCGTCACCGAGATGGTCGCCATGCGCGTGCGAGATGAGGATAAAGTCGCACTCCACATCCTCCGCTTTCACCGTGGCCTGTGGATTGCCCGTGAGGAACGGGTCCGTCAGCACGCGGTTCTGCCCGTCGTCGAGCAGGAAGCAGGAGTGCCCATAATAGGTGAGTTTTACCATGTCAACCTCCTATGAAATATTCGTCCTTTGGTACTAAAATTTTACCACCATCTGCCGCGCAGTCAAGTACCCCACGGCAGGAAACGTCTATCACAGCCAGCTGGCAGCAGCGTGCTTTAGGAAACACTGATTAAATCGTCAGCCCATCTTGCCGCATCTTTTCCGCCTGGTCGTCGTCAATGGCTCTCGACATAGCACCGCTATGCCTTCGAGCCATTTCCTAGCCCAGACGAAAAATC
>ONCF01000092.1 GCA_900316275.1 uncultured Veillonellaceae bacterium
ACGGTGTCGCTCATCGAGTCGCTGGTCATCGGCATCCGCTCGCTCTCCTATTCGGCAAAGATGGCCGGCGAGGAGGATGAACAGCTCTCGGACAAGGAGATGGCGGGCACGATTATCTTTGCGCTCGTGCTCGCGAGTGTGCTGTTTATTGCCATTCCGACGGGCGCAGCGAAGTTCTTCCATTTTGTCACGGAGGATCCGTTCTTTCTGAACCTCATGGAGGGCTTTTTGCGGCTCGTGATTTTCCTCGGCTATATCTGGGGCATCTCGCGCATGCAGGACATCCGCCGCGTGTTCCAGTACCACGGCGCCGAGCACAAGACGATTCACTGTTATGAGGCGGGGCTGCCGCTGACCGTGGAGAACGTGCAACGTTTCAGCCGCCTGCATCCGCGTTGTGGCACGAATTTCCTGCTCATCGTGATGCTGGTGTCGATTTTCGTCTTTGCGTTCCTCGGCTGGCCGACGCTCTGGGAGCGTATCGCGAGCCGCGTGCTGCTGTTGCCGGTCGTGGCAGGGATTTCTTACGAGATTATCCGCGTGGCAGGGCGCACGACGAACCCCATTCTGTTGCAGGCCATCAAACCGGGCCTGTGGCTGCAGTATCTGACGACGCGGCCGCCACAGGATGACATGGTCGAGGTGGCTATCGAGTCGCTCAAGGCTGTGCTGCCGCCAGAGGAAATCCCCGCGGGCAGCGGCGAGTACCGGCAGGTGGCTGCACCACAGGAAAGCACGACTGTATCGGCGGTTGCCGAGCCGACAAATTGCTAGGCGACGCGGAACAGATACGGCAGCGCATACGGTTAAATTGTTGCGTTCTAAAAATGCGCAATTGCTCTGCTATTTTTCAAAGGGCAATTGATGTAGAATATTTTGCGGGTAGTCAGGTCGTGGGCGGTGTGCCTTGCGACCCGACTGCTGCGCTTTTTTATGAGGAGGAAGCAGCTTGCTGGAGAAATTGCAAGCCGTGGAGGATAAATACCGCGAACTGGAATCACTGCTGGCAGACCCGGCGACGATGCAGGATGTGGCGCGCTGGCAGCGCTACAACAAGGAGCATGCGCAGCTGGAGCCCGTGGTGACGGCCTATCGCCGCTACAGCGAGGTCACACGCACACTGGCCGAGGACAAGGCTCTGTTCGAGGAGTCTTTGGACAGCGAAATGCGCCAGCTCGTGGAGCAGGAGGTCGCGGACCTCACGGCGGAGCAGGCGGCGCTCGCGCAGCGCATTCCCGTGCTGCTGCTGCCGCGTGATCCGAACGATGAGAAAAACGTCATCGTGGAGATTCGCGGCGGCGTGGGCGGCGACGAGGCAGCGCTGTTTGCGGGTGATTTGTTCCGCATGTATGCGCGCTATGCGGAACGGCGCGGCTGGTCGGTGGAGCTCATTGACAGCAATGCGACGGATATGGGCGGCTTTAAAGAGGTCGTCTTTCTGGTGAATGGCGCGGGTGCCTATAGCCGTCTGAAATACGAGAGCGGCACGCACCGCGTGCAGCGCGTGCCGGTGACGGAGTCGGGCGGGCGCATCCATACATCGGCCGCGACGGTGGCCGTACTGCCGGAGGCCGAGGAGGTCGAGGTCGAGCTGGACCCGAAGGACCTGCGCATCGATACGTACTGTGCCTCGGGCGCGGGCGGCCAGTACGTGAACCGCACGGAGACGGCCATCCGCATCACACATCTGCCGACGGGCATCGTAGTGCAGTGCCAGGATGAAAAGTCGCAGCTGAAAAATAAGGAAAAGGCCCTGAAGGTGTTGTGCGCGCGTATTCAGGATGCGGCGCAGCAGGCGCAGGCGGACGCGGTGGCGGCGGACCGGCGCAGCCAGGTGGGCTCGGGCGACCGCAGTCAGCGCATCCGCACGTACAATTTCCCCCAGGGTCGCGTGACGGATCATCGCATTGGCCTCACGCTGCACAAAATCGACGCGATTCTCGGCGGTGACCTGGATGAGCTGCTGGACGCGCTCATCACAGCTGACCAGGCGGAGCGCCTGAAACAGCAGGATTAAAGGAGATATGACAGTGGCACAGGGCGTATGGACCATCGGTCGTATCCTTAAGTGGACAGAGCAATTCTTTCGGGAAAAGGGCATCGAGTCGCCACGCTTGGACGCAGAGGTGCTGTTGGCGCATCTGTTGCACAAGGAACGCATTTTTCTCTATGTGCATTTCGATGAGCCATTGGAGCAGACGGAGCTCGCGCATTTTCACGAGATGGTCAAGCAACGTGTGGCACGGGTGCCGGTGGCCTATATTCTCGGGGAAAAGGAGTTCATGGGCCTGACGTTCCGCGTGACGCCGGCGACGCTGGTGCCGCGACCGGACACGGAGGTACTGGTGCAGGCGGCTATTGAACGGCTGCAGGCGCTGGGACGGCCGTGCATGTTCGCGGATATCGGCACGGGTTCGGGCGCGATTTGCCTGTCGGTGTTGCATTTTACCGAGGGAACACAGGCGGCGACGGTGGATATTTCACCGGAGGCACGGGCTGTAGCGGAGGAGAATGCGGCGGCGCTGGGGCTTGCGGAGCGCGTGCAGTTTTACACGGGTGATTTGCTGGCACCGCTGACGGGGCAGCAGTTCACGGCCATTTTGTCGAACCCGCCGTATATCCCCGAGGCGGAGGAGGCGACGCTGCAGGCGGAGGTACGGCTGAGCGAGCCTCACACGGCGTTGGCGGGCGGGGCAGACGGGCTGGATTTCTATCGGCGGCTGTGCGCCGAGGGGCCGGCCATGCTGGAGCCGGGCGGCTTTATGGCCTTTGAGGTCGGTGCCGGTCAGGCCGCTGCAGTCGCTGAGATGGCCGAGGCTAACCCACTGATAAAGCGCACCGAGACGATAAAGGACCTCGCGGGCATTGAGCGTGTGGTCGTGGCGTATAGAGGCTAGTGCTATGCGCGGGGGCGGCAGGCGGGGTACAGCCAACGCTACGCTGAGAAATTTGGGTGTTGTTTGCGCGGGGGGCGGCTGGCGGCCTGCTGGCCAACATTACGCTGAGAAATTTTGCTAAAAGATTTTTTTGCCTTTTAATTAATCCTGTAAAAGTTCCAAAACGCGCTACGCTTGAACGGTTGAAACTTTTACGAGGGTTCTGGTTGGCAAAAAAATCTTTCTTAACGCAAAATTTCAACGCTTCATTTATGGCCAACAGGCCGCCGGCCGCGAGGCAGAACCGTAAGGCTTTTTTATTCGAGGCTGATTTTACGATGGAGACTGAAATTGTTCGTATTACGGATGTGAAGGCGCAGGCTGGTGATATTGCGCGGGCGGGGAAGCTGCTGCGCGGCGGCGGACTCGTGGCGTTTCCGACGGAGACGGTGTATGGCCTGGGTGCGAACGGCTTTGATGCGGCGGCGTGCGCGCGTATTTATGCGGCGAAGGGGCGGCCGTCGGATAATCCGCTCATTTTACATGTGTGTGACCGCGCGATGGTGGACGAGGTGGCGGCCGAGGTGACGCCGATGGCGGAGCGGCTGTTGGCGGCGTTCTGTCCAGGGCCGCTCACGCTCATTATGCGACGGCGCGAGGTGGTGCCGGACCGCATTACGGGCGGCTTGGCGACAGTAGGCGTGCGCATGCCGGAGAGTGTGGTGGCGCGCGCTTTGATCCGTGCGGCGGGCGTGCCGGTGGCGGCACCGTCGGCGAATGTTTCCGGGCGGCCGAGTCCCACGACGGCGGCGTCGGTGTACCGCGATATGCAGGGGCGGATTCCCCTGATTCTCGATGGCGGGCCGTGCCGCTTTGGCGTGGAGTCGACGATTGTGGACTGCACGGGGCCGGTGGCCGTGATTTTGCGGCCGGGGGCGATTACACGCGAGATGCTCACGGAGGTGCTGGGCGGTGTGAAGCTGGACCCGGCACTCGTGGGGGCGAAGGTGGTGCCACGCGCACCGGGCATGAAGTACAAGCATTACGCGCCGAATGCGCCGTTGACGCTGCTGGAGGGTGACCCCACGAAGATGGTGCCGGCGTTCCGGCGGCAGGTGCGGCAGCTGCAGGCGGCGGGGCACCGTGTAGGTGTGCTCGCGAGTCATGAGGTGGTGATGGCGCTGCAGGATCTGGTGCCGTCGCCGCTGCTGGCGGATTACGGTGCGCAGGGCGATTTGCTGACGATTGCCTCGCGGCTGTATGAGCAGCTCATTGCGTTTAACGACACGGACGCGGATGTGCTGCTTGGCGAGGGCATGGCGGATACGGGCCTGGGGCTCGCAATTATGAACCGCCTGCACAAGGCCAGTGGCTTTCATTCGCTGCAAATATAAGGTATGGCCCGAAGCGACTGGGAGCAACGGTTTGACGCCAATTCCCCGGCGGCTTTCGGCTCATAGCGTGTGATAGGATAAAGGAGTGCATAGAGCATTGTGGCAGCATAAAGTGCGTAGCCTTTTGCTAATTTTACTTGTTGGCGTGCTGGCGTTTGGCAGCTGGCTCATTTGGGCACCGGTGGCGGGCGTGCCGATTTTGGAGTATCATATGGTGGGTGAGGACGCACTGCCGGATGAACAGCCGTACATCGTGCCGACGGCGGACTTTGCCGCCCAGCTTGATTATCTGCAGGCGGCAGGGTATACTACAATTACGATGCAGGAGTACATCGCGGCGCGGCAGGGCAAACGCAGCCTGCCAGAGCAACCCATTGTGTTGACGTTTGACGATGGCTACGCGGATAACTACACGGAGATGCTGCCGGTGCTGGAGGCACATGGTATGCGCGCAACGATGTACATGGTGAGCAATGATATCGGCCAACCACGCTATCTGACGTGGGCACAGCTGCAGGACATGCAGCAGCGCGGCGTGGAGATTGGCAGCCATACGGCAAACCATCAGCCGCTGACGACGCTGACGCCGGAGGAGCAGGCGGAGGAACTGCGCTTGTCAAAATTGCTCATGGAGTGGAACGGCATCCGCTGGATTGGTGCGTTTTCCTATCCGAACGGCGCTTACGATGCAGATATCGCGGCGCGCGTGGCCGAGGCCGGTTATTTCACGGCCGTGACGGGTGATGCCGGACTGAATACGGAGCGGACGAATCCCTATGAACTGCAACGCATCAATATCCCGCACCCTCGCCTGGGCATTTGGGAGTTCCGTCTGCGTCTGCTCAAGGGCGAGATAATGGCGAAGCTGGGCTGGCACCAGCACATACAATAAAGGAGTAGAGTGTTACCGATGATTTTGCAGGAAAAAATCCTGACCGGTATGTTATTGCTGCTGGGCGTCTGTCTTTACGCTGATACGGCGCTCGCGGCGCGGCATGTGGCGGACGAGACGTCGCACACGACGGTGAATGTTGAGACCGCAACGGCGTCTGAGGGTACGACGCTGGCTGTCCAGCCGCAGGCCGAGGGCACCACACGCGTAGTGGAGGCTGGCACGACGACGGCACATCATGTGTCGCACGTACGTCGCCGGCCTGTTTCGCATACCATGCACCAGTGGCCGGTGGAGAGCCGGGACCAGGGCGGCACGCTGCTCTTTTCCGACAGCCCCGAGTATGTGGCGCACGACGGTATCCTCTATCAGGATGTGGTCAGCGGCGATGCGCGCGTGCTCTACTACCATTTGAATAATCAGCAGACGGACAAGAAAGTGGCCGTCGTTTTGGAGAGCGTAGAGGAGGGTTTTACCTCGGTACGCATTACGCGCGGCGGCTATGGCCTGCCGAGTGATGATTACCTGGCCGTGGGCAAGGCCGCGCAGATGATGTACTACGGGCAGGAAATGTCGGGCCACCTTTACATGGTGAAAAACAGCCGCCGCCTGTTGGATCAGACGATGGATAAAACTATACTGCATCCGGGCCAGCTTGTCTGCGGCGTGTATGATTTCACGACGAATCATCCCGTGCGCGTCACGGTCGTGATGTATCCGGCCAATGTCGACTTGTTTGTGTTCCTGCAATCAGCCAGGGTGCAGCCGAAAGATGAAATGCGTCTGCGCGGCACGTTCAAAAACATGGACCGTGTTCTCACGGGCACGCGCCCCTATGACCCGGCGCACGACGGCATGGTCTATATACCTTTGGCGGATAACGTCCACGATTTGTACCGTACGGGTATAGATGCCACGGATGGCAGTGCGGTGACGGATTACGGCAACTACGGCATCAACTACTACCTGCGCCTGCCGGTCGTGGGCGAGGGCGGCGCGGTGAAATACTTCCTCAATCCGTTAGGCGGCGTCTATGCCGGGGCGATGACGGTGGCACTCAATGGCGGCCATCGCGACATGCTGCAGACGCCGTTCGGCCGCACCTTCTTCGGCGATGCGACGCCGCCGGAGACGGAGAGTGTGCAAAAGGCGCGAGAGGCCGGACTTTATATTCTGACGAAAGATGCAGAGCTGGCTGACCTGGGTACCTATGATGCTGATGATGAGGTAGAGTTCGAGTTCTCCCCGCCAGGGGCATCCAATCTGCCTGCCAATGTGATTATGATGCCGGCAGAGTAAAAAATTCAATTTATTTTCATAATGGTGTTGACAACGCTTTCATAAGCGTGTATCATATTACAAGTCGCCGACAGATACGGACACGGCGGGAACAGAAAAATGCGCGGTGAGCGGCAAAAAAAGTTCTTGACAGTCAGTATGCAAGGTGATATCCTAATAAAGTCGCTTGAAGCGATGGAGTTGTTCTC
>ONCF01000033.1 GCA_900316275.1 uncultured Veillonellaceae bacterium
GCCGGCCCGGCTTCCTATGGTATGACGGATACGATGGGCCGCATGCACAGCGATGCCCAGTTCGCAGGCTCCTCCTCCGTGCCGGCGCACGTCGACATGATGGGCCTCATCGGCGCCGGCAACAACCCGATGGTCGGTATGACCGTCGCCGTGGCCGTCTCCGTGCAGGAAGCCATGAACAAGTAATTCACTTGCGAAAATACCCCATAACATAAAAGAGACCGGCAGTCCGCAGTGGCTGCCGGTTTTTGCTGTGTCGTTTTCCTCAGCGTCTCTTGAGGGATAAAAGAGTATACGAAAAAGGAGCCGGCGCACATATCGTGCGACAGCTCCTTTTATCATAGCTGCGCTAACAGGCAATTACTTTGCCATGGCGTTGACTTTGCGAGCCAGACGAGACTTCTTGCGGCTGGCAGCGTTCTTGTGATACACATGGTTCGCAGCAGCCTGGTCAATCGTCTTGCAAGCGACGGAGAGGAGGGACTTCGCCTCTTCAGCGTTGCCAGCCTCCACGGCATCGAGGACGCGACGGGAAGCCGTGCGGACACGGGACTTCTCAGCAGCGTTCTTGGCATGGCGCTTAGCGTCAGATTTCACACTCAGGATAGATGCTTTGATGTTCGGCAAGTATTTCACCCCCTCGTTTTTATCAGTACCATAGTATTCTAGCATGCGCGCGGCGAAAAAGCAACTACTTTTGCAGGAAAATGCGGCGGATTATTGCTAGGGCAGGCCACGCAATGTTATAATGTAGAAGATTTAGCTTCTAGAAAGGAACATGATTATGGATAAGCAGCATATCCGCAATTTCTCGATTATCGCCCATATCGACCACGGCAAGTCGACGATTGCGGACCGGCTCATCGAGCTCACGGGCACGCTCACGAAACGCGAGATGGCGGACCAGGTGCTCGACAGTATGGATATCGAGCGCGAGCGCGGCATCACGATTAAGTCGCAGACCGTGCGCCTCGACTATAAAGCCAGCGATGGCGATGACTATGAGCTGAACCTCATCGACACGCCGGGGCACGTTGACTTCACATATGAGGTATCGCGCAGCCTCGCGGCCTGCGAGGGCGCGCTGCTCGTCGTCGACGCGACGCAGGGCGTGGAGGCGCAGACGCTCGCGAACGTCTACATGGCGCTCGAGCATGACCTCGAGATTATCCCCGTCATCAACAAAATCGACCTGCCGAGCGCGGACGTGGAGCGCACGAAAAAGGAAATCGAGGACGCCATCGGCCTCGATACATCGAACGCCGTGCTTTGCTCCGGCAAGACAGGTGAGGGCGTGCCGGACATCCTCGAGGCCGTCGTGGACTGGATACCAGCGCCGGAGGGCGAGGAGACGGCACCGCTGCAGGCGTTGATTTTCGATTCGTATTTCGATGCCTACAAGGGCGTGATTGCGCATATCCGTGTCAAGCAGGGCCAGATAAAAAAGGGCATGAAGCTCAAGATGATGGCGACGGGCAAGACGTTCGAGGTCACGGATGTGGGCTGCTTCAAGCCACAGGCCGTGGACACGGGCGTGCTCGACAACGGCGAGGTCGGCTACGTGGCGGGTTCGCTCAAGGACGTGCGCGACGTGCGCGTCGGCGATACCATTACGAGCGCACTGCACCCGGCGGCCGAGCCGCTGCCCGGCTACCGTGGCGTCACGCCCATGGTCTACTGCGGCCTGTACCCCGTGGAGAGCGCTGACTACGACAATCTCAAGGACGCGCTGGAAAAGCTGCAGATCAACGACGCGGCGCTCGTGTTCGAGCCTGAGACGTCCGTGGCGCTGGGCTTCGGCTTCCGCTGTGGTTTTCTCGGCCTGTTGCACATGGATGTCGTGCAGGAGCGTCTGGAGCGCGAGTATCATCTCAAGCTCATCACGACGGCGCCGACCGTGATTTACCATGTCTACAAGACGAACGGCGAGCTGGTCAAGGTCAGCAACCCGTCCGAGCTGCCGCCCGCGACGGAAATCGAGCACATGGAGGAGCCATACGTCAAGGCCACAGTTATCGTGCCGAACGACTACGTGGGCGCCGTCATGGAAATCTCGCAGGAGAAGCGCGGCGAGTTCAAGACGATGAACTATCTTGATGAAAACCGCGTGCTGATTGAGTACCACATCCCGCTGAACGAGATTATCTACGATTATTTTGACCGTCTGAAATCGGCCACGCGCGGCTATGCTTCGCTCGACTACGCACTCGCGGACTATCAGCCATCGCAGCTCGTGAAAATAGACGTGTTGCTGAACGGTGACCCCGTGGATGCACTCTCTACCATCGTGCACAAGGAGCGCGCCGTGAGCCGCGGGCGGCAGCTCGTCTCGAAGCTGAAGGAAATCATCCCGCAGCAGATGTTCGAAATCCCCATCCAGGCGGCCATCGGCTCCAAGGTCATCGCACGTGAGAACGTGCGCGCCCACCGCAAGGACGTGCTGGCAAAATGCTACGGCGGCGATATCACGCGTAAACGCAAACTGCTGGAGAAGCAGAAAGAGGGCAAAAAGCGCATGAAAGCCGTCGGCAGCGTAGAAATACCGCAGGAAGCCTTTATGGCTGTGCTGAAAATCGACTGAGGCGGTAGATGATGATAGCAAAAGAACCACAGACGGCAGGCGAACGGCCTGAGCGTTGGGGTGTCTACATTCATATTCCGTTTTGTCGGCAGAAATGCTTCTACTGCGATTTTCCTTCCTGGGCAGGCAGGGAAAAATATATGCAGGCTTATACGGAGGCCCTGTGCTGGGAAATCCAGCAGCAGGGCTCTCTTTTTGTGCAGCGCTGGGGTCAGCCGGCTACTATTTATATCGGTGGTGGCACGCCAACTGCCTTGTCAAATGAACTGTTAGAAAAGTTATTGGTACAAATAGAGGTCACGTTTGGCAAGGCAGCAGAATTCACCGTGGAGGCGAACCCTGGCACTGTTGACGCGGCGAAGCTCGCGTTACTGCGGCAGCATGGTGTCAACCGCCTGTCGCTCGGGGTGCAGTCGTTTGATGATGCGCTGCTGCGGCGCATCGGCCGCATTCATACGGGCGCAGAGGCCGTGGCGGCTTTTCAGACGGCGCGGGCGGCGGTCTTTACGAATGTGAGCCTCGACCTCATGTACGGTCTGCCGGGGCAGAGCCTCGCCGCTTTGCAGGCCAGCGTGGAACAGGCACTGGCCCTTGCGCCGGAGCATATCTCTATTTACGGCCTGCAGCTGGAGGAAAATACCGCCTTTGCACGTATGCAGGAACTGGGCAAGCTCGACCTGCCGAGCGATGATGCGACGGAGGCCATGTACGATTACATGACGACGGCGCTGCCCGCAGCAGGCTATGCGCGCTATGAGATTTCAAATTTCGCGCGCCCCGGCTATGCGAGCCGTCACAACCTCGCCTACTGGCAGGACGTGCCCTACCTCGGCCTCGGGGCGGCGGCGCACTCGTACCTCGACGGTCAGCGCTGGGCAAATGTGGCGGATATCGAGGCCTACCTTGAGGCCATCCACGCGGGACAGGTGCCGCGTACCGCCGAGGAGCCAGCGACGCGTGAGATAGCCATGGAGGAGTTCGCCTTCCTTGCGCTGCGCACGGCCACGGGCATCAGTCGCGCGGCTTTCGCGCGCAAATTCGGCGTGAGCCTTGACGCGATTTATGGCAATACCATTGCTCGCCTCGTAGAGCAGGGCGCACTCGTGAGCGAGCGTGACCGCGTCCACCTCACCGCGCGCGGCGCCAAATACGGCAATATGGTTTTTGAAAAATTTTTACTGACTAACTGACTTTTTGACTAATTTAGGTGTTGACTTTTTGCTTTATTAGGGGTACACTCTTATTAGATTTCAGGTTAGCACTCAATCTCATAGAGTGCTAACAGCCTCGGGAGGTGAGGGCATGGCAGAGGACGCGGAGCTCGATACCCGCAAGCAGCTGGTGCTGAAAGCCATCATCGATGACTACATCGAGTCGGCTGAGCCGGTGGGCTCTCGCACGCTGGCGCGCAAATACGACCTCGGCGTGAGCCCCGCCACCATCCGCAATGAAATGGCGGATCTCGAGATGCTCGGCTATCTGCAGCAGCTGCACACGTCATCGGGGCGCATTCCTTCCTCGAAGGGCTACCGTTTCTACGTGGACGGCCTCATCCCGCCGCAGCCGGTGAGTGATGAGGAAAAGGCCATCATCGACAAGTGGTACCGCACGCGCGTGCAGCGTATCGAGGAGGTCTTCGTCGAGACGGCGAAAATTATCTCGCAGGCCACGCACAACGTTTCACTCGTGCTGGCGCCGCAGATGACACACGCCGCGTTCCGCTGTCTGCAGTTTCTGCCACTCGACGAGCGCCGCGTGATTACGGTGCTCATGACGGACGCGGGCTTTATCGAGAACAAGATTATCGCGATGCCCGATGGCGCGACGTTCGAGGACTTCCAGCGCATGGCGCAGGTCATCAACCAGAACCTGGCCGGCCACACGCTGAACTCCATCGAGCCGCCGCAGCTCAAGCAGATTGAGGATGAAATCGCCGACAGCACGCTCTATGAGTCAGCGTTGGAGATCATCCACCGCGCACTGGACTCGGGCAAGCGAGAGCGCCTCTACCTCGGCGGCACGACGGAGCTCCTGGCACAGCCGGAGTTCCACGATGTGGAAAAGGTCAAGGAAACGCTGCTCGTGCTCGAGGAGGAGTCCCTCATGAAGGACATCCTGCACGCGCACATGGGCGAGGGCCTCGAGGTCACGATTGGCCAGGAGAACGAGGACAGGCATTTTCAGGACAGCAGCATCATCACCGCTACCTATCATCTGGACGGTGAGCTGCTCGGCACCATCGCGGTGCTGGGACCGACGCGTATGGAGTACGCACGGGCCATGAGCCTGTTGGAATACATGAACAAAAACCTTACGGAGGTCATCAAGCGCTACCATTGGTAGGCAGAGGCTGACGACGGGATAGCTTTTGAAAGAGGTGAACACATTGCCAGCATACGAAAAAGACGAGCTGAAGAAGAAAGAGCAGCAGCGCCTGGACGAGATGCAGGAGGAAATCGCCGATGCTGACGCGGCGGACGCAACGGCAGTGGAGGAGGAGCAGCCAGCTGAGGCACAGGCCGGGGCGGAGCAGCCCGACACGGCCGAGGCAGCTGACCCGACGGCCGAGCTCGCCCGGGTACAGCAGCAGCTGGAGGAGGCACAGCAGCAGGCACTGCGCCTGCAGGCCGACTTCGCCAATTTCCGCAAACGCTCGAACAAGGAGCGTGAGGAGCTCTCGGACGTCGTCACGCAGGAAATTCTCAAGGATATGCTGCCCATCCTCGATAATTTCGAGCGGGCCATGGCGGCGGAAACGAAGGACGTCGAGGCGTTCCAGAAGGGCGTGGAGATGATTTACACGCAGTTCCAGGAGACGCTGAAAAAGGACGGCCTCGAGAAAATCGAGACGGAGGGGCAGAAATTCGACCCGAATTTCCATCAGGCGGTCATGCGTGTACAGAACCCCGAGCTCGAGGATGATATGATTGCGCAGGAACTGCAAAAGGGCTACGTGGTCAAAGGCCGCGTCATCCGCCCCAGCATGGTGCAGGTCGTCGCGAATTAGTTTTCCTGTGGGAGCGCAGGCTGAGCCAGACAGGCCTGCTGCGTTTCCCCTTTCAACCATAAAAATAAAGAGTCAATGCACATTTAGGAGGATATGAACCATGTCAAAGGTAATTGGTATCGACTTAGGTACTACGAACTCCGTCGTGTCCGTGATGGAAGGCGGCGAGCCGACCGTCATCACGAACCCGGAGGGCAGCCGTATCACCCCGTCCGTTGTCGGTTTCACGAAGGACGGCCAGCGCCTCATCGGCCAGCTGGCAAAACGTCAGGCCGTCTCCAACCCGGAGCGCACGATTAAATCCATCAAGCGCCACATGGGTGAGAGCGACTACAAAGTTTCCATCGACGGCAAGGACTATACACCGCCTGAGATTTCCGCAATGATTCTGCAGAAACTCAAGAGCGACGCGGAGGCTTACCTCGGCGAGAGCGTGAGCCAGGCGGTCATCACGGTGCCGGCTTACTTCAACGACAGCCAGCGCCAGGCGACGAAGGACGCCGGCAAAATCGCAGGCCTCGATGTCCTGCGTATTGTCAACGAGCCGACGGCGGCCGCCCTGGCCTACGGCCTCGATAAAGATGAGGATGAGACCATCCTCGTGTTCGACCTCGGCGGCGGCACGTTCGATGTCTCCATCCTCGAGCTCTCCGAGGGTACGTTCGAGGTGCAGGCCACGAACGGCGATACGCACCTCGGCGGCGATGACTTCGACCAGAAGATTATGGACTGGATGGTCGAGGAGTTCAGGAAAGAGAACGGCATCGACCTCTCGCAGGATAAGATGAGCGCGCAGCGCCTCATCGAGGCCGCTGAGAAAGCGAAGATTGAGTTGTCCAGCATGACGCAGACGAACATCAACCTGCCGTTCATTACGGCGGATGCGACGGGCCCGAAACATCTCGACCTCACGCTGTCGCGCCAGAAGTTCAATGAGCTGACGGCTGACCTCGTGGAGCGCACGATGGACCCGGTGCGCAAGGCCATGGCCGATGCGGACCTCTCGGGCGACGATATCGACAAGATTATCCTCGTCGGCGGTTCCTCCCGTATCCCGGCCGTGCAGGACGCTATCCGCAATATCCTGCACAAAGAGCCGTCCAAGGGCGTGAACCCGGATGAGTGCGTCTCCGTCGGTGCGGCCATCCAGGGCGGCGTGCTCGTTGGCGAGGTCAAAGACGTGCTGCTGCTCGATGTCACGCCGCTGTCTCTGGGCATTGAGACCCTCGGTGGTGTCTGCACGAAGATTATCGAGCGCAACACGACCATTCCGACGCACAAGAGCCAGGTGTTCTCGACGGCGGCCGATAACCAGCCGTCTGTGGACATCCACGTGCTGCAGGGCGAGCGCGAAATGGCTGCCGGCAACAAGACGCTGGGCCGCTTCGAGCTCTCCGATATCCCGCCGGCGCCGCGCGGCGTGCCTAAAATCGAAGTTTCCTTCGATATCGATGCCAACGGTATCGTGCACGTCTCTGCGAAGGACCTCGGCACGGGCAAAGAGCAGAAGATCACCATTCAGTCCGACAGCGGCATGAGCAAAGAGGATATTGATCGCATGGTCAAGGAAGCTAAGGCACATGAGGCTGAGGACAAGAAGCAGAAGGAAGCCGTCGACGCGAAGAACATGGGCGAGAACCTCGTCTATCAGGCAGAGAAGGCTGTGAAGGACTTCGGCGACAAGGCCGACAGCGCGAAGGTCTCTGCCGTCAACGACGCCATTGCCAAGCTGAAGGATGCGCTCAAGGGTGGCGACACCGAGGCCATCAAGAAGGCGACGGAAGCCCTGCAGAAGCCGCTGTATGAGCTGAGCGCGCAGGCCTACCAGCAGGCTGGCCCGCAGGCCGGTGCCCAGGGCGCGGCAGATGCCCAGCAGCAGGCCGGTGCGCAGGAGAAAAAGGATGACGACAACGTCGTCGACGCCGAGTACACGGACGTCAAGGACGACAAGAAATAAGCCGTCTCAATACTGAGTAACTACCGTTGGGAGTTGGGACCCGGTTCCCGACTCCCAACATGTTTATGAGGATGGTGCAACGTGAGCGAGAAACGCGATTATTATGAGGTCCTGGGCGTCGACCGCAATGCCGACGACAAGACCATCAAGAAAGCCTACAAGCGTCTGGCCCGCAAATATCACCCGGATCTTAATCCGGACAACAAGGAAGAAGCGGAGGCTAAGTTCAAAGAGGTCAACGAAGCCTACGACGTGCTCAAAGACCCGCAGAAGCGTGCGCGCTATGACCAGCTCGGTCCCGATGCGTTCAACAGCATGGGCAGCGGTGGGGCTGGCGGCTTCGACGGCTTCGGTGGTTTCGGCGGCTTTGGCGGTGCCGGTGGTATGGGCGGCATGGACGATATTTTCGACATGTTCTTCGGCGGCGGTGGCGGCCGTCAGCGCCGCAGTGCGGGCCCGCAGCCGGAGCGCGGTGCTGACCTCCGCTATGACCTCGAGATTACGTTCGAGGAGGCGGCCTTTGGCAAAAAGGCCAAGCTGCGGGTGCCGCACACCGATGCCTGCCCCGACTGCCACGGCAGCGGTGCGCAGGCCGGTTCGCAGCCGGAGAAGTGCCCGGACTGCGGCGGTACGGGGCAGCGCCAGACCGTACACAACACGCCGTTCGGCCGCATGGTCAACGCCACGACCTGCAGCCGCTGCCACGGCACGGGTCAGATTATCAAAAACCCTTGCCACAAATGCCACGGCGACGGCACGGTGCGCGTGCAGGATGAGATTGAGGTCAACATCCCGAAGGGCGTCGATCAGGGCCAGCGCCTGCGTGTGAGCGGCAAGGGCAATGCCGGTAAGCACGGCGGTGGCCGCGGCGACCTCTATGTCTACATCTTTATCAAGGACCACAAGTTCTTTAAGCGCAACGGTAACGACGTCTACGTCGAGGTGCCCATCAGCTTCGTGCAGGCGGCACTTGGTGCGACGGTTGAGGTGCCGACCATCGACGGCAAAGTCGACCTGAAAATCCCCGCCGGTACGCAGTCAGGTGTGAGCATGCGCATTAAAGGCCGTGGTATTCCCTATATGCGCGGCAACGGGCGCGGCGATGAGTACGTACACATCAAGGTCCTGACGCCGCAGAAACTCTCCAGCAAGCAGAAAGAGCTCCTGCAGCAGTTCGACGACCTCTGCAGCGGTAAAGAAAATCCCGAGCAGAAAACCTGGCTCGACAAAATGAAAGATTTCATCAAGAATTACGGCGATTAAGTCCAAGCTTCTCTGCGTCTCTGACGCGGGGGAGCTTTTTTATGAACTAGTGACACCGCGTAAGGATTCATGCTAAGATAGGCGCTGGAAAAGTGATAAACAATAAAGGGGTGAATTTACGGTGAAGCAAATGCAGACTGCAGCGGCAGATTTGTGTGTGGGTTTCCCACCCAGTGTAGATGAGAGTTGCCGTGTGCTGATTCTCGGCTCGATGCCCAGCGTGCGCTCGCTGGCTGCGCAGCAGTACTACGCGCACCCGCAGAATCGCTTTTGGCCCCTAATGACGCAACTGCTGACGGGCCAGACGGAACCACCAGCTGACTACAGTGCGCGGCTGCACATGCTGCTTGCGCACCACATCGCCCTTTGGGACGCCATCGCGACTTGCGAGCGGCAGGGCAGCCTGGACACGGCCATCCACGCAGTCGTGGGCAACGACTTTACGCAGTTCCTGGCGCAGTACCCGCAGATTCGCACGATTCTCTGTAACGGCACGAAGTCCTACCAGTGTTTCTGCCGCTACAACAAATCCCTGCTCACGCGTTCCGACCTGACCATCCGCCACATGCCCTCCACGAGCCCTGCCAACGCCCGCTGGCGCCTGCCTATGCTGGTAGAGGCGTGGGGCGAGGCGCTGGCAGGGCGCGTTGATTAAATTTTGTGCGTATGTAAAATTTACATAAAGTGTGGATTATAGAAGTCGCGGCTCTGAATCGCCGCGCTGTTTGTTTGCGGTCAACTAATTATGCGTTTACGTTTATGCGGCACATGTGCTATAATTTACTCCATAGAACTTTAGTAAAGTATCTTGGAGTAAAAAGAGGAGGTGGGGTTATGCAATTTGTGGGACGCGCGCGGGAATTGGCGCGTCTAAAGCAGTGCTATGCGACGGCGCAGCAGGAGGCAGTGCTCATTTATGGGCGGCGGCGTATCGGCAAGAGCGAGTTGATTAAGTATTTTCTGCAGCGGGTAGATGGCGCGGGCGTTTACTATGAGTGCAAGCAGACGACGGAGCAGGATAACGTCGCGAGCCTAGCGCAGGTGTGGGCTGAGCAGCAGCATTTGCCGCCGTTGGCTTTTGCGGGCATTGAGGCCTTGCTGACGTATTTCTTCGAGCAGGCACAGCAGCAGAAATTGATTCTGGTGTTGGACGAGTATCCCTACCTACGGCAGACGGTCAAGGGGATGGACAGCATTTTGCAGACGCTGCTCGATAAGTATGCTGCACGCTCACAGTTGAAGCTCATTCTTTGCGGTTCGTTCGTGGAGACCATGCAGGCGCTACTCATGGCACACAATCCGCTGTACGGGCGTATCACGCTCACGCTGAATCTGCAGCCCATGGATTATTACGAGGCGGCAGCTTTCTATCCAAACTGCTCGCTGGCGGACAGGGTGCGGCTGTACAGCGTCTTTGGTGGCGTGCCGTACTACAACCGGCTGATTGACGACACGCGCAGTGTGCGTGACAATATCCTGACGCTGCTGGTCACGCCCGGGGCACGGCTGGAGAACGAAATCTTGCTTTACCTGCAGGGGGAACTCGCGCGTTTTAACAATGCCAATGCGGCCTTTGTGGCTATGACGCAGGGCTTTTCGCGCTTCAATGATATTTTGGCACAGTCTCACTTGGCGAGCGCCCAGGCGTTGACGGACGTGCTGAAGCGTCTCATGCTGATGGGTGTGGTACGCAAGGAGGCGCCTATCAATGACCAGCACAACCGCAAAAAGGCGGGCTATTTTATCAGCGACCCGCTGTCGGCCTTTTTCTACCGCTACCTTTTCCGCTATGCCTCGCAGCGGCAGGTCATGTTGCCGGAGGCGTTCTTTGCACGCTATATTGCCGAGGATTTTTCGCAGGCGTATGTGCCGCGGGCGTTTGAGCAAATCTGTCGCCAGTTCCTTGTGCGGCAGAATCTGCGGGGCGTGTTGCCCAAGCCTTTTGAGCAGATTGGCAAATATTACTACGATATGCCGCAGGAACATCGTAACGGCGAGTTCGATGTGGTGACGCAGAACGCGCAGGGGTATACGTTTTACGAGGCTAAGTTCCGTGACCAGCCTATCACCTCGGCCATGATAGAGACGGAAATCCAGCAGGTCAACGCAACGGGCCTGCAATGTCAGCAATACGGCTTCTTCTCCCGCAGCGGCTTCGACCTGTCGGAACCTTTGCGGCCGGATGTTGTGACTTATACGTTGCAAGATATGTATAAAGTGTCATATAGCTGAGATTTCCGTATTCCTCTTGGGAATATACGCAATGGGTGAGACGTTATAAGCAGTTAAAACCGAACGCGTGGCGGGAAAATTCCTGTGAATGGGTAAATCATCTTTGTCATTAACCGTGTTAGAGAGTTCCTAGGCAGAAAAAACGCGATGCTTTTTAAAGGAGACACTTAGGGGTCGTGGCCGAGGTTGGTCGCGGCTTTTTCTTGTGTTTTTATTGCTGGCAACGTATAATGATTGGGCTGAGAATAGTGAAGGGAGTGACGCTTTGTGAAGTGGGCGGAGGTTTCTGTAGTGGTCGCGCGGCCGGCGGTGGATATTGTGGCGCAGATTTTTGACCAGCTCGGCGCGGGCGGCGTGGTGATAGAGGACCCAGAGGAGGTCAACGCCTGCATCGACGCAGGGCTGTGGGACTTCGAGGATATCCCGCGCACGGCGGGCGGTGAGAACGTGACGGTCAAGGCGTATCTGCCGGCGGACGAGTCGCTGGACGGGCGGCTGGAGCGGCTACGTGTGCGTATCGCGCGCATGCAGGCGGTCGACGGGCTGGAGAACGGGCCGTGCACGATTGACTGGCAGCTGGTGCAGGATGAGGATTGGGCCGATAACTGGAAACAGTATTTCCACGTGGACAAGGTCGGCGAGCACATCGTTATCCAGCCGAGCTGGGAGGCGTATACGCCGCAGGCTGGCGACATCGTGCTGAAACTCGACCCCGGGGCGGCGTTCGGCACGGGCACGCATCCGACGACGGCCATGTGCCTGCGCGCGCTGGAGCGGCTTGTGCAGCCGGGCGCGCGTGTCTTTGATGTGGGCACGGGCTCGGGCGTGCTGGCCATCGCGGCGGCGAAGCTCGGCGCGGGCACCGTCGTGGCCTGTGACTACGACCAACTGGCTGTCACGGTGGCGAAGGAAAATATCGCGGCCAATGGTGTGCAGGCACAGGTGCAGACGGGCGTGAGTGACCTGCTGCAGAACTTTAGCGGGCAGGCGGAGCTCATCATCGCCAACATCATCGCGGATATCGTCATCCGTCTGCTGGATGAGCTCGACGCGCATCTGGCGCCGGGCGGGCAGCTGCTGGCCTCGGGCATCATCGACGAGCGCGAGGCTGATGTACGCGCGGCTGTAACGGCGCACGGCCTGCAGGTGGCGGAGGCGTGGCACGACCACGGCTGGGTGGCGCTGCTGATTACGCGGGCGACGCAACATGAGGCGTGTGCTGCAAGCGCAAAGGCAGACGCGTATAACCCGCAAGGAGAGCAGGCATGAGGCGGCTGTTTTACCGCGGTCTGCTCGCGGATACAATAGAAATCACGGGCGAGGATGCGCACCATCTCATGCATGTCATGCGCGCGAAGCCGGGGCAGGAGGTCACGGTGGTCGACGACGCGGGACAGGCGGCGCGCATGGCCATGACGGCCTTTTCGGCCACGGCGGTGACGCTCACGCTCATTGAGCGGCTGGACGCGGATACAGAGCCGCCCATCGACATCACGCTCGCGCCGTGTCTGCTCAAGGGCGATAAAATGGAGTTCGTCGTGCAAAAGGCGGTGGAGCTCGGCGCGACGCGCGTCGTGCCGCTCAAGAGTCAGAACTGCGTCGTGCGCTACGAGGCGAAAAAGGCCGCACAGCGCCAGCAACGCTGGCAGAAAATCGCCGATGAGGCATGCAAGCAGTGCGGGCGCACGAGCCTCATTGAGGTGGCGCCTATCGCGGAGCTGCAGGCGTTCGTGTCGACGGTGCCAGAGGGCGCGTGCTTGCTGTTCTGCTACGAAAACGAGACGCAGCAGGGCATCAAGCGGGTGCTGCGGCAGGCGGCGGCCATGGGTGTGCAAACGTTTATCCTGCTCATCGGACCTGAGGGCGGCTTTACGCTCGCCGAGGCGGCGGCTATCGAGCAGGCGGGTGGCCACAGCGTGACGCTGGGCCCGCGCATTTTGCGCGCGGAGACGGCGGCCGTGGCGGCGCTTACGGTCGTGCAGTATGAAAACGGAGACTTGGGAAGCAACGACCAACGAAGTTGGTGAAGCGTGCTTTCCGCAAGGAGGAATAATAACGTGCCAAGAGTAGCACTGGCCACGCTGGGCTGCAAGGTCAATCAGTTCGAGACGGAGTCGATGGAGGGGCTGTTCAAGCAGGCGGGCTATGAGATTGTGCCCTTTGAGCAGGTGGCGGATGTCTATGTCATCAACACCTGCTCGGTCACGAGCATGAGCGACCGCAAATCGCGTCAGATGGTACGCCGCGCGCAGCACGCGAACCCGCAGGCCATCATCGCGGTCTGCGGCTGCTATGCGCAGGTCTCGCCAGACGACGTCAAGGCTATCGAAGGCGTGCGCGTCGTGCTGGGCACGAAGGAGCGGGCTCATATCGTCGACTACGTGGAGCAGGCCGCGCGTGAGGCGGGCAAGGTGCTCGACGAGGTCGGCGACATCATGCAGACGCACACGTTCGAGGATATCCCGCTTTACGATATGCCGCAGCGTACGCGCGCGTTTTTGAAAATCGAGGACGGCTGCGAGAATTTCTGCTCGTACTGCATTATCCCCTACGCGCGCGGTCCCGTGAAGTCGCGCCAGCCGGCGGCCGTGCGTCGCGAGGCGGAGAAACTCGTGGCGGCGGGGTTCAAGGAAATCGTGCTCACGGGCATCCATCTCGGCGCCTACGGGCGCGACCTCCAGGAGGACGTGCAGCTCGTTGATGCCTGCCGCGCCGTGCTCGCGGTACCGGGCCTGCGGCGGCTGCGCCTCGGCTCACTGGAGTCGCTTGAGCTCTCGCCGGAGCTCTTTGCGCTCATCCGGGAGGATAAACGCTTCTGTCCGCATCTGCATCTGCCGTTGCAGGCCGGTTCGGATGCCATTTTAAAGGCCATGAACCGTCACTACGACACGGCGGAGTTCGCGCGGCTCATTCAGCACGTGGAGCAGGAGGTGCCGGGCATCGCGGTCTCGACGGACATCATCGTCGGTTTCCCCGGCGAGACGGAGGCGCTGTTTCAGGAGAGCCTCGACTTCGTAGCACGCATGAATTTCGCGCGCATGCACGTGTTCCCGTATTCACGTCGCGCGGGTACGCCGGCGGCTGCGCGCACGGACCAGGTGCCCGAGCCCGTGAAAAAGGAGCGCGTGCACCGCATGCAGGCGCTGGCCGCGCGCAAGAGCGAGGCGTTCCACCGGCAGTTCCTCGGCCGGACCATGGACGTGCTGTTCGAGACGACGACGGACGGCATCACGGACGGCCTGACCAACAACTACGTGCGCGTTTATACCGACCACCCGGTCACCAGCGGGGAAATTTATGCGGTAAAAATGGAAAAACTTTATCGCGATGGTGTTTGGGGGCAGGTATTAGCCGATTGATGGCGAATAGTATAGGAGTCGGGATAAAAATCCCGCCAATCCACAGACTCAAAGGAGGTGTTTTCGATGGCAGATTGCATCTTTTGCAAAATTGCGCAGCATGAGATCCCGTCCAGCATTGTCTACGAGGACGAGCAGTGCGTGGCGTTCAAGGATCTCGAGCCGCAGGCGCCGGTGCATGTGCTCGTTATCCCGAAGAAGCATGTGGAGAGCGTGCTCGCGCTGACGGATGCGGACCGCGCGCTCGTGGCGCACATCCTCGTGGATGTCGTGCCGCAGCTGGCACGTGAGCTCGGCGTCGCCGAGAAAGGCTTCCGCGTCGTGGCCAATACGGGCGACGAGGGCGGCCAGAGCGTCAAGCATCTGCATTTCCATCTCCTGGGAGGCCGTTCCCTGCAGTGGCCACCGGGCTGAGTGCAGCGACGGAATTGTGTTGACATGACTGGGCCGTTGCGTTATAATGTTGTGGTGTAGTTATGAAACACAAACTCCCAAAACAGTGGAGGGGGGGAAACAATAGATGGCAAACGAAATCAAAGTCGGCAAGAACGAGTCTATCGACAGCGCTCTGCGCCGCTTTAAGCGCATGTCCCAGAAAGCTGGTACGCTGGCTGAGGTCAGAAAACGTGAGCACTACGAAAAACCGAGCGTTCGCCGTAAGAAAAAGTCTGAGGCAGCTCGTAAACGCAAGTTCAGAGGCTGATTAAAGCAGGGCGCCTGCGAGTCGCAAGATTCGCGGGTGCTTTTTTGCATCATGTAGAGGAGGTAAAAAGATGTCTATCAAAGAACAGTTGACGGCTGATATGAAAGAGGCCATGAAAGCCCACGACAAGGACCGTCTGGCGGTCATCCGCCTCGCGCGCGGCGCCGTGCGGCAGGCCGAAATCGACGGTGGCCATACGGAGCTCGATGACGAGGGCGTCATCGGCGTGCTGAGCAAAGAGGTCAAGATGCGTCGTGACTCGCTGGAGGAGTTCCAGAAGGGCGGCCGCGAGGATCTCGTGGCCAAGACGCAGGCCGAAATCGATGTGCTCATGCACTACCTGCCGGCGCAGCTCTCCGAGGACGAGGTGAAGAAGCTCGTGGCGGATGCGGTGGCCCAGACGGGCGCACAGACGCAGAAGGATATGGGCAAGGTCATGGGCTTGCTCATGCCGAAGGTCAAAGGCCGTGCCGATGGCAAAATGGTCAACACGCTCGTGCGCAGTATGCTGCATTGAGCGGGGCAAACACAATGAATCAGGAGCTCGCGCAGGCGGGCTCTTTTGGTCTGCAAAATTTTTAGGGAAAACTGTAAGTTCTTTAGCTTTTACCGACAAAGCGCGGTGTAATCGAGGAAAATGCTTTATAATTATGTAGGATAAAACGGTAAATCAGGAGGCGACATTATGAATTGGTTGAGCAATGTCCGCATGGCATACAAGATACTATGTCTCGTCGTGGTGGCGGCACTGGGGCTGGCAGCCGTATCTTTTACGGGCTTTTCATCCCTGCAGAAGTCGCAGGATGATGTGACGAAAGTGGTCAATGTGTATCTGCCCGCGCGGCAGCAGCTCGCGGACAACGAGCTGAACATGCGTAAGATGCAGTCAGCCATGCTGGAGGCTATCGCGACCTCCGACCCCTCACGGCATCAGAAGATGCACAACGACATCGAGGACAAATACAAGCAGGACTACGGCACGGCCTGGACGAAATACAAGGAACTGCTCGGCGACCAGCCGGCGACGCAGGAGCTTATCAAAAAGACCGAAGCCGACTGGAAAAACTATCATGATACGTCATTGGCCGTTGTTGACCTGACCATCAAGGGACAGATTCCCGAGGCCAGCAAGCTGTACGGCGATAAGGGCATCAAGACACTGAATGCGCTGAAGAACGACCTCGCGGATTTGAAGGCGAACTGCGACGAGATTGCGGCGCAGACGAACGCGGAAAATGACGCGGCGGCCGCACGCTCGAAGACGATTATGACGGTCATCTCCATCGTCGCCTTTATCGTGCTGTTCCTCGCGCAGGGCTATATCACGCACGAAATCACGGGCGAGCTGAAACGCATGATGGCGGCCTGCGAGTCCATGAAGGACGGTGATTTCCGCAATCACGGCGATAGCTCGGGCAGCGGGCGCGGTGACGAGTTCGGCCGCATGTGGCGCGCGTTGAACGGTGTGCGCGTGAACCTGAGCAAGCTCATGGGCACGTTCCACGAGGGGGCGGAGCAGCTCGCGGCGGCCTCGGAGGAACTCACGGCGACCTCGGAGCAGGCGGCGCACGACGTCGAGCAGATGGCGGGCTCGCTGGAGACGACGGCGGCGGCCATCACGCAGCAGCAGGCCTCCGTGGCCGACAGCACGCAGGCCATGGGCCAGGTGGCGGACAGTATCAACCATATCCAGCATAACGCCGATCAGGTGGCACACAACTCGCGTCAGGCCTCGGAGCGCGCCGACGGTGGCAACCAGGCCGTCGACACGGCTGTACGGCAGATGCGGGATGTCGAGGGCACGGTCAGCACATCGGCGGATATCGTGGGCAAGCTGGGCGAACGTTCACAGGAAATCGGCCAGATTGTCGATACGATTACGGAGATTGCCGACCAGACGAACCTGCTGGCGCTGAACGCGGCCATCGAGGCCGCACGCGCCGGGGAGGCGGGCCGCGGCTTTGCCGTGGTCGCTGACGAGGTACGCAAGCTTGCCGAGGCCTCGCAACAGGCCGCGGGCCGCATCGCGAGCCTGATTCAGAGTATTCAGGCCGATACGACGGCAGCCGTTGACTCCATGCAGGCTGGTCGCACGCAGGTGGCCGAGGGCGCACAGGCCGTCGAGAGCCTCAAGGAGACGTTCCGCGAGATTACGACGCTCGTCGAGCAGACTTCGGCGCAGATGCAGGAGATTGCGGCCTCCATCGCGGGTGTCTCGCAGGACACCGACGCCGTGCAGCGTAATATCAAGGAGCTCGATATCAGCAGCCAGCAGATTGCGCAGGATATGGAGGGCGTGGCCTCCACGACGGAGGAGCGCAAGGCTTCGGCGCAGGAGATCGCCAAGGCCAGCAGCTCGCTCGCACAGCAGGCCCAGCGCATGCAGGAGGCACTGCTGGTGTTCAAGCTGTAAAAGCATATTTTTGTGCTATTTTCGTACAGGGATTGCCCGAACGGGCGGTCCCTGTATTTTATTGCCGGTTCGGGTGCGGGCAGGCAGGATTTTGCCCCCTCCCCATGGAATGTATAAATATAAACATTGACGAAAGGAGGCAGTACTATGGACATCGTAACCTTGCCCGTGGTGCAGACGCTGCTGCTGGCCATCATGTTTCTGGCCCTGCTGGTGGAAATCAAGACGGGCGGCATGGGCGGCGGCATTATGCTGGGCATTGTAGCGGCAGGCGTGTTCTGGGGCAGCCGTTATGTGGAGGGACTTGTAGATTTATACCAGATTGCCATTTTTCTCGTGGGCATTCTCTGCATCATTGTGGAGTTGCTCATGCCGACTGTGGGCCTGCTCGCGGGTGTCGGTGTGGCGGCGCTGCTCTACAGCGTGCTGCTGGCGCTCGGCGGTGATATCAGCGCGTTGACGGCCATGGGCCTCGCGCTCGTGCTGGCCATCGCGGGCTTTGCGCTCATCGTGAAGCGCCTGCCCTCGAGCCGTCTGTGGGCAAAATTCGTGCTGCACGACCGCTCGACGTCACAGCGCGGTTTCGTGAGCGCCGAGACACCGAACGAGCTCGTCGGTCAGGAGGGCACTGTGCTCACGGAACTGCGCCCCGCAGGCTCGGTGCAACTCGGCGAGCGTATCGTCGACGTGGTGTCGGAGGGTGCGTTCGTAGCCAAAGGCGAGCGCGTACGCGTGATTGCCGCCAACGGCGCGCGCGTCGTCGTACGCCGCGTGGGTTGAGGTGCATTATGTATTATCATTGGTCTTATCAGGGAGGTTTCAGCATGGGTTCGTTAATCGGTTCGGGGTTCTTTCTGGTTTTAGTCATCGCGGCGGTGATGATTTTCCTGCATTTCGTGCCACTGGGGTTGTGGATTTCCGCGCTGGCCGCCGATGTGCGGGTGGGCATCATTACGCTCGTGGGCATGCGTATGCGTCGTGTGCCACCCGCGAAAATTATCCTGCCGCTTATCAAGGCGAACAAGGCAGGTCTCGACGTGCAGGTCAACCAGCTGGAGGCCCACTACCTCGCGGGTGGTAATGTCGATAAGGTCGTCGATGCGCTCATCGCGGCGCATCGCGCACAGATTCCCCTGTCGTTCGAGCGCTCGGCGGCCATCGACCTCGCGGGGCGCGACGTGCTCGAGGCCGTGCAGATGAGCGTCAATCCGAAGGTCATTGAGACGCCGATTGTCTCGGCTGTGGCGCGCAACGGCATCGAGCTGAAAATCAAGGCACGCGTGACCGTGCGCGCGAATATCGACCGCCTCGTGGGTGGCGCGGGCGAGCCAACGATTATCGCACGCGTCGGCGAGGGCATCGTCACGACCGTGGGCTCGTCCGAGAGCCACAACGACGTGCTCGCCAATCCGGACGACATCTCGAAAACGGTGTTGGGCAAGGGCCTCGACGCGGGCACGGCGTTTGAAATTCTCTCCATTGATATCGCGGATGTCGACGTGGGCCGCAATATCGGCGCGCAGCTGCAGACGGATCAGGCTGAGGCTGACAAGCGCATCGCGCAGGCCAAGGCCGAGGAACGTCGCGCTATGGCCGTGGCGAAGGAGCAGGAGATGAAGGCCTACACGCAGGAGATGGAAGCCAAGGTCGTCGAGGCGCAGTCCGAGGTGCCGCACGCGATGGCGCAGGCGCTGCGCGAGGGTAAGCTCGGCGTCATGGATTACTACAACCTGAACAACGTGCAGGCCGATACGGATATGCGTCAGGCCATCAGCCAGGCCGGTGGCAGCGGCAAGTTGCAGCCGCCTGCGTCCGCGAAGTAAGGGGGCACGCATATGGGCGATTTTATCGTCTTCCTCATCTTCGCTGTACTCATCTGGCTCATCGACAAAGTGGATAACAAGCGCAAGCCGGTGCCGAAGCAGTCACGGCGCAAGTCGGGCAGGACGCTCAGGCACGAGGCCGGGCAACGTCAGGCAGATGTGCCGTTGCCGCCGGTGCCCGCGCCGTGGCCCGAGCAGCAGCGGCAGCAGCCCGAGGTACAGCCAGAGCCACAGATAGTCTGGGATATACCCGCACCGCCTGAGCGTGCGGAGCAGCAGGTCTACCGCGAGCCAGGGGCTGTTCTGCAAAATATGCAGGAAGCAGCGGCCGAGGCGGCGGACGAGGCGGCACGCATGGCAGCCTATGAAGCGGCACGGGCAGCTGAGGACGCCGCCATTCGCGCGCAGGAGCAGGCCGAGTATCAGCGGCAGGCAAAACTGCCGGGGACGCAGCCGGAGCGCAAGCCTCTAAGTTTGACGCCGGAGACGGCTATGCAGGCCGTGGCACTCAGTGTCATACTGGCCCCGCCACGGGCGCGTACACCGCGTCGCTACGGTTTTGGCGGTATGTACAAAAAGAAATCATGACAAGTGACGCGAAATGTAGTAAAATGGATAAACGAGTGTAATACTGACTTGTTGAGAAATAAATTTTACTAACCTCGCGCCGGTGGACGCGAAGATATTTGTAGGTGATTGATGTGTCAAACCCCATGTTTGATGTGATAAAGGGCGATTTGGAACAGCTGGAGGAGCATCTCCTGCAGGATGTGGCCTCACCCGAGGCGGACATCACGGAAATCGGCAGCCACCTTATCACATCCGGCGGCAAACGCATCCGGCCGGCGCTCTGCCTGCTGGCGGCGCACGGCGGGCCGGCCTTTGACCTCGCGCGCGTACTGCCGCTGGCCGCGGCGCTCGAGCTCATCCATACGGCCTCGCTCGTACATGACGACGTGATTGACGCGGCGGATACGCGGCGCGGCGCGGCGACGGTTAATGCGAAATGGGGTAACCAGATTGCCATCCTTTCCGGTGATTTCGTTTTTGCCCGCGCGTTCGCGCTCGTGGCGGAGCAGAACTACGGCGGCTTTGTGCTGAAGGCACTGGCGGACCTCGTGGGCAATCTGAGCGTGGGGGAAATCATTCAGGACCGCAACGTCTATCAGGCGTCGCGCGACGTGGCGGACTACTACGCGCGCATCCAGAAAAAGACGGCCGATTTCCTCGAGACCTGTTGCGCGCTCGGCGGCGAGGTCAGCGGCATGACGCGGGCGGATGTGGAGCAGCTCGCGGCCTATGGTCACGCCATCGGCATGGCGTTCCAGATTACGGACGATTTGCTCGACATCCTCGAGACGGAGGCCCAGACGGGCAAGCCGGCGGGCAACGATATCCGCCAGGGCATCCTCACACTGCCGGTCATCCGCGCTATGGAGGTCAGCCCCGACGCGGCCGAGCTCGAGCGCATTGTCACGGACCCCGAGATGACGGAGGAGATGGCCCAGCGCGCGCTCACCATCGTGCGTGCTACGGACGGCGTGGAGCGCGCCCGGGCCAAGGCGGACGAGTACCTGGCCACAGCGAAGGCGAGCCTGCCCGCCAGCCTGCCGGCGGATATCCGCGAGGCCTTCGTCATGGTGGCGGACTTTATCGGCGACCGGGAATTTTAAAGTGTAATGCCCAAAACGCTATATGAATTTATCATGTTAGCATTAGTGATATTTATGGAGGACAGGACATGTTTGGCATCGGCTTCCCCGAACTCGTACTCATTCTCGTCGTCGGCCTCATCGTTTTCGGTCCGGGCAAGCTGCCGGAGATGGCGCGTCAGATTGGCAAGGGCCTGCGCGAATTCCGCCGTGCTTCAGCCGCGCTGCAGCAGGCCATCAACGAGCCGCAGGAGGCCGTGAAGACGGCCGTTAAGCCGCAGCCGCATCTGCAGGCCACGTCGCAGACTCAGACTGTTGCGCAGCCGGCTGCCACGGCCCAGGCGGCACCTGAGACCGCAACGACACAGGCGGCCGCTGCGAGTACCACGGCACAGGCGACCGCGGCTGCGCCAACGGAAACAGCGGCGGCATTGGCCACCACGGCGGCTGACCAGCAGTCTGCCACCAAGCAATAAAACAACATATGAGCAGTCGGTTCAGGCCGGACTGCTTTTTCTTTAAGGCGCGGCAAGGCGTAGTCTGGTTGCCCAAAGTATAAACAATACTTATTTTGTGGCAGTCACTAATGATTGAGATTTTTCGTGACAGCCTGTATAATAGGTTTATGTGTTATTGACAGACATTAGGAGGAAATGAACATGTTTGGATTAGGTGTACCAGAGCTCGTACTCATTCTGATTATCGGCCTCGTCATCTTTGGCCCGGGCAAGCTGCCGGGCGTGGGCAAGGCGCTGGGCCAGAGCATCCGCGAGTTCAAGAATGCCAACAAGGATGAAAAGAAGGACGAGCAGATGATCAACGTGACCGAGCAGCCGAAAGAGCTGGCGGACAAGACGGACGAGAAGAAATAAGTGCGGTGAGAGGGATTCATGGCGGAAGAAAATAAAGAAGCTCAGGCGGCGCAGGCGCCGGCCGTAGCACCGCCTGCCGCCCCGACGGAGTTCGAGACGTTCGAGGAGGAGCAGCCTGCAGCCGG
Source organism: uncultured Veillonellaceae bacterium (assembly GCA_900316275.1). Taxonomy (GTDB): domain Bacteria; phylum Bacillota; class Negativicutes; order Selenomonadales; family Selenomonadaceae; genus UBA2897. The sequence continues at coordinate 21,988 of ONCF01000033.1, forward strand.
GGAGGAACAGCTCGACGACGGCAGCATGTCGTTGACGGCGCATCTCACGGAGCTGCGCAGCCGCCTCATCAAGAGCCTCGTGGCCGTGGCCATCGGCAGCTGTGTAGGCTATTACTTCATCGAAGACATCATGCACTACCTGACACTGCCGGCGGGCAAGCTCTACTACATGCAGCCGTCGGAGGCGTTCTTCACCTATTTGAAGGTTGCCGTGGTCGTGGGTTTCCTGCTGGCGCTGCCGGTCATCTTTTTCCATGTCTGGCGGTTTTTCCTGCCGGCGCTCACGCATACGGAGCGCGTAGTGCTCGGCGTCATAGTGCCCACGTCGGTCGTGCTGTTTTTCTGCGGCCTGGCGTTTTCGTTCTTTCTCGTACTGCCCGCGGGCATTCGCTTTTTCCTCGGCTTTGGCACGAGCGAGCTCGAGGCGCTGTTTTCGGTCGATAAATATTTCGACTTTGTCATCTGGTTTGTGCTGCCGTTCGGCTTCGTCTTTGAGCTGCCGCTCGTGATTACGATTCTCGGCAAGCTCGGCTTCGTGACGTCCGAGTTCCTCGGCAAGCACATGCGCATCGTCATCTTTTTGTCCTTCGTGGCGGCGGCCATTATCACGCCGACGCCCGATGTGTTCACGCAGTCGATGATTGCGCTGCCGATGATTGTGCTCTACGGTGTGGGCTATCTGATTGTACGCTTTATTTTGCGTCGCTAAGCAGGAGGTAATACGTTGGCCTATCAGGATTTACGAGAGTTTATGGCGGCGCTCGAGCAGCGCGGCCTCTTGAAACGCATCACGACGGAGGTCGACCCCGAGCTGGAAATCACGGAGATTACCGACCGCGTCTCGAAAATGAGCGGGCGCAAAAATGTGGCACTGCTCTTTGAAAATGTCAAGGGCTCGAAGATGCCCGTGCTCATGAATGCGTTCGGCAGCTATGAGCGCATGGCGCTGGCGCTGGGCGTGGAGAAACTCGACGATGTGGCGGACGAGTTGCGCGAGCTGCTCAAGCTGCCGTATCTGACGATGAAAAACAAGATGAGTGTTGTTTCGCTCATCCCGAAGCTCAAAAATGCGGTCAATTTCCCGAAATACGTGAAAAATGCGCCGTGCCAGGAGGTCGTGGAGACGGAGCACCCGAATCTCGACGAGATTCCCATCCTCAAGTGCTGGCCGGATGATGGCGGCCCGTTCGTGACGTTGCCGCTCATCTTTACGAAAAATCCGCGCACGGGCAAGCGCAACGTGGGCATGTACCGCCTGCAGAAATACGACAGCCAGACGACGGGCATGCACTGGCATATTCACAAGAACGGCGCGGAGAATTACCGTGACACGAAGACGCTGGGCGGCGACCGCATCGAATGCGCCGTGGCCATCGGCACGGACCCCGTCGTGACCTACGCCGCGACGGCGCCGCTGCCGCGCGACGTGGACGAGATGGTCTTCGCCGGTTTTCTGCGTCACAAGCCCGTGGAGCTCGTGCAGTGCAAGACCGTGGATATCCAGGTGCCGGCGACGGCGGAGATTATCCTCGAGGGCTATGTGCTGACGGACGAAAAGCGCCGTGAGGGGCCGTTCGGCGACCATACGGGCTACTATTCGCTCGCGGATGACTACCCCGTGTTCCATATCACGGCCATTACGCACCGCAAGGACGCGATTTACAGCGCGACGGTCGTGGGCAAGCCGCCCATGGAGGACTGCTTCCTCGCCAAGGCGACGGAGCGCATTTTCCTGCCGCTGCTGCAGCAGATGCTGCCGGAGGTCATTGACATCAACATGCCGCTGGAGGGCGTGTTCCACGATTGTTGCATCGTTTCCATCAAGAAGTCTTACCCCATGCAGGCGCGCAAGGTCATGCACGCGTTCTGGGGCATGGGCCAGATGATGAACGTCAAGATGATTATCGTCGTCGACGCGCATGTGGACGTGCAGAACATCAGCGAGGTCGCCTGGCGCGTGTTCAACAACATCGACGCGGAGCACGATTTGGAAATCGTGCACGGCCCGCTCGATGTGCTCGACCATTCGTCGCCGATGGCGAAGTGGGGCGCGAAGCTCGGCATCGACGCCACGAAGACCTGGCCCGAGGAGGGCCACAGCCGCGAGTGGCCGGACGAGGTCGGCATGACGGAGGAAATCCGTCGCCGCGTCGACGCGAAGTGGAGCGAGCTGGGACTGGACTGAGCGGCAGTCGCAGACTGACGCGAAGGCAAGTACATTTATAGAGCTGAGAGTTGGGAGTTGAGAGTTGTGAGTATTGCAGCCGGCTCCCAATTTTTGTTTTTGGAAGTGATGGTTTGATAGATATTAAGGCGCATATCAACAATGTGGCGCTGCATCATACGATTTTTGATTTACCGTTCGCCTTTATGGGCGCGTTCCTCGCGGCGGGCGGACACCCACGGCTCTGGGACATCATCTGGATTGCCCTGGCCATTACGGCGGGGCGCGCGGCGGCGATGGCCATGGACAACCTCGCCGACCTGAAATACGACAGCCAGCAGCCGCGCCTCGCCTACCGCGCCATGGTGGCAGGGCGCATCAGCAAGCGTGAGGCCAAGATTTTCATCGTGCTCTGCCTCCTCATTATGGTGCTGGCGGTGCTGCAGCTGCAGCCCATCTGCATTTACCTGCTGCCCGTGGCGGCCGTGCCCTGTCTCGTCTATCCCTATATGAAGCGCGTGACGGGCTGGGTGCATTTGTTCCTCGGTCTCGCCATTGCCATGGCACCCGCGGGCGGCTGGGTCGGCGTCTCGGGCAAGATTACGCTGCCGCTCATCGTGCTCAGTCTGGCCGTGGCGCTCTGGATTGGCGCGTTTGATGCCATGTATGGCGCACAGGACGAGGCGTTCGACCGCAGTCAGGGCCTGCATTCGCTCGCCGTGTCCTACGGCGCCGAGGGCGCGTTCCGCATTTCGGCTGTGCTGCACGTCGTTTGCATTATCTGCTTTGCGGCCGTCGGTGTACTGCTGGGCCTCGGCTGGTTCTACTATGTGGGCGTGGCCATTGCGGCCGCGACGCTTGTTTACCAGCATCACATCATCGGCCCGCACGATTTCCGCCGCGTCACGCAGGCGTATTTCATGCGCAACGGCATCGTCTCCGTGGCGATTTTCCTGTGCACCTGGGTGAGCTTTTACCTGTGAGGATATGATAACGTAAAGGCTGTGGCAATTTTGGCAGTATAGGGGACCATGATTAAGGTGTCAGCTCAGTTGAGACCAGCGTGGTTAACGCGATTAATCAGTGTTGCCCTAGGCTTACATATGAGGGAGGAGTTTTATGTCAGCGAGAATTTTAGCGGGCAAGGAGTTTGCGGCGCAGCTGAAAGCCGAGGCCGCACAGCGCGTCAAGGCTTTGCAGGATAAATACGGTGTGACGCCGGGACTGGCCGTCGTGCTCGTGGGCGACGACCCTGCGTCGCAGGTCTACGTACGCAACAAGGACCGGGCCTGCGCCGAGGTCGGTATCCACGCCGAGCGCATCAATCTGCCGGCCGATACGCCACTCGAGGAACTGCTCGCGGTCATCGACCGGCTGAATGCGGACGCGAGCATTCACGGCATCCTCGTGCAGCTGCCCCTGCCCGCGCAGATTGCGGCGCACGAGGGCGAGGTCATTAACCGCATCAGCCCGGACAAGGACGTGGACGGTTTCCACCCTGTGAGCGTCGGCCGCCTCGTGACGGGCGAGTCGGGCCTGCTGCCATGCACGCCGGCCGGCTGCCTGCGCATGCTGGAACTCGCGGGTATTCCCGTGGACGGGAAGCGCGCCGTGGTCGTCGGCCGCAGCAATATCGTGGGCAAGCCCATGGCCATGCTGTTGCTGCGCAAAAACGCGACGGTCACGATTTGCCACAGCCATACACAGGACCTCGCAAGCATCACACGCGAGGCGGATATCCTCGTGGCGGCCATCGGCAAGCCGAATTTCATCACGGCCGACATGGTGAAGCCGGGCGCGACGGTCATCGATGTGGGTATCAACCGCATAGCGCCGAAAAAGCTCGTGGGTGACGTGGACTTCGCGGCCGTGAGCGAGGTGGCGGGGGCCATCACGCCGGTGCCGGGCGGCGTCGGCCTGCTGACGGTGGCCATGCTCATGGAGAATGTCGTGCAGGCGGCGGAGCAGCAGCTCGCCGCCAAGTAATAAGCTGGTAACGGTGCGTGTAAGCAGCGCGCCGTAAGCATAAGCTAGCGCTGACGAAAGCGTCAGTCCAGTCTGGGCGGAAAAAGCTGCGCCCCTTGGGACTGATTTTTAGTCAGTGTGGTCATCATTTCTGGTTGGTATTTTTGTGAGGAGAGAAAGCCATGTTAACAGATGTGGAAATTGCGCAGGCAGCCGAAATGCACCCCATCCGCGAGATTGCGGAGAAACTGAACCTGACGGAGGATGATATCGAGCTCTACGGCAAATACAAGGCGAAAATCGCGCTCGACGTCTGGCAGCGCGTCAAGGACCGCCCGAACGGCAAGCTCATTCTCGTGACGGCTATCAACCCGACGCCGGCGGGTGAGGGCAAAACGACGACAAGTGTCGGCCTCGCCGACGCATTCCACCGTCAGGGCAAGAAAACGGCCGTGGCGCTGCGTGAGCCCTCGCTCGGTCCCTGCTTCGGCCTGAAAGGCGGCGCAGCGGGCGGCGGCTACGCCCAGGTCGTGCCCATGGAGGACATCAACCTGCATTTCACGGGTGATTTCCACGCCATCACGACGGCACACAACCTGCTGGCCGCGGTCATCGACAACCACATCCAGCAGGGCAACGCGCTGGATATCGACGTGCGCCGCATTACCTGGAAACGCGTGCTCGACCTCAACGACCGCGCCCTGCGCCACGTCGTCATCGGTCTCGGCGGCAAGGCACACGGCGTGCCGCGTGAGACGGGTTTTGATATCACGGTGGCCTCGGAGATGATGGCTATCCTTTGCCTCGCGGACGGTCTTGAGGATATGAAGCGCCGCCTCGGCGAAATCATCGTGGCCTATACGCGTGACGGACGCGCCGTGCGTGCCAAGGAGCTCGGCGTTACGGGCGCGCTCACGCTGCTGTTTAAAGACGCCATCAAGCCGAACCTCGTGCAGACGCTCGAGGGTACGCCAGCCTTTATCCACGGCGGTCCGTTCGCCAACATCGCGCACGGCTGCAACAGCATCATGGCGACGAAATTCGCGCTGAAATTCGCGGATTACGTTGTGACGGAGGCCGGCTTCGGTGCGGACCTCGGCGCGGAGAAATTCCTCGACATCAAATGCCGCTTTGCGGGCTTCCACCCCGACGCGGTTGTCATCGTCGCCACGGTGCGTGCGCTGAAAATGCACGGCGGCCTGGCGAAGACGGAGCTCACAAAGGTCGACATGGCGGCGCTGGAAAAGGGCCTCGCCAATCTCGAGAAACACATCGAGAACATTCAGGCCTTCGGCCTGCCCGCGGTCGTGGCCATCAACGCGTTCCCGACGGATACGCCGGAGGAGCTGGCCTTCGTCGAAAAGAAGTGCCAGGAACACGGCGTCGAGGTCGCGCTCTCCGAGGTCTGGGCCAAGGGCGGCGCGGGCGGTCTCGCGCTCGCGGAGAAAGTGGAGGCGGCGACTAAGAAGCCGAACAACTTCCACGTGCTCTACGACGTAGAGGATAGCATCCCCGAGAAAATTACTAAAGTCGCGCAGACGGTCTATGGTGCCGATGGCGTGGACTTCACGGATGCTGCGCAGAAGCAGCTGCAGGAAATCGAGGCCCTCGGTCTCGACAAGATGCCCGTCTGCATGGCCAAGACGCAGTACTCGCTCTCGGACGACGCGACGAAACTGGGGCGCCCCACGGGCTTCCGCATCACGGTTCGCGAGCTGCGCGTCTCCGCCGGCGCCGGCTTCATCGTCGCCCTCACCGGCAACATCCTCACCATGCCCGGTTTGCCTAAAAAGCCTGCGGCAGAAAATATGGATATCGACGCGAACGGCAAGATTACGGGCTTGTTCTAAAATCAAGGAATCGGCTACCAACCCTAAGCAGGCTGGTAGCTTTATTTTTGCCACTAACGTAGCGCAGGGAGGGCCGTGGCACGAGTGTAGCGTTTATTTTTGGCGTGAAGAAAGATTTTTTTGCCGACTAGCTTCCTGCAAAAGTTTCAACCGTTCAAGCGCAGCGCGTTTTGGAACTTTTACAGGTTTAATTCTCGGCAAAAAAATCTTTTAGCCAAAAATATCAGCGAAACGACGCCACGGCCCTCCCTGCGCGGTCGCCTGCCACGAATTGACTTGAATAATACTACTATTGACAGCATTAATATTGCACGCTTGCAAAATTTGTGAAAAATAATTACAATAGTACCTGTGTCTGAATAGCAGGACAGTAGAGCGGAGGTTGCGCTATGAAACGAGTATCTGTGGAGCTGGTCCCGAGGGATGAACAGGCGCTGCGCGAGGAGCTGGGCGTTGTGGCACAGTATCGGGAGCGGGTGGATGTCATCAATATCCCCGACCTGCTGCGTTTCCCTATGCGCAGCTGGGAGGGTGCGGCCGTGGCACAGGAGACGTATGCGGCTGCGATGCCACATATCCGCGCCATGGATATCGACTTGCGCGAAGAGCTGCCGATGAAGGCGTTCCTGCGGGAGCATAACATCCGTGAGGTGCTCGTAATTCAGGGCGACCCACCGCAGGATATGACGCATGAGGTTTATCCGACGACGAGCACGGATGTCATTCGCAAGTTCCGCGAAGAGATGCCGGAGGTGCGCGTTTACGCGGGTATCGACCAGTATCGCAGCTCCATGCGCGACGAGCTCTACCGCATCCGCCGCAAAGAGCAGGCCGGCGCGGCGGGGTTCTTTACGCAGCCGTTCTTTGACCTGCGTTATCTGGAGATGTACGCGGATATGCTCGCGGGGCTCGACGTGTACTGGGGCGTGTCGCCCGTTATGACGCGGCGCTCGCAGAGCTACTGGGAGCGCAAGAACAATGTCGTGTTCCCGCACAGCTTCGAGCCGACACTGGAGTGGAGCGTCGATTTCACGCGGCGTGTCATGGAACTGGCGGAGCGCGAGGCGGCCAGCCTCTATGTCATGCCGATTAAGAGCAATCTCGCTGCGTATCTGCAAGGCATTTTTGCTTGAGCCGTCAGGCGAGTAACGTATGCAACAAATCACTTTTTAGGAGAGTGTGACATGTTCAAAATTCTTGCGAAAGAAGAACTTTCACCAAATGTCTACGCGATGACCATTGAGGCACCGCGCGTGGCGCGCAAGGCGCAGCCGGGACAGTTCATCATTTTGCGCATCGACGAGCAGGGCGAGCGCATCCCTTTGACGATTGCCGACTTCGACCGCGAGCAGGGCACGATTCTGCTCGTGTTCCAGACCATCGGCGCCTCGACTATGCAGCTCGCGGAGCTGAACGCGGGCGACAGCCTGCTGGACTTCGTGGGCCCGCTCGGCACGCCGTCCGTCATCAAGAAATTTGACGGCACGGTTGTCGTCGTGGGCGGCGGCATCGGCGTCGCGCCGACGTACCCGATTGCGCGCGCTATGAAGGAGGCCGGCAACAAGGTCATCGCCATCATGGGCGCCAAGACGAAAGACATCCTCATTATGGAGGAGCAGATGAAACAGGTCACGGACGAAATCCTCGTGACGACCGATGACGGCTCGCGCGGCATCAAGGGCTTTGTCACCTACGCCGTGCAGGCGCTCGTCGACCGCGGCGAGCATATCGGCCAGATTACGGCCATCGGCCCCTGCATCATGATGAAGAGCGTGGCCGACGCGACGCGCCCGCTGGGCATCCCGACCGTTGTGAGCCTCAACCCCATCATGGTCGACGGCACGGGTATGTGCGGTGGCTGCCGCGTGACCGTGGGCGGCGAGACGAAGTTCGCCTGCGTTGACGGTCCGGAGTTCGACGGGCATCAGGTCGACTTCGCGGGGCTCATGAGTCGCCAGCGCATGTACCGCGACCTGGAGGCCGAGGAAAAGGATCATGTGTGCCGTATCGGTCTGGGGAGGTAACGGGAAATGGCTTTGTCATTAAAGAAACATGCGATGCCGGTGCAGGCGCCGGACGTGCGCGCCCATAATTTCGACGAGGTGGCGCTGGGCTACGACGCCGAGACGGCTGTGGCCGAGGCGGAGCGCTGCCTGCATTGCAAAAAGCCGCTCTGCCGCGAGGGCTGCCCGGTGTCCATCGACATCCCGGCCTTTATCGCGCTGATTAAGGAGCGCGACTTCCAGGGCGCACTGGCGAAAATCCAGGAGGCGAACGCGCTGCCGGCCATCTGCGGCCGTGTCTGCCCGCAGGAGAACCAGTGCGAGAAACACTGCATCCTCGCGAAAAAGGGTGAGGCCGTGGCCATCGGCCGTCTCGAGCGCTTTGTCGCCGACTGCGGTCTGGCGGCGGGCGAGGAGGTACAGCCGGTCAAGGCAGCTGCTGACGCGCAGAAAGTCGCTGTCATCGGCGCCGGCCCCTCCGGCCTCTCCTGCGCGGGCGACCTCGCGAAAAAGGGCTACAACGTGACGATTTTTGAGGCGCTGCACAAGGCGGGTGGCGTGCTCTCCTATGGCATCCCGGAGTTCCGTCTGCCAAAGGAAAAGGTCGTGCAGAAGGAAATCGCCAATATCGAGAAGCTCGGCGTGAACATTGAGCTCGACTCCGTGGCCGGCCGTCTGTTCACGGTCGACGAGCTCATGCAGGACGAGGGCTTTGATGCCGTCTTTATCGGCACGGGCGCGGGTCTGCCGCGTTTCCAGAACATCCCCGGCGAGAGCCTGAACGGCGTGTACTCGGCCAATGAGTTCCTCACGCGTTGCAACCTCATGCAGGCCTATGACTTCCCGCACCATGTGACGCCCATTAAGGTCGGCCAGCATGTGGCCGTCGTGGGCGGCGGCAACGTGGCCATGGATGCGGCGCGCACGGCCCTGCGCCTTGGCGCGGCGGAGGTCACGATTGTCTACCGTCGCAGCGAGGCCGAACTCCCGGCACGTCTCGAGGAAATCGGTCATGCGAAAGAAGAGGGCATCCAGTTCCAGTTCCTCACGAACCCCGTCGAGGTACTCGGCGACGAAAACGGCTGGGTCAAAGGCCTGCGTTGCATCCGCATGGAGCTCGGCGAGCCCGACGCCTCGGGCCGCCGTCGGCCTATCCCCGTCGAGGGCTCGGAGTTCGAACTGCCGATGGAGACGGTGATTATCGCCATTGGTACGGGGGCGAACCCCATCGTGGCGCAGACGACTGAGGGACTCGCTACGAATAAACGCGGCTATATCGAGGCCGACGAGACGACGGGCGCCACGTCGAAAGCGGGCGTCTTCGCCGGTGGTGATATCGTGACTGGTGCCGCTACGGTTATCCTCGCGATGGGGGCGGGCCGCAAGGCCGCCGCGTCTATCGATGCGTATTTGCAGAGCAAACGGGCTGACTGATGATGAACTTTGCGGCGATAGATTTCGAGACGGCCACGAGTGCGCGCAACTCGGCGTGCAGTGTGGCCGTGGTGGAGGTGCGGGATGGGCAGCTCTACGACAGCTATTACACGCTCATCCAGCCGCCTGAGAACTACTATAACTATTTCAATACGCAGATTCACGGCATTACGCGGGAGGATACGGCGACGGCACCGGACTTTGCGGCCATCTGGCCCGAACTCGCGGAGCATCTCGCCGGTCGTATCGTGGTGGCGCATAATGCGCGCTTTGATATGGGCGTGCTGCGTGCCTGCTTGCAGACGGCAGATTTGCGGGCGCCGAGTTTTGCCTATGCGGATACGGTGACGATTGCGCGCCGCGTCTGGCCCGAGCTGCCGAACCACAAGCTCGATACTGTGGGGGACTTCCTGCATATTGATTTCCATCACCATAACGCACTGGATGATGCGCGTACCTGTGCGGCTATTCCGCTCTACGCGGGGCGGCAGATTGCGGTAGATGATTTCCGCACCTTGGCCGAGCGGCTGGGGTTCCGCATTTACCCCTTTGGCTCGCGCCGGGCGGGTATCCCACGCTAAGGAAACACTAACTGAATAAAAGCTGATGACGGTCTCGTTTTGCATAAAAATGAGGCCGTTTTGCTTGCTCTTTCGGGGAAATAATAGAAAATATGAAAGAAATTTCGCGTTTGCTCTTGCATGGGCGTGAAGCCTATGGTATACTGGTAACAGTTCCATAAAGGAACACACCAGTTAACGCCCAAATGCGAGTAACGAGGAAACAGGGGAACTCGTAATTGCGCTGCGGGCAAGAGATGTTTTTAGGGGGATAAACCAAATGAAAAAAACTATGGTATCCGCACTCACCGCTGCACTGGTTCTCGGTGCTGCCAGCACGACGTTTGCTGCTGCCAACCCGTTCAGCGATGTGCCGAGCGACCACTGGGCGTATGACGCCGTGAGCCAGCTCGCACAGGATGGCGTCATCGAAGGCTATGGGGATACGACCTTCCAGGGCGACAAGAATATCACGCGCTATGAGATGGCGCAGATGGTCGCGAAAGCCATGGCGAAAGCCAGCGCGGGTAACGTGCAGGGCGCAGACAAGGCGCTCATCGACAAGCTGGCCGCTGAGTTCTCCGATGAGCTCAACAACCTCGGCGTCCGTGTCGCGAACCTCGAGCGCAATGCCGACAAGGTTGCTTGGCATGGCACGGCTGAGTACACGTTCCAGCACTACATGAACAAGAATGAAGCTAAGGATAAGTTTAATAGCCGCAACAACGTGCTGCTGCGCCTGCTGCCGGATGCTGAAGTCAACGCAAACTGGCATGTCAAGGCTCGTCTCGATGCCAACAGCTTCCTCGATGAGGATAGCAGCTCTAATCCAGCTGTTGAAGATAACGGCAAGGTTGCTCTGAAGCGTGTCTGGGCTGAAGGCCATTATGGCGACATGCGCTATATGGCTGGTAAATACGAGTTCCCGGATCCGGACACGATTACCGATACCGTGATGTCCGGTGTTGAGGTCGGCTACCTGCCGGCTACGGGTTGGAATGCACAGATTGGTGCTGGCCGTTTTAACCTCGGCGATCATTATACGAGCACGAAGGATACGGCAGCAGATTCGCAGTATGTGCATGTTGGTTATAAGCAGGGCAAGTTCAATGCGGCTGGTGCGTTCTATCACCTCAACGCAGAACATATGGATAACTACAACGAGAGCGGCGCTTATGCTAAAGGCACGACGGATGATGCCAACATCTGGACGGGCAAAGGCGGCTATCAGTTTGACAACAACTGGGGCCTGAAAGGCTTCTATGCCGAGAACACGGAGGCTGATTATTACAAAAAGGCCGGCTCCGTTGAGCTCGACTATAAAGGCTCGCAGCTGCAGAATGCTGGCACGTACGGCGTGTGGGTGGCTTACCGTCACTTCGGCCGCAACGCTTTCGTCAGCAGCCCGTGGGATGTCATCAACCTCGACCGCAACGGTGAGAAGGGCTGGGAGCTCGGCGGTAACTTCGTACCGTTCAAGAACACGATTGTCACGCTCCGCTATGGTAACGGCGAGTACCTCGACAACGGTAAGGACGTGGAGAACCTCTTCGGCCGCGTGAACTTCCTGTTCTAATTCGCACCACTGATACCAAACATTACTTTCTTGATACCTCTATAAAAGGAGCTGCCCCTTGCGGGCGGCTCTTTTGTGTTGCAGCGATACGGTTTCCTGCATTGCGCCACCGGGCGCGATGGGGTATAATATAAGCATTGGTTTTTACACAAGAGATGAACAGAAAGAAGGACTAATCCTTTTGACAGAGTTATTACGCGCGATGCATACCTGGATGAGCCAGTACATGCGCTCCTTTCATACGGAGGATGCCGTGGTCATGCAGGGCATCCGCATCAAGGAGGAGCACACGGGCTATGTGACGCGCATCGCCGTCGAGCTGGCGCAGCACCTCGGGCTGAACGCGCATGACGTGCAACTGGCCGAGATTATGGGCCTGTTCCACGATGTGGGGCGGTTTCGCCAGTACAGCCTCTACCAGACGTTCAACGACGCGCAGTCGGAGGACCACGCGGACCTCGGGCTCAAGGTGCTCGCGGAGCTGCCGCTCATGCAGCAGCTGACGGCTGAGGACCGGGAGCTCGTGCGTTTCGCGATTGGCAACCACAACAAAAAGGAGATTGCACCGACCGACGACAAGCGCGCGCTGCTCTTTGCGCGGCTGCTGCGCGACGCGGACAAGCTGGATATCTACCGCGTGCTCGCGCCCTATATCGCGCCGGAGCATGCGGACGAGGCACCGCAGTTCGTGCGGCAGACGGACGACCAGAGCATCAGCCCGCAGTTCGTGGCCGATTTCGCGGCGGGTCGTCAGGCCGACTACCGCAAGCTGAAAACGCAGGGCGACCGCAAAATCGTGCGCCTCATGTGGGTCTACGACATCAACTTCAGCTGGACGCTGCAACGCATCGTCGAGCGCGGCTACATCGACCTCATTATCAAATATTTGCCGCAACAGGACGGCGTAGCGGCGGGCATCGCGCGCCTGCAGGACTATGTGCAGCAGAAATGCGCGACGTCAGATACCATAGATACATATTGAAATTTTCCCAAGACAAGAGAAGGGTAGGCATAAGAACATGGCAGAGCAGTCATCGAATTTCATTCACAACGCAATCGACGAGGACCTGAAGCAGGGTAAGTATACGGACGGCATTCACACGCGTTTCCCACCCGAGCCGAACGGCTACCTGCACGTGGGTCATGCGAAGTCCATCTGCCTGAATTTTGGCACGGCGGAGAAATACCACGGCCTGTGCAATCTGCGTCTCGATGATACGAACCCCACGAAGGAGGACACGGAGTATGTGGACTCCATCCAGGAGGATATCAAGTGGCTGGGCTTTAGCTGGGGCGACCGCAAATTCTATGCTTCGGACTATTTCGACCAGCTGTTTGACTTCGCGGTGAAGCTTATCGAGAAAGGCCTCGCCTATGTCGACGATCTCTCGGCCGAGGAGATTAAGGCCTACCGCGGCACGCTGACCGAGGCGGGCAAGGAAAGCCCGTACCGTAACCGCAGCGTGGCGGAGAACCTCGCCCTGTTCCAGCGCATGAAGGCGGGCGAGTTCGCGGATGGCGAGAAGGTGCTGCGCGCGAAAATCGATATGGCGTCGCCGAATATCGTCATGCGCGACCCGGTCATCTACCGCATCGCGCATGTGGCGCATCACCGCACGGGCGACAAATGGTGCATCTACCCGATGTACGATTTCGCGCACCCGCTCTCCGATGCCATCGAGGGCATCACGCACTCCATCTGCACGCTGGAGTTTGAGATTCACCGCCCGTTCTACGACTGGCTGCTCGACTCGCTGGATTTCGACCCGAACACGCGGCCGCGCCAGATTGAGTTCGCGCGCCTGAACCTCACGAACACGGTCACGAGCAAGCGCAAGCTGCGTCAGCTCGTGGAGGAGCACTATGTGAGCGGCTGGGATGACCCGCGCATGCCGACCATCTGCGGCCTGCGCCGCCGCGGCTACACGCCGGCGGCCATCCGCAATTTCTGCGAGGAAATCGGCGTCGCGAAGGCGGACAGCCTCGTCGATGTGGCCATGCTCGAGCACTGCGTGCGTGAGGACCTCAACGAGCACGCGAATCGCGTCATGGCTGTGCTGCATCCGCTGAAAGTCGTCATCACGAACTATCCTGAGGACAAGCAGGAGTGGCTGCTCGCGGACAACAACCCCATGCACGGTGGCACGCGCTTCGTGCCGTTCAGCCGCGAAATCTGGATTGACCGCGACGACTTCCTAGAGGACGCGCCGAAGAAGTTCTTCCGCCTGAAACCAGGTGGGGAGGTGCGCCTGAAGCACGCTTATATCATCAAATGCGACGAGGTCATCAAGGACGCGGCGGGCAACATCACGGAGCTGCACTGCACGGCCGACCCCGACTCCAAGACGGGCGGCCCGACGGCGAACCGCAAAATCAAGGGCACCATCCAGTGGGTGGCCGCGCCGACGGCACTGGACGCCGAGGTGCGTCTCTACGACTGCCTGTGTGAGACCGACGAGAACGGCAACGTGCCGAGTGACTTCATCGCGGCGCTGAACAAAAACTCGCTCGAGGTCATCAAGGATGCGAAAATCGAGCCGTCCGTGCATCTGACGGCCGCGGGCACGCATTATCAGTTCCTGCGCATCGGCTATTTCGTCGTCGACCCCGATACGACGCCGGAGCATCTCGTGTTCAACCGCGTCGTGGGGCTGCGCGACACCTGGGCCAAGGTGCAGAATAAATAACAGGGAGGCTGCATTTTATGTCAAAAATCCCCAAGAACCTCAGCGATAAAGACATGCTGAAAAACTGGGTGGAGGAGACGAGCGTCGAGAACACGTTCCTCGCGGCCGAGCAGAAGGCCAAACAGGCCGCGAAAGGCCAGGCGGAGTTCGAGCCGCCGGCGGCGTTCCGTCAGGCTGGTTTCCATCCGGCGCTCATGCAGGAGCTCGGGCGGCAGTTGCTTCAGCTGCGCCTGCAGCTCGCGCAGAAGGGCGCGTCGCATTTTACCTATAAAATCAAACGCGAGGGCGAAAATATCGTCATCGCGCCGCAGTACCAGCTGTAAGCTCACCATAGTCAAATAAAAGCAGCCGCCCTACGACTGGTGGGGCCGCCGCAGGAAAACGCCCCAGCGCGGGCGGGAGAGAAGGGGTCTATGTGCTAAGCAGTACCACCGTGGCCGTCGTCATTTTCGTGGCGGCCTACGCCTTGATTATTTCCGAGAAAGTACACCGCACGATTGTGGGTATCGTGGGCGCCATGCTCATGATTTTCTTTGGCATTCTCGACCAACAGACGGCCATCACCCACATCGATTTCAACACGCTGGGCCTGCTCATCGGCATGATGGTCATCGTGAATATCACGAGCGAGACGGGCCTGTTCAACTTCCTCGCCATCTGGGCGGCGAAAAAGGTCAAGGCACGGCCCATCGAGCTGCTCGTGGCACTCTCGGCGCTCACGATGGTCTGCTCAGCGCTGCTCGACAACGTGACGACGGTGCTGCTCACCGTGCCCATTACGTTCAGCATTACGGCGCAGCTGAAAGTCGACGTTAAACCGTATTTATTCTCGCAGATTTTGTCGTCGAACATCGGCGGCACGGCCACGCTCATCGGCGACCCGCCGAACATCATGATTGGCAGTGCCGTAGGTCTGAACTTTATGGATTTTGTTTGGAACCTCACGGGCATCGCTGTGCTCATCTTCATCGTGACGGAGCTCGTACTCATCGCGATTTACGGCAAACGGCTCAAGACGTCGCCGGATTTGCAGGCGCAGGTCATGCGGCTGAACGCCAAGAGCCAGATTGCCAATCCGACGTTGCTCAAAAAATGCCTCGTGGTGATTTTCTTCACCATCAGCCTGTTCGTGCTGCACGATACGCTCGGCCTGCAGACGGCCACGGCCGCGCTGCTCGGTGCCGGTATCCTGCTGCTCATCACCTACACACGCGATGAGAGCATGATTGCGAAGGTGCTCTCCAAGGTGGAGTGGACGGCCATCTTCTTCTTCGCGGGCCTGTTCGTGCTCGTCGGCGCGCTCGTGGAGACGGGCGTTATCAAGGAACTCGCAGCGGCGGCCATCGCGCTTACGCACGGCAGCACGGAGGCCACGGCGTTCCTCATCCTCTGGATGAGCGCCGTCGCCTCGGCCTTCATCGACAACATCCCGTTCGTGGCCACGCTCATCCCGCTCATTCAGGACATGGGCGCCATGGGTATGAGCAACCTCGACCCGCTCTGGTGGTCGCTCTCACTCGGTGCCTGCCTCGGCGGCAACGGCACGCTCATCGGCGCGAGCGCCAACGTCGTCGTGGCCTCCATGGCGGCCCAGCGCGGCAAGCAGATTTCCTTCATCGGTTTCATGAAAGTCGCGTTCCCGCTCATGCTCATGAGCATCGCGATTTCGACCGTCTACGTCTGGTTGCGTTATCTCTGATAGACTGTAGATAACTTTAACTGCATAGAGTTAACCACAAAGAGGCCCGCTATCGCTGTGGATAGCGGGCCGTTTCTGTGCATAACCATACGTAAGAGCATTTATCATGGTGCTTTGTGATGATGAAAATGGTAGGTTATTCTTTGCGATAAATTTCGCTGCGGTGTCCGACCGTCAGAGCGAGGATGACAAGTTCTTCGTCTTCAATCTCACAGATGAGGCGATAATCGCCGATGCGGTAACGCCACAGACCTGCGAGGTTTGCCGTCAGGCCTTTTCCCGTCGCACGTGGATCTTCACAGCCAATCAGGTGTTTTTCCATCCAGGTCTTCAGGATTCGCTGTGTGTAGCGGTCGAGTTTCTTGAACTCCTTGCGGAAGCGTATGGTTGTCTCTATGCGGTAACTCATAAATCCAGCTCCTGCCAGAGCTTTTCAATGGGCTCGCTCTTTTTGCCGCTCTTTACGTAGTCAGCGTGGGCTTCCTCTGCTACGCGGATATCGTATTCGTCTTCAATTTTTTCAAATAATGCCCGTTTGAACGCCTCGCCCAGGGACATGGCGTGTAATTTGGCGTAGCTGTCAGCCAGCATACGCTCATCTTCATTCAACCGAATCGAGAATCCCATAAAAATCACTCCCCTCTGTAGTACATTGTACCACAGAGAGGAGTGATTTTCCAACTTCTTTCGGGTGAGAGCATTTGATGATTTTGTGTGATTTTTATTTTACGGTAAATTTTTCTTACTCGGTTCGTGTGGTTTACGTAGGTCGGTAATTATGGTATTCTTTAAAACAATACAGGTAGGATTTTTTTGTTTTATGCAGAATTTTATAAATGGATTAGCGTGGCTAGCATATCTTTTGGCCTAAATAGATTGCTTTGTCCATATGGAAAGTATGCGAGTCTTGTTTATGCCAGCAGAGGGAGCTTTTGGCTGGCGTTGGAGAGGTAGTTTTATCATAATGGCCAGGAAGAAAACAACAGAAAAATTGAATTTGGACGCGGTGTTGTTCAAATGTCGCGATATCTTGCGCAAGGCGAGCAATTCGGGGTCGTTCTTTGAGAAACGCGATTTGATGCTGACGCTGGTCTTCCTGCGCTTTATCGGGGAGAAGTTCGCGGATGGTGTGGAGCATCTGGCGGCACAGCTCCGGGAGAAAGGGCTGGACCCTGAGGCACCGGAGATTCATGCGGCATTTTTCGATGACCCTTCGTTTACCGATGGCACGTATAATCTGCAAAAGGAAGCACGCTGGTCAACCATCATCAACACGCCAGCGCCAAAGCTGAACGCGGCACTGGACGCGGCCTTGCACAGCATCGCCACGACGGATGCGCGGCTCAGAGGCTGTTTCAATGAAGGCACGTTTACTTCGCGGGGGCTGGGTGCGAGCGATATCAAGCAGCTGGTCGATGAGGTCAATAAAATCAGTCACAAGAAATTCGGCGAGGAGAAAGACCTTATCGGGCGCGTCTACGAATATTTCCTCAAGGAGTTCGCCGTCAACGCCACGAAGGAGGAGGGCGAGTTCTATACGCCGCATGATGCGGTGCAGCTGATTGCGGCGATGATTGAGCCGTTCGATGGGACACTCTATGATCCGTGCTGCGGCTCGGGCGGCATGTTTATCCAGAGTGCCGACCTCGTCAAGGCGCGCAAAGGCGACATCAGCCGTATCAACGTATACGGGCAGGAAAAGGAAGCGGCGACCCTGCGTCTGGCCAAGATGAACCTCGCGTTGCGCGGCATCAGTAACAATCTGGGTGAGATGAGCATTTCCACGTTCAAAAACGATTTGCATAAGGGGCTGTATTTCGACTATATCATGGCGAATCCGCCGTTCAATCTCAAGAACTGGTGGGAGGATGGGCTCGCCAATGATGCCCGTTGGGTGGACTATGGCGTGCCGCCGCAGAGCAACGCGAACTATGCCTGGGTGCTGCACATCCTGTCCCATCTGAAGCCTTTGACCGGTGTGGCAGGCTTCCTGCTTTCGAATGGTGCGCTCAACGACAGCGATGCGCTCGCCATCCGGCAGAAATTGCTGGAGCATGACAAGGTGGAGGCCATCGTCATCCTGCCGCGCGAGCTCTTTATCACGACGGATATCAGCGTGACGCTCTGGATCCTGAACCAGAATAAACGCGGCGGCGCCTACCATGACCGGCAGCTGCGCGATCGTCAGGGTGAGGTACTGTTCCTCGACCTGCGTACGTGGCGGGAGCACGCGGTCAAGGGTGAGCAAAAGAAAAAGGTCATGCTCGACAGCGAGCAAATCGCGCGGGCAGCCGCCATCTATCACCGCTGGCAGGAGGTGGGCACGGACGGCAGCCACTACGCGGAGCCCGAGCTCTACCGCAGCGTGAGCTTGGCGGCGATCAAGGCCCACGACTGGAGCCTCATCCCCTCGCAATATATCGAGTTCGTCGATCACGACCTGGAGATGGACTACGCCGCGGAAATGCAGC
>ONCF01000050.1 GCA_900316275.1 uncultured Veillonellaceae bacterium
GCCTGTGAGCCTTGAAAAATCAATATTTTCAGCTACAAAAATAGCATGGGCCGTGCCCGTTTGGTATAATTAAAATGACCGTTAAAACCATACGCAACGGAGGCTCATGCTATGAAAAGTATACCACAAGACAACCGCCAGATGGAGACCCTGAATCAAAAAATGCAATATTTTTTTGAGCGCTACGCTGTTGGCCAACTGCTACGTGCAGCCAATGCCAGCAAACTCAAGGGCTTTCCGGTCATGCAGATTTTTCTTCTAGCCGTCAACGCGGCCTTTCTGCACAGTTCTTTCTACATGCAGATGCACCTCCATCCGGATAGATTTCCGTTTGCCAAAGATGTATTCTACCGTTTTATGAATTCCTGCCGCATCAACTGGCGGCGCTTCACCATGCTGCTGTCCGGCAAAATCATTCAGGATACCATCGCGCCGCTCACGAGCGAGGACCGGAAAAACGTGTTCATCATCGATGACTCGCTTTTCAGCCGCAACCGCTCCAAGAAAACGGAGCTTTTGGCCAAGGTTTTCGACCACGCACATCATGAATACGTCTATGGTTTCCGCATGCTGACACTAGGCTGGTCGGATGGCAACACCTTCCTGCCCGTCAGCCATTGCCTGCTTTCCACGGAAAACGCCAAGAACCGCAAGGTAGAGGCCTCGGCTGCCATCGACCCGCGCACCAACGGCGGCCGTCAGCGCAAGCTGGCGCAGCAGAAATGCACGGACGTGGCCTGGAAGCTGCTGAAAGAGGCGGCAGAGGCTGGCATTCCAGCCCAGCACGTGCTTTTTGACACGTGGTTCTGCTCGCCATCGGCGCTCATCAAAATCAAGCAGGAAATCCATTTGAATGCTATCGCCATGACGAAGAAAAGCTCCAAGATGCGTTACCGCTATCAAGGAAAAATGCAGTCCGTCATGGACATCTACAAGCAGTGCCGGAAGCGCCGTGGCCGCGCAAAGTATCTCCTGTCTGTCGAGGCTGAAGCGGTCAAAGGCGATGAGGCCATACCCGTGCGGCTGGTCTTCGTGCGCAACCGCAACAAGCGGAGCCAGTATCTCGTGCTTGTGAGCACAGATATGTCGCTCAGCGAGGAGGAAATTATCCAGCTTTATGGCAAGCGCTGGGGCATTGAGGTGTTCTTCAAGGTTTGCAAATCCTATCTGCGCCTCGCCCGCGACTGCCGTGCTATCTCCTACGACGCCATGACCGCGCACGTTGCCGTGGTATTCACACGTTACGCCATGCTCGCAGTCGAGCAACGCGAAAACATAGATGACCGTAGTTTCGGCGACTTATTCTACCTCGCAAATGAGGAACTGAGCGACCTGCCTTACTACGAGGCCTTATGCCGTGTCATGTCGGAATTTGCGGACTTCATCCAGCAGCACTGCCTGCTGGACGAAACAGTCATCAGCAACATGCTTGACATATTCATGGAGCAGCTGCCCAACATCTGGACTAAAGACCTACGTGAATGTGCCTGACGCTGGAATTGGGAGGCTTTAGAATGTTGGTTTTTCAAGGCACATAGGCTGTTTGCCATGTGCGAAGTTTGAGTATTAAATCATAATCTCTATGAAGATAAACATTGAGGTGATGTGCCGTGAAGGAAACATTTAAGCTGTATCAGGAAACGCCCATGTGGCATTTCCAAGCGCGGGAAAAACATGCCACGTTGCGGGCGACAGAGTTAAAACCCAAGCTAGACCGGTTTCTTATTAAATGGTGGGAAAGAAAATATGGCGGCAAGTTATATGAAAAGAAAAAAGAATGGCTGATTGATGGAGAGCATCTGGCTTTCGATTATCGTGTGACCATCGTAAGCAAGGAAAACACTAAGGCTGAATTCACAAAGCCTGATGACAAATATAACGATACCTTATTTTTAGGCAATATCAGGCCCAGAGGACAGGAAGCGCCGTATTTGTTGGTGAAAGATAAAGCTAACATGGTTACGCTCAACGTTATGACGTTTCATCGCGGCTTGATGAATCTGATAAAGGAAGCTTTGCCGACCTTCTTCCTGTTGACTAATTTCGGCACGCGTCAGGACAAGGGCTTTGGCTCCTTTGTGTTGCAGGACAGCCGCCGCGAGGCGGAACAGCTCCTGACGGACTGGTACGGCGACCGTCTTGTCTACATGTTGGACTATCACAGCACGAACATCGCCCATGATACGGCGCGGTTGTTCCATGATATCGATGCAATTTATAAGGTGTTGAAGAGCGGCATCAACTTTGGTGCCTACGTGAAAAGCTATCTTACGTTGTATTTCCTGCAAAAGGGGATTGGCGGGGAAAAGCGCTTTATCAAGACGCACCATATTGGCCCCATAATGGGCACACATCAGCATGAGCACCAACAGACAGAACGCATCCCGGACGACCATTACCGTTATATCCGCGCTTTGCTCGGGGCTACGGATGGTGAGACGTGGAACCGCTCGGAGAAAATTAAATTTGCGCACGTAGCGGGGCGAGCGGGCCAGGCCATCGACCGCATCCCGTCACCCCTCGTGTTCAAGCCGGTGGGGAGTCGCCTCTTCATTCTGGTCAATGAGCTTCCGCAGGCAATCCTGGGCGAGACATATCACCTGTCATCACGTAGGGGGCAGGGCGATATTCGTATCCCGTCCGCTGGGGAGTTTGACATGGTGGAAATCATGAACGGCTTCATGGACTACCTGAACAGCGATGCAGTGCGTGATGAACTTAGGCGTATGAGAAATGGCTGTACCTTTGTGGCACAGAATGTGCAGATGGCAGTCTGCAAGGGAGGGGAGCATTGATGCAGTATGTCGGTATCACCGTGGGTCCCATTGGGGAAACGATGCAGATGACCTCCACGCCGGCCGGGCTTTGGCTGGCCAGCTACTTGTTCTCCTCGCTGGTCAGGGACATCTGCCAGCAGCTGCAGGAGCAGGGGCGGGAGATTCTCACCCTGCCGGAGGGGTTTCGCGTCAAGGAACATCTGGAGGACCACGGCGTAGGCAGCTACCATGACCGGATTTACTACGTGACGGAGGAGCCCGTGGCGCAGGTGGAGCAGTCCTTGCCACAGCTCTATGCGCAGGTCCTGCACCGTCAGGCCAGAGAAATGGCCAAGACTTTTCAGGCGGCGGGTGCGGGCGTTCTGGACTATGGTGAGGCCTCCATTGAGACGTTCCTGCACGACTACCTGCAGGTGCATTTCGTGGTCTTCACGGAGGCAGAGACGCAGGCGAAGGGCATTGCGGCTACGCTGGCCGATGCGTTGGACGCCTTGGAGTTGTCGCAGCACGTCTGCACGGAGCAGAAACGCTCCTATATGCGCAAGCTGGTGCGCGGCACGCAGGACGATAGCAACGCCTATCTCCGTCACTATCCTGCCTTCGCGCGTCTGGCCACGGATGAGGCTTTCCCCCTGAACTACGTCAGCGGGAAGGAGGTACGTATCCGCGACCTCGGTGCGATTGCTGCCGGTATAGGCTTGCCTGACCGCAAAGCAGAGCGGGACAAGACGGCGAACTATATCGCCATCGTCCAGTGCGATGGTGACAACATGGGCCTTACCCTCGCGTCGACTGACGAGCTAGGCCAGCCGCAGGCACAGCAGGCGCGCCTGCACAATTTCTCCCGCCTGTGCATGGCCTATACGACCCAGGCCGCGGCATTGGTCACGGCCTATGGTGGCGTGGTCATCTACGCGGGCGGCGATGACCTGCTGTTTCTCGCGCCGGTACAGGCCACGCGGCAAAACGCGCCCTGCGCGAATGTCTGGGAGCTTTGCCGTGCCATTGGGCAGGCCTTTGACAAGATTTTCCAGGCGTCGGATGCGGCGCAGAAACCGACCCTGTCGGTGGGCATGGCCATCCAGTACCATAAGTTCCCTCTGTATGAGTCTTTTTTGGCCGCCCAGCGCTGCCTGTTTGGCGAGGCCAAGCATTTCGTCCATGGCGCAGCCCGGCGCAAGAACAACCTGAGCGTGCATCTCCGCAAGCACAGCGGCCAGTCGGTTGGCTTTACCTGCTGTCTGGAGACCGCCACGGGCGGGGAGCAGTATGGCGTGTTCGCTGCCTACCTCGCTTTCCTGCAGGCGTTCTACAGTCAGCAGGATACCTCCCTGGCCGAGGAGAACCAGCTCATGCATTCCGTCATTTACCATCTCGAGGAGCAGCGGGTACTGTTCCAGCAGGCGCTGGATACGGGCAGCCGCGAGGTCATCGCCCACGCCTTTGCCAACTCCTTTGATAATTCCGGGCAAACGTTCGGGGCGGCGATGCTGGCGCAGCTGGAGGAGCTGGCCTATACGGTGCAAAGGGTCTATCAGGGCGGCGCGCTGCGGGGCGTGACGGGCGCGGAGCCTGCTGTCGCCCTGCTGACCAGCATGCTCCGCATGGCGAAGTTCCTGGCAGAGGAGGATTGAGGCATGGACAAAGGTCAAGAGTATTTAGGCATATTGCGCCCCTTGGATTTATATTTCCTCGGCGGTGAGAGGAACTTCCAGTTTGGCAAGGCCAAGGAAAAGACGGAGTATTATTTGCAGTCGGAGCGGCTGCCCCAGCAGTCCACGCTGGTCGGCATGCTGCGGTTCTTCATCCTGTCACAGGCTGGCCTGTTGGACGAAAATGAGTTTGCTGGCAATCAAGGCGCCCGTGAGGCGAACCGCCAGCAGAATGCGGCGCAGCGGGCACAGCGGGACAAGCTCATCGGCCAGAGCGGTTTCCGTGCGGCAGCGCAGCTGGCCGCCATTGATTATGGCCAGCTCTATAGTGTGAGTCCCGTGTTCCTGCTGCATCAGGCGGGGGATGGCTGGCATCGTTTGGTGCGCACGCCGCTGAACCACCGTCGGGGCGAGGGCATAAAGACCTATCGCCCGTTTACGATGCAGGCGGGCTACCATACGGGCAATGCGGGGGAGACCCTCCTGCCGGTGGATTACCGTGCCAAGGACGGCTTGGCGGATTCGTATTTGGATGTCGATGATGGGCAGGGCACGCTTTATGGCATGGCGGACATTTTCGGCCAGCAGGAGCATACCCGCATCGGGCGCGGCCTGCAGGAAGACGGCTATTTCAAGCTGTTGTACAGCTACCTGCAGGCTGGCTTTGCCTTTGGCTTTTACTGCCGGGCAGAGGCGGGGGCGCTGCCGGACGACGCAATCGTTTATCTGGGGCAGGACAAGTCTGCGTTCCACTGCACGTTGCAGCCGACGACGGGCGAGGGACTTTCCTCCTTGTTGGCGCGGGTAGGGGAGCAGCCAGGCACGCCGCTGGCGCAGGTGTACGTCGCTCTGTCGGACCTGTTCCTGAATTTGCGCGCGGCGGATTACAGCCATTTCCACTATACGATTCTCGCCAAGAAAACGTTCCGCACCCTCAATGCTACGGGGACGACGAGCGACTATCTGGCCACGCGCCAGAAGAGCAGCCTGTTCCAGCTGGTGCGCGCGGGCAGCGTGTTCTATGTGGACGCCGAGGGCGCAGACTACCTGCAGCAGGCGCTGAAGCAGCCGGGGCTGCAGCAGGTCGGGTTTAATTATGCAGTCAAAATGGGAGGACATAAGGAATGAACAGCAAGAACTATGCGGTAAGATGCATTACCAATCTGCATATGGGCAGCGGTGAGGCCAACTTTAACGTCGTCGACAACGAGGTGCAGCGTGACCCCGTGACCAACGCCCCGGCGATGTTCTCCTCAGGCGTTAAGGGTGCCCTGCGCAGCCATTTCGACACGGTTATGCCCGAGGCGGTCAAGACGCTTTTCGGCAGCTCCATCGATGAGACGCGCGGCGGCAAGGGCGAGGGGCTGACGCCGGGCGCGCTGAAGTTCCTCAGTGGCAACCTGCTCCTGCTGCCGGTACGCGCCGCCAAGGGCCATGCGCCGTATTACATGGTTACGACGCAGCGCCTGCTGCAGGAGTGGGCCTCCCTTTACCATACGTTTACGGGCAAGGAACTGGTGCAGGGACTGGAGGCAGCCATCGGGAAGCTGCAGCAGGACAAGGCTTATGTCAACTTCCATCCCGTCACCATCAAGCTGGAGCTGCGTGAGTTCGCGGCTGGCGAGCTGGGTACGATAGACAAGGTCATTGTGGCGGCTCTGGGCAAGGTCATCGAGGTGGCTGGCCAAAATCTGGTGATTCTGCCGGAAGAGCAGGCACAGCGGGCCTACCAGCATCTGCCGGTGATGGCGCGCAACCAGCTGGACAACGGCATCAGCAAGAACCTTTGGTACGAGGAGGTCGTGCCGCACGGCGCTGTGTTCTATTTCTCGGTGTTGGATGATGGTACGCAGGAGGGCGCACAGGCCTTGCAAGCTTTCGCTGACGGTATCGAGCGGGAGCCGCTCGTGCAGTTCGGCGGTCATGCCACCGTGGGCGACGGCCTGACACAGCTGTCCGCATATTGAGGAGGGATAGAGCATGGATCGTTATCGCGTAGAAGAATTGATGGGCGACGCCAAGGACGTCATCGTGGAAACATATGGTGCCCATGCCAGCATCAAAAAGATAGTCCGCAGCAAGATGTCCGCCTTTGGTGCGGCCGTACAGATGAGCGGCGTGCTGCCCGCCATTGCATTTTATTGTAATCAGGACAAGCCAGAGGCCAAGAAAGTAGTTGAACTGCTGCAAGGGCTGTACCTGAAAATGTATCCGTCCAAGCACGGGGAGCTCTTTGACCTGGTGAATCAGGAAATTCGCAATCATCGCGAGCCGTCTGTGACCGATGATATCCTGTGTGCCTCCGTTGCCCTGAAACTGTCCCTGAATCTGTTCCAGCTGACGGGGGACGCTATGGAGGGTGACGCGTGATGATAGTTTCCAAGAACATGCAGTATGCCTTTCAGGTGGAATACCCGCATGAGGTGCTGAAAATGCCGCTGAGACCTGCGGGTGAGAAACCGGATGCGACCAGGCTTAATCAGGAACTGGTGGGGGTGCTTTCTGGCCAAGGAGCCAAGGATGTCCTGGTTCCCGGGCTGGTATATGCACGCAACCTTTCCCAGGAACTGGAGAAGGCGCATGCCTCCTCCTTTGTCATGAAGGTGCTCTATCCGGGCTTGCTCATGGGTACGGGCTATCCGCACATGACGGAACACGCTATCAGTGAAATCCAGTTCGGCTTCAGCTTTGACGCCGTGACGGGGCTGCCGTATTATCCGGGCAGTTCCCTGAAAGGTACCCTGCGCACCCCGTTTGACCATGCATTGCAGCAGGCTAAAAAAGAACAGGACGCCGAGCAGGTCGCGGCGCAGGCTGCAGAGTATCAGGCGTATCTGGTCGACCTGTTCCATCAGGCAGGTGCGACGGAGATGGATACGGGGAAACTGGCGGCATTCACGAGTCTGACCTTTGCGGGACAACTGCCCGGCGAGACGGAGGCCTGCCTGCCGATGGCGGTACGGGATGTCTTCTATGATACCTACCCCATAGGCTTTAGCCGGGACGGCGCACCCGCGAAAATCGTGGATATCGACCATATCACACCGCATATCGACCTTAAAACCCACAAGCAGGCACCGTTGCAAAATCCGACGCCGCTGACACTTTTGCGCGTCATGCCGGATACCTGTTTCAAGTTCCATATGCGACTGCATGATTTTGTGCTGGAGGGCAAGACCTACGTCACGGCGGCGCAGAAACTGGAGGTCTTTCAACAGGTGCTGGAGGATTTCGGCATCGGTGCCAAGACGCATACGGGCTACGGCAATCTGGAGCTGGTAGATGAAGCCCAAGTCAGCCTGCAACTCCATGCCGCGCAGCAAGGAGCGTGACACAGCTATATGTTAGGCAAGGTCGTTTTTGTCCTGCGGGCACAGGCGGCTGGCAAGCTGGGGATGTTTCCCGGCAACCAGCTGCACGGTGCCCTGTTCCACCTGCTGGCGCAGCAGGACGCGGTGTTTTCGGCGCGGCTCCATGCGGCACCGGACAAGCCGTTTGCCATGACACCCTTGTTTCAGGGACAGGGGGTCGGGGCGTGGCCCAGCCAGCTGGGCGCGGCGGCCGCCAGACAGCTCCGTCCGGTGCAAGCGGGGCAGTACTGGTATTGGCGCGTTACGGCGCTCAATCAGGAGCTGCTGCAACATTTGCAGGCCGTGCCCTGCGGCAGCCGTTTCGTGGTGAACGATATCCCTTGGGAACTGGCGGCGTGCTGCACCATGCACGACGAGCACCCCGAGGCGGGGGAGTTGTCGGAGCAGGATTTGCGGGCGGCGGTAGCGCAGCTGCCCGACCGCGCGAATGTGCAGCTGACGTTTTTGACCCCCGCCACTTTCCGCCACATGCAGCTGAACTATCCGTGGCCGGATCCGCGCATTCTGTTCCCCTCGCTGGCCAGCCGTTGGGCGCGGGTAGGGCTGACTCCCTTGGCGTGGGCGGGGCAGCTGGAGTTCTGCCAGCATATTGTTCCCAACCGTTGGCGGGGTGAGTCCGTACATATCCGTTTCGACCAGCACAAGCAGTACGAGGGATTCGTGGGCAGTTTTTCCTACAATCTGCAGCTGCTGACTGCGGAGCAGCGTCAGCAGATACGCCTGCTGGCGTGGTTCGCTTCGCTGGCCGGCGTGGGCCGCATGACCGCGCACGGGCTGGGTGTCGTGTCCTGCAAATGAGTCAGCGCGGGCTGATGGAGGTATGAGGATATATGTTTGTAGATGTAGAGCTTTTCAGCGCGGATCCGCTGGACAATGTCATCGCGTGCCTGAAGTTCCGCTTTGACAAGGTGATTTTCTTCGGTGATGCGACGGAGAGCATGGATGCCGTGGCGTGCGCTACGGTGCAACGCTTTTTGCAGTCGGAGCGCATCGGCGTGCAGGAGGTGCAGTTCGTCCAGCTGACGGACAGCGGCTATCCCGCAGTGGAGCAGGAGCTGACGGCGGCCGTGCAGCGTGAGCAGGCAGCAGGCAATACCTGCTTTATCGACATCACGGGCGGGGGTGAGCTGGCACTGGCGGCGGTCGGCATGGTCTCGACGCGGCAGCAGGTGCCCCTGATGATGGTGGATATCGATGAGGACGAGGTGCAGCTGCTGGCGTATCCCGAGCAGTTCGACCAGCTGCCGTCGCGCAACGTCTATCTGCGGCTGGAGGAGTTCCTGCACCTGCAAGAGGGGCTCATCGACTGGTCGCGGCATAAAAGCCAGAACGAGCAGATATATTCGCCGGAGTTCGCGGCCTATATCGTGCGGCTCAAGCAGTTTATCGACCGCATGGGGCCGGAGTGGAACAAGGTGGCCATGGGTCTGGCCAACCTGTCCTCGGGGCAGCAGCTGCAGATAGAGCGCGTGCCGTCCGAGATCAAGAGGGCGGCCAAGGTGGCGCACCTGAACGTGCCGCGCCTGCTCGCCTGCCTGGAGAAACTGCACCGCAAGCACCTGCTGCAGGACTATGTCTACGATGATTTCCGCCTCCGTTTTACGTTTAACAGTGAGCTGGAAAAGGAACTGCTCTGTGACTGCGGCGCGGTGCTGGAGCATTACGTCTATTGCAAGGTGATGGCGCGCCCCGAGGTGGACGACTGCGGTATCGGCTATTTCCTCGATTGGGAGGGCGAGGGCGACCCAGCCTACCATACCCCCGATGGCGAGGACGTCATCAACGAAATCGACGTGGTCTACATGAGCAAGAATATCCCCACGTTCATCTCCTGCAAGAACAAGCAGGTCACGACGAACCAGCCGCTTTACGAGCTAGATACCGTGGCCGACCGTTTCGGCGGCGTACACGTGCACAAAGTCCTCTTCGCCAGTGGCGGCGTGAGCCCCGCCGTGCGCAACCGCGCGGCCGAGATGGGGATACGTGTAGTACGCCGTTGAGGAGACAGACAAAGAGTTTTGGTAAAATACCAGCAGCATTAGTTCATAGCCAGAATAATTTATCCTTGCGCACCTATGACGAATTTGTTATAATACATGCAGATGGCTAGATGTTAGCAATCGGTTACATAAGGTTAGGTTAGCCGCCTTGTCCGTAGACACGGCGAAGCCCTGTTATGACATATACCGGTGACGGTTTTGCAGTCAAAGAAAAAACAGAGTTTTTGTGTGTATACAGGAAAATTGCCGTTTTGTCGACAGGTTAGCTGTTTAGGGGTTCTGAGCCCCGCAACGACAAGGCTTCCGAGGCGCAGGGTTGTAATCCCCATAATGCTGCTCGCGGCATTGAAACAAAACCACGTCTTATCAAGTTCTACACCATCTTCGTTGTAATCCCCATAATGCTGCTCGCGGCATTGAAACTGATGCCCCGTGAAAACGTCGCGAATGCCGATAAGTTGTAATCCCCATAATGCTGCTCGCGGCATTGAAACGGGGAACGCCCCGCAATTTTGAAAAAATTTTTTCAAAATTGCGGGGCGTTTTTTTCACATGGGGATTTCTTCTTTGCTATACTATTAGGAAAGAAGGGCGGTGTTTCATATGAAGCTGTTAATTTGCTATGACATTCCGGAGAACCGTATCCGTAATAAAGTTGCGAAATATTTGGAATCTGTGGGACACAGAGTGCAGTACAGCGTGTTTATGGTGGCGGGTGATGAGAGCCGTATGCAGGAAATTCAGCACCGGCTGGAGCACTTGACAGCCCGCTCGGAGGCACCAACGTTGCTCATCGCTCCACTGTGCCAAGCATGTACGGCAAAAATCTGGCAATATGGTCATTTCAAGGATGAACCGGCCCTCTGTGTAGTGGCCTAAGGTGAAGCAGCCTAAGGAAAGGAGCGGCGTTACCATGTGTGTTATCTATCTGCTTTCGGAAAACGTCACGGCTCATAAGAGCTATGGGCGTATTGTGTTGTATCAGGGGGACAAGAAATTGCAAAGCGTGCCCCTGCAGGAATTGACGCAGGTGGTGGTGAGCAAGCGGGCACATTTGAGTACACCTCTGCTTTTCGAATTGCTGGCTCGCGAGGTACAGGTCTCTTTTGTGGATTGGCAGGGCAAGGTCGTGGGGACTGTGGGCGGCGAACAGGAAACCTTGCAACGCCTGTTTCAGCAAAAGGAGTGCTTTGCGGATGTGTCGAGTGCGTTGACACTGATAAAGCAGGTGGCCTGCGCCAAGCTGTATGGGCAGGCGAAGGTTATGCGACGCTATGCGAAAAATCAGCATAACCCCGCGCTGACAGAGCTGGCGGCCTATCTGCGGCAGGCAGGGCACAGACTGACAGAGGCCACGGATGCGGAACAGGTACGCGGTATCGAGGGCGAGGCGGCCAAGCGGTATTTTCAGGCGTTTGCGCAGGTGTTGGACGGCAGCCTGTGGCCGTGGCCAGGACGCCAGCAACATCCAGCCTATGAGCCAGTCAATGCCTTGCTGAACTATGGCTATGCCTTTTTGGAGCGCGAGGTGCGGCTGGCCATTGTGGGCAGCGGGCTTGACTGCCGTTTAGGCTTTTTCCATAGCAACAATGGGCGTAAGGACAGCCTCGTCTACGATGTCATGGAGACGTATCGGGCCCTCGTCATTGACCGCTTCGTGCTCAAATGCCTCAACTATGGCACGTTCAAGCCGACTGATTTTACCTGTACCGAGGAAGGGTGTATTATCGGCGAAGCAGCGCGTCGAGTTTGGTGCCAATACTATGAGGCTTATATGGAGAAACCAGCACAACTACTGGCGGGGCAGACGCCGCGCAACTATATCCGTGAGAGTATCGCGCGCTTTAGCAGGCAGGTATTCCATACCGAGCAGGAACAGACAGCCTGACACGGCTGTGTTGATAGATGGACTTTGCGCGTAAGGCAATACTTTCGTGGTATCAAAAAGACCAGCTTTCGGGCTGGCCTTTTTTAGTACGTTGAGAGAATAGTTGTATAATGGCATATAACAAAAAACGTCCGATGAAACGATGTATTCTTTGCCTGATCTGGGCGGTTTGTTGTCGAATGGGGATTTTTATTCCCGCAGGCATAGCAGGTAATTGGTCTTATTACCGGCCTTTTCCATACGTAGAAGGCCCTCGGAGCACATGTCCATAAGGATTTTGTATGCTTTGGTGCTGCCAACCTGCAGATGGTTTTCCACGTCACGGCGCGTCAAGGCACCCTGTTGTAGAGCCAGCTGCAAGACGAGCGCTTTTTCCTTGTCGACGGTGGTAGGGGCGTTGCTTATGGGGGCAGCACCTGTGGCATTGACATTATACAAAGTGGTTTTAAAGGCCCCTTTGGCGGTTTCGAAGAGCGGTTGGCGCATCTCGTTTTTATACAAGGCCTTTATGCGCTTGATGCCTGTGCCAAAGCTCTCCACCAAGCGCATACGGAAGAATATATTTGCCAGTCTTGGGTTGCGCGACTGCGAAACGCCCATCAAGATAGCATCCATGGACAAGCCAGGGATAAGCCCGCCCAGCGATATAAACTCTATGCGGTCTGCATACATATTCACCAGTGTACTGCCGTTAAAGCTGTAGTCGCGGTGGATGAGGGCGTTGAGTAATGCCTCGCGTAAAGCGGCCATAGGATAGTCGCGTCGGTCTTGGCGTACGAATCCGTCAATGGTTGACATGACGGGGATGTTCTGCTCGAAAAACTCGGAGCACGCTTGTAGCTGCGCCAACAATGACCCTTTGAATTCCTTGCGGTTACGAAAAACAACATCGTCGTTGCCTTGAAAGATAGCGAGCTTCAGCGTGTGTTCGCACTGATCGGACAAGAGCAATGCCAAGTTGGTGTATAGACCATCTTCCCCCAGCATGTGCAAGGTACGCAACTGTGCTTCACCACAATCCAGATTGCACTGTGCCATTTTCTTGCGGAAGGCATCGAAGGTTAAATCCTGTTGCAGACTGCGGCACGACTCATAGGACTTGCCGTAGGACTGCACAATCATATCACGGATACCGTCCTCGCTGAGCGGTTGCGACGCTGTTCCACGGCGGACATAGACACCGGATGGTTTCAATCCTTTGTCACGCAGATAGTAAGGCCTGGCTGCACCGGCCGAAACGGTGATGATAATTACGGTATGGCCAGCTTTATCTATGGCACGGATTTGCACGAAAGGCATGATATCAGGCGCAATGCTGTCCTTCAGGCTGCCAGCGATGCGCAGCATCGTATCATCGGGGTTATCTACGCCAATGACTGTGCCATCGTCGGCAATACCGACATAAACTGTACCGCCATCTGTATTGGCAAAAGCCACCACGTCCTTACGTATTTCGGGAACATAGCACCGTTTGTACTCAACATCCACGTTTTCCCTATTGATGGTCATAATGGTTCACCTCGTTGCTTTCTCTCTCTTTCTCATTATAAACGAGAAAGAGAGAGAAAGCAACGCTTAGTTAGTGCTCGATTCAGTATAAAATATTTTGGGAGTGAGACTAAAATTCCTTGGCAAAAACTCCACTTTTGACTAGTTTTTTAACACTATCCGCGTTACAATAGCAAGAGTGAGTTAAGGAGCCTTGCGGTAGAGAATAGATAAAGCACGTGGGGCGTATCCAAGGAGGCATTTGAGGATGGGGTACATTGCCACAGAGGTTTGTGGCTTGCCGGTCTATACGTATGGCCTGCTGCTGCTGGGTGTGCTGCTCGTGGGCATGGTGGCGGCGTGGGTCAATCTGCGGCTGCATCACCAGGCGTTTGCACCCGTGGTGGATATGCTGCTCTGGGGATTGCCGCTCGCGGCTATTTTTGGGCATGCGGGCTACGTGCTGAGCCATTTTGACGAGTACGCGGGTAATCTGCTCGGCGTGCTCTGCATTTGGCAGGGCGGGCTGTCATTTTACGGCGCGATTTTCGGCGGGCTGCTGGCCGTGTTCGGCGTCTGCCGCGTACAGGGGCGGCACACGTGGCGCTGGCTGGATTTGCTCGTGCCAGCGTTCGTGCTTATGCTGGCGCTGTACGAGTTCGGCATTTTCGATTTGCAGCTCACGATGGGCATGCCACTGCCGCGCGACCTGCCGAACGACCACACGCTTGTGGAGTACGCGGAGTTCGCCTACCGTCCCGATGGCTTTCAGGATACGGAGTATTTCCAGCCCATTGCACTCTATCAATCGGGGCTGCAGCTCGTGGTGGCTGTGCTGCTCACCGTGCTGACGGCGGTGCAGGCACTATGGCATCGTCCACGGCAGAGCGGCTGCCTGTTTTTATTTGGTGCGAGCCTGATCGCGTTTATCCGCTTCGGCTGCGGCTTCTTTTATTTGTCCAACGCGCCTGTACCCGCCTTTACGCTCGGGCAGGTACTGTCAGGCGGGCTCGGGCTCGTTTTGCTCGGCTGGCTGCTCGTGCGCTGCCGCAGCGTGAGCTGTGCACAGGAATGGAGGGTGTGACGCATGCGCCTGGGTAATATCAATCATACGGAGCACCATATTAGCTGGTGGAAACGTCTGCTGCTGCTCGTACTGCTGCTGGCCATTCCGTTCCTGGCGGCCAGCCCGCGCCATATGACGGCGCGCATGGTGGCGGACAGCGAGAACGGCACCAAGGTGCTCGTGCTAAACTACCATAAAGTGGACAACATGGCCATTTCGCTCTCGGTGCCGCCGGACGATTTCGACCAGCAGATGAAATATCTCTACGACCACGGCTACCACTCCATCACGCCAGATGACCTCTACAACAGTTTGGAGGGCAACGCTGAGCTGCCGGAAAATCCTGTGCTCATCACGTTCGATGACGGTTACCGCGATAATTACGAAAACGCCTATCCTATTTTAAAGAAGTATGGCTTCACGGGGACGATTTTCGTGGTGACGAATTTCCTCGGCGTCTATCCGAACTACATCACCTGGGATATGGCGCGCGAGATGGATGCCGACGGCATGTACATCGAGTCGCACACCGTCGACCACAAGTCGATGACCGACCTCACGGACGAACAGCTGCGCAGCGAACTCGTGGACTCGCGCAAGCGGCTGGAAAAAGAGCTGGGGCACCCGGCCGACTACATGGCCTATCCGACGGGCACGTACAATCTGCACATTGCCCAGCTCGTGCAAGAGGCTGGCTACAAGGCCGCGTTCACCATCAAATACGGCAACGTGGACAAGGCGAGCAACATCTACGCACTGGAGCGCGTGCCCGTGTTCCAGACGGAGACGACGGACAAAGACTTCGTGGAGCGTATCCGCTACCTGCCTATCTTCGAACGTTTCGGCTGGGTCAAGAGCTGATAAAAGCATAGCACAATTTACGACAGTCTCTCCTGCGGGAGGGGCTGTTTTTGTTGTTCAACACAAAAATACGCGGAAATGCCGACAAATTGCGCGTTAGGCCTTGCCAAAGCGCGCGATTTTTGCTATAAAAATAATAGGTAAAGTGGTGAAAAGTGGGGAGAAGTGTCACTAAATGTCAGAAAGGTGGTGAGGCAGGATGTTTATGGGCGAGTATATGCATTCGCTGGATGCGAAAGGCCGCGTCATCCTGCCCGCCGATTTTCGGGCAGAACTGGGTGTTTCTTTCATCATCACCAAGGGCCTCGACAAGTGCCTGTTCCTCTACGCGCAGCCAGAGTGGGACGCGCTGGCGGCCAAGCTCCGGCAGCTGCCGCTGGCGAAGCCGGAGGCGCGTGCGCTCGTGCGCTTCTTCTTCGCGGGGGCGCGCACGCTGGAGTGCGATAAGCAGGGGCGTTTCCTCGTGCCTGCGAATCTGCGCAACTACGCGGGCATTCAGCTGCGGCAGGATGTCGTGCTCACGGGCGCGGATAACCGCATTGAGGTCTGGAGCCGCGACCAGTGGTCGCAGTACACGGAGGAAGTCGAGCCGGATGTGACAGCCATTGCGGCGTCCTTGGCTGGTTTAGGTATTTAAGGCAGGGAGCAGACGATGGCAGAATTTCATCATATCAGCGTGCTGCTGGAGGAAACGGTGCACGGCCTCGTCACCGACCCTGCGGGAACCTATGTGGACTGTACGCTCGGCGGCGCGGGGCACGCACACCGTATCGCGGAGCAGCTGGAGCCTGCGGGGCGCATCATCGGCATTGACCAGGACGCGGCGGCTATCGCGGCGGCGCGTGAGCGCCTCAGCGACGTGGCCTGCCACGTAGACATCGTGCATGACAATTTCCGCCACCTCGGGCAGATTTTAGCCGACCAGCAGGCCGGGCAGGTCGCGGGTATCGTCTTTGACCTCGGCGTCTCGTCGCACCAGCTGGACACGGCAGAGCGTGGCTTTTCCTACATGCAGGACGCACCGCTCGACATGCGCATGGACCCCGAGGCGGACTTTTCTGCCTACGATGTGGTGAATAAGTACAGTGAGGACGAGCTCAACCGCATTTTCCACGACTATGGCGAGGAACGCTGGGCGCGGCGTATCGCGCAGTTCATTGTCAGGGAGCGCGC
>ONCF01000029.1 GCA_900316275.1 uncultured Veillonellaceae bacterium
ATCACGCGGGATGTGTATGATACCGTATGTTCTTTTTCTAACCGCGATGGCGGGCACATTCTATTGGGAGTACGAGACGATGGTAAGATTGTAGGGATAGAACCGTCGCGAGTAGAGCATATTCAAAAAGAATTCGTGACCGCTATCAACAACAAGGAAAAGATTTTTCCACCGTTGTATTTGCAGCCTGAGCGTATTGTCATCGATGGCAAGGTCGTTTTGCATATTTTTGTACCAGTGGGAAATCAGGCATGCGTAATACGTATAAATATACGAAGATGTATTCGGGAGGGATACCTGAGTTCATCGAGAGTGATATGTTCCGGACAATTATTCCACTGGACGAGGTTTCAGTTGGGGTTATAGGTCCTATGAGGGAACAAGATAGGGAACAAGATAGGGAACAAGATAGGGAACATGATAGGGAACAAGCAGCAATGACATTGCTGCAATATTGTATAGTTCCTCGCAGTCGAACAGAAATGCAGAAATTTTTAGGCTTGACAGGGCGGAGAAATTTCTTGCAAAAGTATATAAAGCCATTGCTAAATCAAGGCAAATTACGGATGACAATACCAGATAAGCCGACAAGCAAAAAGCAGAAATATGTATCAACAGAGGTTTTTGAACAGCAGTGAACGTGGGCTCAGGACCGGCTGGCCAGCGGCGTGATTGACAGCCCAGTGCTGGGGAAAATCCCGCCGGAGCGGCTGTCGGGCGGTGTGAAGAGGCTCATCCTTATTCGCGAGCTGCCGGACAAGGTGTTTTACGCCTCGGCCTGCGGCGATAACTGCGCCCCGTGGCTGCTGCGCATCGCGGCACAGGAGGACCGCACGGTGAATCTGCGGCACATCATGGATTTCTGGTTCGGCCATTTTGTTCCCACATCCTGAACAACGACCAGATAGTCCACACCATGCGCGAACTGGTGCCGGTGGCAGTGGAGCTGTTGCCTTTTTTATTTACTTCTTCAGTTGCGCGTGCTAATATAGAGAAAATAAATAGAATGGCACTTGATAACTAAAATAAAGAGGCGAGAAGTGGAGTGACAAGTCAAGAACTAGAGAACTTAATCCAACAAGTGAAGAAAACGCGGTGCGAAACGGCAACTCTGGAAATCAAATCAGCACAGCACGGCTGCCCTAAGAAGCTTTATGATACCTTGTCCAGTTTCTCCAATCAGGATGACGGCGGTATCATTTTATTTGGCCTTGATGAAGCACATGAATTTGCGGCGGTGGGCGTGTACGATGCGCAGGATTTGCAGAAACAGGTGAATGCGCAGTGCCTGCAAATGCACCCGGTGGTGCGGCCGGTGCTTACGGTCTTGGAGCAGGAAGGGCGTTGCTTCGTCGCGGCGGAAATCCCCGGGATGGATTATGCGGATCGTCCTTGTTATTATCAGGGGCGGGGCCGTTTGCGCGGCTCCTATACGCGCGTGGGGGATAGCGATGAGCCCATGACGGAGTATGAGGTCTATGCCTATACCAGTTTCCGGCGACAGCAGCAGGCGGAACTGCGCACCGTAGCACGGGCGAGAGTCAAGGATTTGGCGCCGCAGAAATTGCAGGTATATCTGCAAAAGGTGAGGGTGGGCAAACCGCATTTGGCTGGTCTGTCCGATATGGAGACGCTGCAGTTGATGGGGCTTTTGCAGGAGCAGAACGTGACGCTGTGCGCGACCTTGCTTTTCGCGCAGTACCCGCAGGCATTTTTCCCTCAGCTGGATATCACGGCGGTGGTTGTGCCCGGTACGGAACTCGGCGAGACGACCGATTTGGGCAAGCGTTTCCTGGATAATGAGCGCATCGATGGCAGCATGGAGGAAATGCTGGCACAGGCCGTACAGTTTGTGGACCGTAACGTCAGGCATGCCACCATCATCCATACCGATACGGGTAAACATGAGGAACGGCCGGACTATCCACTGGAGGCCGTGCGTGAGGCGGTGCTCAATGCTATTGCCCATCGTGATTACAGTATCTACAGTGAAAACATACCGGTGCAGATACGGATGTTCGATGACCGACTGGAGATAGTTAATCCTGGTGGTGTTTATGGCTGCAGCAGCCTGGCGGAACTGGGGCATGCGCGTTTGGCCTCACGCAATCCCGTGCTGGTCAGGGCTATGGAGGTATTGGGACTGACAGAGAACCGTTATTCCGGCATCCCTACGATACGCCGCCGTATGGCCGAGTATGGTTTGCCAGCACCAGAGTTCAGCGTAGTGCATGATTTTTTCACCATTACGCTGCGCAAGCATGCCTTGCATGATGTAGGGACAGAGCAGACAGCCTCCGCACAGCTCGTCTTAGATGAGAAACAGCAGGCATTGCTACGCTTCTGTCGGACGCCACGCACGCGCAAGGAGATTTGCGCCTATCTGCACATCGCTACCCAGAGTTATGTTGTGAAACATTATCTGGAACCCTTGTTGCAGCAGGGAATGCTATGCAGGACCTTGCCGCATACACCGAAAAGCCCCCGGCAGCAGTATTATGCGGTAAACGGTTGAAATGTTGGCAAGGAGAGCCAGTGTGCGGCCTGCCAGGTACTGCTGCCGTCTTTCAAGTAGCATCTGCTGCAGCATCTCATCCAGAAATATCATCTGGAGCAGCAGGTGTTCCTCAAGGGCAGTACGACTGACGTACCGTCCGTACTGCAGCAGGGAGATATCTGCGCCTACCCTAGTGCCTACGAGGGGTTCCCACTGGCCATGACGGAGGCCATGAGCATGGGCCTGCAGTGCACCGGCCGTCAATGAGCTGGTCAGGGATGGTGAAAATGGCCTCCTCTGTGCAGACGGTGCCGAGAGCTACA
Organism: uncultured Veillonellaceae bacterium; assembly: GCA_900316275.1. Classification (GTDB taxonomy): domain Bacteria; phylum Bacillota; class Negativicutes; order Selenomonadales; family Selenomonadaceae; genus UBA2897. Next base: position 2,821 of record ONCF01000029.1, read on the forward strand.
GCCAGAGTCTGGCCCGACTGATGGGCAATCAGACCCTGCGCGCCCAAATGGGTCAGCGCGCCCGCGACAGCGTGCAGGCCTACAGCGCCGACAGCATCTGGCAGCAATGGCTGGATTTGCTGGGGCAGGTGAGACGTTGAGGCAGTGAGGTGTCGAGCGGCGTGAAGACGCTCATCCTCATGCGTGAGCTGCCAGAAAAGGCGTTTTATGCCTCGGCCTGCGGCGATAACTGTGCCCCGTGGCTGCTACGCATCGCGGCGCAGGAGGACCGCACGGTGAATTTGCGGCAAATCATGGATTTTGGGTTGGGGAAGGAGAAATGATTATGTATGATTATCTGATTGTCGGCAGCGGGTTGTTTGGCTGCGTGTTTGCGCATGAGATGGCGGAGCGGGGCAAGACGTGCCTCGTGTTGGAGCGGCGCGCGCAGGTGGGCGGTAATGTGGCCTGCGAGGAGCGGGACGGCATTTATTTGCATACGTATGGCGCGCATATTTTCCACACGTCGTATGAGGATGTGTGGCAGTATGTCAACAAATTCGTGCGCTTTAATGGCTATGTGAACTCGCCTGTCGCAAACTACATGGGGCACCTCTACAATCTGCCATTCAACATGAACACGTTCCGCGAACTCTGGGATATCGTGACGCCGTCGGAGGCGCGGGCCATCATTGCGGAGCAGCGGCAGGCGATAAAGGGCGAGCCGCAGAACCTCGAGGAGCAGGCAATCTCGCTCGTGGGCACGGATATCTACACGAAGCTCATCAAAGGCTACACGGAGAAGCAGTGGGGCCGCAGCTGCACAGAGCTGCCCGCGTTCATCATCAAGCGCCTGCCCGTGCGCTATACGTTCGATAACAACTACTTCAACGACCGCTATCAGGGCATCCCCGAGGACGGCTACAACAGCCTGATTAAAGCGTTGCTCGACATGCCGGGCATTGAGGTGCGCACGGGTGTGGACTACAATAAAGAGCGTGCGGCCTTCGCGGACGTGGCGCAGACCGTGGTCTACACGGGCCCCATCGACGAGTATTTCGGCTACAAACTCGGCCAGCTGGAGTACCGCGGCCTGCGCTTTGAGACGCAGCGCTTCACGGAGGCGAACCATCAGGGTGTGGCTGTCATGAACTACACGGCGCGCGAGGTACCGTTCACGCGCACGATCGAGCACAAGCATTTTATGCGCGGGCGCGAGGACATCGCGGCACAGCCTGTGACCTACGTGACGCGCGAGTATCCGCACGACTGGCAGCCGGGTGAGGAGGCCTACTACCCGGTGAACAACGAGCGCAACCAAAAGCTCTATGCGCAGTACAAAGACCTCGCCACGCAGGAGCAAAACGTCATCTTCGGCGGCCGCCTCGCGGAGTACAAATACTACGACATGGACGACGTCATCAAGAGCGCGCTGGACTGCGTGCAGGCCACGGTAACGCAGGGAGAGTAATACGGCTCATTATATGACATCCACATCCTGGACACCGACCAGACCGACCATAGCATGCGCGAGCTGGTTCTGGTAGCGGGCTCGCTGGTATAATAAGTGTGAGCTTATTTCGGAAGGTTATCACCTGTATGGAGGTACGGAGTGTTTTCGGTATTTTTTGCTGGGCTGCAGCAGGATTTGAAGCTGGCGCTTTTGGCGCCGTTGCTGTGTGCCATTTTTCGACTGATTTTTATTGAGGTCTACGGGCCGCAGAAAACGCCGCGCGGGGCGTGGCGCAAGTGGTATCACTGTTTCCGCTACGGCTTTTGGTGGGGCATGCTGTACAATTCCTATGTGTATTTATTGGCCCTGCTCTTGATCTCTGTGCCGGCTGCCTTTATCCCTGCGTATTTTGCGGCAGGCGATACCGTGCGCACGGTGGTGGGCTTGCTCTATGCCGCAGTGCTGTACACGGCGTTCCTCGGGCGCATGATTTTCTATTACCATTTCCACGATATCTACAACAATACGTTGTTTTTGGGGCAAAAGGCGGATAAGCGGAACCTGCTGGACATCTTTTTCCACCAGAATCATGGCCTGCTGCTCCTGCTGAGCTATGTGCCATTTATGGCGGCAAGCTATGGCCTGCTGCGTGGTCTTTTGGGACTACCATCTTTGGCTTGGCCGGAGCTCGGGGTGCCGTATCCCTTGCAGCTGGGCATTCAGACGGCGGTGTTTGTTCTCCTCATCGTGTTCTACTACTGGATTCGCTATGCGGGCACACTCGACCATCGCAACGAGTGCGAGTGGGATGAGATTCCGCCCGTGGTCAAGCAGGATGTCTTTATGGCCAAGGCGACGTGGGACGATTTGCCACGGCTGGCCTTTTTGCGCGCCATGCCGCCGAAGGCGCTGTTGACGCACCGGGATGCAGATGTCGTGCCCGCGTTGGCCAAGGTGGCTCCACTGGAGAGCTGGCAGACGGAGGGCAACCCGCTCGCCGCGTTCCACCGTCAGGCAAAGGGCGCCAAGCTTGCGCAGCCCAGTCATATTTTCTACATTTTGGGCGAGAGCTACTATCAGGCCCCGCTGGATCCTCCGTTCCAGTCTCTCAATCTCGTCGAGCATGGGCGCAAATTTTGGGAGGATGCGCATACGTTCTCGGTGCCGACGACACTTTCTGCCGGGCTCATTTCGCAGCCGTCGCTCGTGAGTCTGCTCACGGGCTTTTACGACGCGAATCTTGAGTTTAACGAAAATGAGACCTTCTGGCAGCCGTGGCAGGAGGGCGAGCGCGCCATTACCCTGCCGCACCAGCTGAAAAAGCTCGGCTACCGGTCGGTGTTCTGGTATGGCGGCCCGCTGAACTGGGGCAGCCTGTTGCATTTTCTGCCGGCCATCGGCTTTGCGCAGAGCATGGACGGCTTCGAAATCTGCCCAGGGGCACCGCGCTCCTGGCTCGGCACATATGACAGTGATTTCCTCGCGCGGGCGGCAGAGCTCATCCCGCAGCTGGATGATGGCGAGCCCGTCCTGCATTTCCTCTATACGACGTCCATCCATGGGCCGTACACGATACCCGTGGAGCGCTACGGCTACAACACGGAGCGCGTTATGCCAGACGCCCCTGCGTCCGTCAAGCGTGACCACAAGCTGCAAAAGCAGCTGGGGTGCTACTGGTACTCGGATAAGGCCATCATGGACTTTATCGAGGCTATGAAACAGCGCTATCCTGACGCGTTGTTCATCGTGACGGGTGACCACGCGACACTGAACATCCCGTATGCGTCAGGCATCGTGCCGCGTCGGGAACCGACGCTGCGCGAGCTGCATAGCACCTGCTTGGCCATCCAGCACCGGGATTTGCAGCGGGCATGGTTTGCCGGGAACACGATTGGCGAACATATGAATATCTTCCCGACCATCATGGAGCTCATTGCACCAGCGGGGCATACCTATCTCTCACTGGCCCAGCCGCTGACGGAGCCCATCGACCACGTCGTCACGCCACAACACTGGCTGACGCGCGAGCAGATCGGCGTCTACAAGGATAGAATCGCGCAGGCCAACTGCGTGTCCTACGAGGCGCTACCGTTGCAGCAGGATTGCGTGCGCTTTGCCGCGGAGCGACAAGGCTGGCTCGAGCTCTCAGGCTGGCTGGCACGGCATCCAGAGTTACTGTGTGTACATGAGAGCGGGACATAGTTGACAATAACACGTGCAAGAAGGCGGAATTGTCACTTTTGACATTAGCCCTTTACATTCAGCTACCGAAGTGTTAAAATTTATTTTCAAGGACTTTTGTTTAGTAAAAATCTCCAGCGTAGGCAAAGGAGCTTATATTATGGCAGACACGAAAGACACGAAAGACGCAAAGAAAATCATTCTCTCGGGCATTCAGCCCACGGGTGTGTTCACGCTCGGCAACTATCTCGGCGCTGTGCGGAACTGGCGCGTGATTCAGGAGGAGTACAACTGCTACTATTTCATCGCGGACCTGCACTCGCTGACGATCCACATCGACCCGCAGAAACGCCGTGAGCAGACGCGGCAGGCGTTTGCACTGCTGCTGGCCTGCGGCATCGATACGGAGAAAAGTCTCGTGTTCGTGCAGAGCCATAACAAGGCGCACGCGGAGATGGGCTGGATTATGGGCTGCTGCTCGCAGTTCGGTGAGCTCTCGCGCATGACGCAGTTCAAGGACAAGTCGCAGAAGCATCCGGACAACATCAACGCGGGCCTCTTTACCTATCCGTCGCTCATGGCGGGTGATATCCTGCTCTATCAGGCCGACTATGTGCCCGTGGGTGCCGACCAGACGCAGCATCTCGAGTTCACGCGCGACGTGGCGACGCGTTTCAACCATACGTATGGTGAGACGTTCAAGCTGCCGGAGGGCTACTATCCGAAGGCGGGTGCGCGCATCATGAGCTTGCAGGACCCGACGAGCAAGATGAGCAAGTCTGACACGAACCCCAAGGCCACGATTTCCATTCTCGATGACGAAAATGTCATCATCAAGAAGTTCAAGAGCGCCGTCACGGACAGCGAGGCTGAGGTCTGCTACCGCGAGGGCAAGGATGGCATCAACAACCTCATGACCATCTACAGCGCCGTCACGGGCAAGACGATGGACGATATCACGGCGGAGTTCGCGGGCAAGGGCTACGGTGACTTCAAGCTGGCCGTGGGCGAGGCCGTGGCCGAGGAGCTGCGCCCCGTGCGCGAGAATTTCCAGCGTCTCATGGACGACCGCGCGTTCCTCGAGGCGGAGATGCGTAAGGGCGCCGAGCGCGCGACCTATATCGCGAACAAGACGCTGACGAAGGTCAAGAAACGCGTGGGCCTGCTGCTGGAGAAATAAGACCGCGTGGCCATAGACGGGTCAGTGCTTAGCAGGTCAGTGCAGACCATAAAGCGCACAGGTTTGTGCCCTGTTTCAGGGCGCAGGTTCTGTGCGTTTTTTTGCTGTTTAAAACACCTGCGCGGCGGCTGTGCGTAGTTTTCCGGTACACTGCGAAATTTTTTCAGATAATGCTGGACAAGTGAAACGAAATGCGCTATAGTAAGAAATGTAAAACGGTTTCGTTGACCGTTGTTAAAACATCCCGTCAGCGTCACGTGTGGAGAGGTGACGTACGGAGCAAAGGAGTGAAGTCCATGCCGGGAGCCAAGCGGAAAAAGGTCACGATTGTGGATGTGGCGGCCAAGGCCGGTGTGTCCAAGACCACGATTTCGCGTTATTTGAACGGCAAGTTTGAGTATATGTCGGAGGAGTCGCGGCAGAAAATCGCCGATGTCATCGAGGAGCTCGGCTATCGGCCGAACTCGCTGGCGCGCAGCCTGAAGTCGAAACAGTCGTTCGTCATGGGCGTCATCGTCTCGGATATCACGAGCCCGTTCTCGCCACTGTTGCTCAAGGGTATCAGCGACTGTTGCGAGCGGTTCGGTTACCGTATCCTCATTGCGAACTCTGACGATGAGCCGCGCAAGGAACGCGACTACATCCTCAACATGATTGACCAGAGTGTAGACGGTATCATCCTGAACACGACGGGCGGTAACGAGGAGTTCCTGCGCGAGGTGGCGGACTCGGGTACGCGCATTGTGCTCGCGGACCGCACCATAGAGCGTGAGCTGTTCGATACGGTGCACAGCAGCGACAAAGAGGCCATGCACCAGCTGTTCCGCTATCTCAAGGGCGAGGGCTACGAGAGCGTGGGCTATTTCACGCAGCCACTGACGAACAGCACGCGTATCAACCGCTGTCAGATTTTCCGCGAAATCTACAATGATTATTTCGAGGGCCCGGCGCAGGTCTATTTCCTTGAAAAGAAGCTGCGCGATGCTAGTGTCATGCAGGAGTTCATGCGCGACCACGCGACGCGCAAGCATTGCATCTTCACGGGCAACGGCGTGGCGACGATGCGCATTGTGCAGACCATGCGTGACCTCGGCCTGGAGTTCCCGCGTGACACGGGCCTGTGCGGCTACGATGACTGGAGCTGGATGAATCTCGTGGGCGGCGGTATCACAACGATTGCGCTGCCGACGTACGAGGAGGGCCGCGAGTGCGTGAAACGCATGATGCATAATCTGCACTATGCGCCGTCCACGCCGCCGAAGAACATCGAGCTGCCCTGCACGTTGCATGTGCGGCACTCGACCTGACGCAGGACGCCAGATGATGGCACCGGAGTCAACAATAGTATACAATTGATTTTCAGGCGGCGGGGCCGCCTTATGAGTTACTCATTTTGTAAACCGGTTCATGATGTAATAACTTGCATATTAGAGCAAGTTAAAACAGGAGGTACATGAAAGTGGCAGAAGTATTGACGTATGGCGAGCCGATGGGCTTGATTGTCGCCGACACGCTGGGCCCGCTGAAGGACGTGGAGCATTTTACGCGCTATGTCTGCGGCGCAGAGGTGAATTTCTCCGTGGGCCTGGCGCGTCTCGGGCACAGTGTGGCCTATGTGTCGCGCGTGGGGCGGGACCCGTTTGGCGAGCATATCTGCGATTTCCTCGCGGCGAACCACATCGAAAACCGCTATGTCAAGCAGGACGATGAGTTCCTCACGGGCATGCAGATGAAGGCGAAGGCTGCGCCGGGCGAGGACCCGTTGGTCATCAATTTCCGCAAGGGCACGGCGTTTTCACATTTTGACCCCGCCGACCTCGACAGCATCGACTGGACGGGCGTGAAGCACGTGCACGTGACGGGCATCCCGGCGGCGCTCTCCGAGAACTGCCGCGCGGCGGCGGGGCGCCTCATGGACCTCGCGTGTGAGCACGGTGCCCGTGTCTCGTTCGACCCGAATCTGCGCCCGGCGCTGTGGAAAGACAAGGCGGAGATGGTGCGTGTCATCAACGCGCTCGCGGCGAAGGCAGACCTCGTGCTGCCCGGCGTGGGCGAGGGCGAGACGCTCATGGGCTCACGCGAGCCGGAGAAAATTGCGGACTTCTTCATCGGTCAGGGCGCCAAGGCCGTGGTCGTGAAGGTCGGCGCGAAGGGTTCGTTCGTGAAGACGGCGGATGGTGAGACGTTCGACTCGCCGGGTTTCCATGTGGAGCGCGTCGTCGACACGGTCGGCGCAGGTGACGGCTTCGCTGTGGGCACCATCAGCGCGCTGCTCGAGGGCCAGACACTGCGTGAGGCCGCGCATCGCGGTGCCGCTATCGGTGCGCTCGCGGTCATGGTCGCGGGCGACAACGAGGGCCTGCCCGACAGGATGAAACTCGAGACGTTTATGAAGTCGCAGAAGTGATTTTGGAGGTTAGTAAGATGGATGTACGTTATTCGGTCAATCCGGTGGATTTCAAGCGGTACAACACCGAGGAGGTGCGCAAGGAGTTCCTCATCACGGGGCTGTTTCAGCCGGACACGGTGACGGCGACATATTCGCATGTCGACCGCATGGTCACGTTCGGCTGTATGCCGGTCAAGGAGGTTGTCCCCCTCGACAAGGGCATCGACGTCTGGCATAACTTCGGCACGCAATTCATCCTCGAGCGCCGCGAAATCGGCATTTTCAACGTGGGCGGCAGTGGCGTCATCACGGCGGACGGCACGGAGTACAAACTCGGCTACAAGGACTGCCTGTACATTACGATGGGCACGAAAGAAGTTACGTTCAAGAGTGACGACAGCAGTAAGCCGGCGAAGTTCTACATGGTGTCGGCCCCGGCGCACAAGCCGTGCCAGACGAAGCTCCTGACGCTCAAAGACGCGCGCAAGGTGCCGTGCGGCAAGATGGAGGAAGCAAACGACCGCGTCATCAACCAGTTCATCCATCCGGATGTGCTGGAGACCTGCCAGCTCTCGATGGGCATGACGGCGCTGAAGCCGGGCTCTGTCTGGAACACGATGCCTGCGCATACGCACGAGCGCCGCATGGAGATTTATTTCTATTTCGAGGTGGGCGATGACGATGTCGTGTTCCATATGATGGGCCAGGGCGACGAGACGCGCCACATCGTTATGCACAACGAGGACGCGGTCATCAGCCCGTCCTGGAGCATCCACGCCGGCTGCGGCACGAAGAACTACACGTTCATCTGGGCCATGGGCGGCGAGAA
>ONCF01000001.1 GCA_900316275.1 uncultured Veillonellaceae bacterium
AGTTGGTCCAGATTGTCGTAGATTTTTCGTCTAGGCTAGGAAGGGACTCGCAGGCATAGCGGTGGCTATGCCGAGAGGACCTGACGACGCATAGACGGAAAAGATGCGGCAAGATGGGCTGACGATTTAATCAGCGTTTCCTTAACATGGGAACCGTCAGGTGGCGGTTCCTTTTTTGCAGGTTAAATTTTCATAAACATTGTGCGCTATGCAAGGATTTGGGCCGTAGTGCGCGAATACAAGATAGAATAGAGAGTAAATCAGGTCAGGGGATATTGAGGGAGGAAAGCACGATGAAATTCAAGGGCTTTGATCATCTGGTCTTGACGACAAACAATCTGCCGGCGTGTATCTGCTTCTATCGGGATGTGCTGGGCATGCGCCTCGAGTCACATGAGGGACGCTACGCGCTGTTCTTCGGCCAGCAGAAAATCAACATTCACCAACGGCCGGGCGAATATCCGCCCGCGGCGCAGAAGGCTACGCCGGGCAGCCAGGATTTCTGCCTGGAGGTCGATGAGCCGATTGCTGACGTCTATGCGAAGCTGCAGGAGCGCAAAGCACCCATCGAGCTCGGCCCGGTGAAGCGCTACGGCGCGCGCGGCGACATGGACAGCATCTATCTGCGCGACCCCGATGGCAACCTCATCGAGCTCTGCTGCTACGCGCAGTGAGCCGGCAACCAAAATAAGTAAAAAATTCAACGGAATGCTACAGAAAAAAGCATTCCGTTTTTTGGTGCAGGAATTACGTAACATTTATAAAAAAAGCCTTGACAATTTTGGGGCGGACGTGTATTATTAAAAACAATCAATGGCATAGATAAAACATATATGGATAATATGTGTTTGACTGAAACTTTCGGAAAGGGGCGATGCCCGTGAAAGTTGGCAAACGTATCGAACCGGGAGTCATACCAGCCAGCGTGATGCAGTATATCCTGCAATGCCTGCAGGATATCTGTTATGGGCAGGTGGTGCTCGTAGCGCAGGACGGCAGACTCATCCAGGTCGAACGGGAAGAAAAGCTGCGGCTGGCGGGAGCGTGTCTCCAGCGGGAGCATGCGAGCATGGCAGAGGAGGAACTCACCGGTCTCGCGCAGCGCATCCGCACCGCATTTATCCATTTAGACTTTGGCCAACTGGTCATTGTGGTGAAAGCCGGCAACGTGGTGCAGATAGAGCGCACGGTCAAGCAGCGGTTCACCGGTCTGGATGGAGAGGGCATTTGATAGTAATAAAATTTCATATAGAGTGCAGGTCATCTGACGAACAGAAGCCTGCCACAGATTATCGAGGGATAGTCTGTGGTGGGCTTCTGTTTTTGCATTCTATCAATGAGCGAAAGAAGGCATTTTTATGGACAATGAACGCGTGCGGGAACTGCATCCCTGCTTCGGCGCCCGGCAGAACCGGGGGCGCATCCATCTGCCGGTCTGCCCCGGCTGCAACATCGCCTGCCGTTTCTGCGACCGCCAGCAGAATGATGTGGAGCAGCGGCCAGGTGTTGCCAGTTGCCTCATCCAGCCAGAGGAGGCGGCGGAATACGTCGCGCGGGCGCGACGCTTCTGCCCTGAGCTCAGCGTCGTCGGTATCGCCGGGCCGGGGGACACGCTGGCCTCGGACCGTGCCCTCGAGACGTTCCGTGCTATCGGCAGACGTTTCCCAGATTTACTGAAGTGCATGAGCACGAACGGCCTGCTGCTGGACGAACGGGCGGACGAGCTCATCGAGCTGGGGCTCGATACCCTGACGGTCACGGTCAATGCGGTAGACCCCGCTATCGGGGCCCAGATCGTTCGGGGGATTACCTATCACGGCAGGCATTACAGCGGCGAAGAGGCGGCGACCATCCTCATTCAGAATCAGCTGGCGGGCATCCACAAGGTAGCCGCGGCGGGCATGCTGGTGAAGGTCAACACCGTACTCATTATGGAAATCAACAGTTTCCATATCAAGGAGATTGCGCGGCAGGTCGCGGCGGCGGGCGCGCAGCTGTATAACATCATTCCGCTCATCCCGCAGGCCGAGCTCAAGGACTGCCGGGTGCCGACCTGCCCAGAGATTGAGCGCGCACGCGCCGAGGCGGCACCCTACATCGACGTGTTCCGCCATTGCCAGCGCTGCCGCGCCGATGCCGTCGGCGTGCCGGGCAAATCCGAGTGCGGCCGCCAGGTATGGCAGAACGCCTTACGGGTGAGGGAGACCTTTTCTCACGGTTGAGTTTTGGCCACAGGCAAATGGTCTGGGTCATAGCAGTTTTTATCAGTAAAACAAGAGCAACAGAAAGGAAGATTTTCATGGCTATTCATCATTCGATTACGGAACTCATCGGGCATACGCCGCTTTTGGAGCTCACAAATTACGAGCGGCAGGAGCACTTGCTGGCCGAGGTGGTCGTCAAGCTGGAATATTTCAATCCGAACCAAAGCGTCAAGGACCGCATCGCCAACGCGATGATTGAGGACGCGGAGCAGCGGGGACTGCTGCATCCGGGTGACACCATCATCGAGACGACGAGTGGCAACACGGGCATTGGTTTGGCAGCGATTGCGGCAGCTAAAGGCTACCATTTCCGCGTCTATATTCAAGACCAGGTCAGTGAGGAGCGCTTCAAGGTCATCCGGGCTTTTGGCGGGGAGGCCATCAAGCTCGGCGATGACCCGGAGTTGGCAAAAATTCTTGCGGAGACCGACGGCGACTTCGTCGAGGCCTGCAAGGCGCTGCACAAGCGTTATGAGGGCAGGAAAGGCGTATTCTTTGTCGATCAGGTCTCCAACCCGGCCAATCCGGACGTGCATAAGCGCACGACGGGCCCGGAAATCTGGGCCGACGCAGAGGGCAAGGTCGACATCCTCGTGGCGGCCGTTGGCACTGGCGGCACGATTTCTGGTACGGGTGCGTTCCTCAAGTCCAAGAACCCTCAGCTGCAGGTGGTAGCTGTGCAGCCGGGGCCGGACTCCCTGCCGACGGAGGACAATCCTGCACCAGAGTATGAAATTACCGGTGTGCATCCTTTTGAGGGGGTCGAGCCCCAACGCATCCCCGCGACGCTGGACCGCAAAATTTATGACGACTGGATTGCCGTAGAGGGTATAGACGCCGTGCGCACGGCCCGCGCGGTCGCCAAGAGCGACGGTATCCTGATTGGTACGTCCTCCGGTGCCGCCATCTACGCGGCCACGCAGCTCGCGCGCCGCCCGGAGAACCGGGGCAAGCGCATCGTGGCGGTGCTGGCGGACACGGGCCTGCGCTACCTGTCGACGAATTTGTTTGCCGCCTCGGACGCAGAGGAGGAGCAGCTGGCAGAAGCCGTGGGACAATGAAATACAACAGGAAACACCTTGACCTAAAGAGGAGAGGATGATTCGATGGCCATACAGTTACAACTATCAGATATCGGTACCCGCGAGAGCCGTCTGGGCTCCATCACGGGCTATGCGGGAGATTTACAGGACCTGGCCTGCCAAAGCAAATGTGGGACGCTGCGCGGCTGCTCGCGCTGCTTTTCCCAATCTAGCACCTGCCTGTCCTCCTGCGCCCTGTCACAGCTTTCGGGCATCAGGGATGTGGCCGTCGTGCATCATGGTCCGGCGGGCTGCTCGACGACGGGCACGCAGAGCTACCGCGTGACGAAGCAGGTGGCCAAAAAGCGCGGTATCGTGAACCATACGGTATATATAGGTACCGATATGAATGAGCAGGACACAATTTTTGGCGCCAGCGAAAAACTCGCGGCTATCGTGCGCACGACCTACGAGCGCTACCACCCGCAGGCCATCTTTGTCGCCAGCTCCTGCGCGGCCGGGGTCATCGGCGAGGATATCGACAGCATCGTCGAGACGCTGCGCGAGAAAATCCCCGTGCCCATTGCCGCCGTGCACTGCGAGGGCTTCAAGTCCCGTATCTGGGCGACAGGTTTCGATATTTCGGATCATGCGGTGCTCACGAGCATTGTGCAGCCGCCCAGGCAGAAACGCAATACCATTAATTTCAAGAATTTCTATGAATCCGCCAGACCGGAGATTATCAAGATTTTTGCGGAGTTCGGGGTCAAGCCGGTTTTCCTCTACGCGAATGCGACGGTGGAGGAGCTGGCGCACATGTCCGAGGCGCGGGCGACCGTATCTATCTGCGGCACGCTGGGCAATTATCTGGGCACGGCACTGGAGCAGGAATACGGCGTACCGTATGTGCGCAGTATTAACCCGCTCGGCGTGCAGGGCTTTGAGACCTGGCTGCGCGCCGTGGGCCAGGCTATTGGCGAGGAGGAAAAAGTCGAGGGATATATCGAGCGGGAGCGGGCCATTTACCTGCCGCAGATTGAGGCGGTCAAAAAAGAACTCAAAGGCCTGCGTTGCGTCATCGGCATGGGGCCGGGCTATACGTTTGAGGTTTCCCGCGTACTGCAGGAACTTGGTATGGAGGTCGTCTGGGGCGCGGCCTGGCACTATGACAAGCAGTATGATAACGGCAAGGTGCCGCCTTCGATGGATTTCTTGCTGCAGCATGGCAAGAATTTTAAGGCCAGTGTAGCCGACCAGCAGAATTTCGAGGTGCTCAATATCCTGAACCGCTACCAGCCGGACCTCTATCTGTCGCGGCACCCCGGCTCCACGGTCTGGGCCATCAAGCAGGGCATTCCCGCCTTGTTTGTCGCCGATGAGTACATGATTTTTGGTTATAAAGGGACGCTGGATTTTGCCTATGAGGTGCTGAACGCCGTGCGCAACCGCAGTTTTGAGAAAAATCTGGCGGCGCATGTGAAGCTGCCTTACACCAAATGGTGGTATGAGCAAAAGGTGGATACCTTCCTCGAGCGGCCACAGCAAAAGCAAAAGGCACCGGGTGAGACGGCGGAAGGAGGTGTGGCCCATGGCTAAAATTCTCGATAAGCAACGTTACAAATGCGCGATGAGCGCGATGTCGACGGTGCAGGCCATCGAGGGGGCCATCCCCATCCTGCATTCCGGTCCGGGCTGCGCCGAGAAGCTGTCCAACTCCGCGGGCAGCAGCGGGCATTACTCACCGAACATCTTTCCCTGCACGAGTGTCAACGAGCGCGATGTCGTCTTCGGCGGTGAAAAGAAGCTGCGCGCGACCATTACCAACGCGCTGAAGGTCATCGACGCGGACATGTTCATCGTGCTCAGCGGCTGCACGTCGGAGATTGTCGGCGATACGATTGAGGAGGTGGTCAGTGAATTCCAGGGGGCGGAGAAACCGGTGCTGTTCGCCTCGACGCCTGGTTTCAAGGGCAATAACTACCGCGGTCATGAATGGGTCGTGGATGCCATTATCGAACAGTATCTGGAGCCAGTGCCCGAGGCGGAGAAAGACCCGTTGCTCGTGAATATTTGGGCGGATGTCCCGTATCAGGACGAGTTCTGGGCGGGCAACTACCGCGCGCTCGAACAGCTGCTCCGCGATATCGGCCTCAAACCGAATGTCATCTTCGGCATTCACCGCGGGGTGCAGAACATCAAAAAAATTCCCTATGCTGGTTTCAATCTGCTCGTTTCTCCCTGGGTGGGGCTGGAAAACGTCCAGCGCATGCAAAAGAAATTTGGCACGCCATACCTGCATTGGCCGACGCTGCCGATTGGCGCCTTTGAGACCAGCAAATTTGTACGGGCCGTGGCTGACTTTGCCCAGCTGCCACCGGAACCAGTCGAAAAATACATCGAGGAGCGTGAGTCAGAGTATTATGGCTACATCGAGCGCTTTGCCGATATCTTTCTCGAGACACGCGCGATGTCCCGCCGGTTCTCGGTGGTGGCCGATGCCCAGTATGCGCTGGGCATTACGAAATTTCTCGTCAACGACCTCGGCCGCCTGCCGGCCAATCAGTACGTGGTGGACGACACGCCGGCGGAATATCAGGCACCGATTCGCGGCTATTTTGCGGATTTGAACTACCATATCCGTGCCAACGTGGCCTTTACCGTCGATGGCTGGGAAATCCATCAGGATATCAAAAATACAGATTATCACGGCTATCCGCTGATTATCGGCAGTTATTGGGAAAAAGAGCTGGCGCAGGAAACGGACGCGCATTACCTGAATGTCTCGTGGCCGGTCAATGAACGCCTCGTCATCAACGGCTATTATGTCGGCTATGGCGGCGGCCTGCGGCTGCTGGAGGATATCTATTCCGTCGTGCGCACGCGGTTCAATTGAGGCCGGGGACGTAGATAAAGGAGGAGTACTATGAGCTACCTACTGGCGGCTGCTTCCAGCGATGGCGTAAATATCGACCGCCATTTCGGTCATGCAGATACGTTCCAGATAGTCGAGCTGGCGGAGGACGGAACAAACTGGCAAGTTATCGGACAGCGGGAGGTCGTTTCCCCGTGTCAGCACGGCAGTCACGCGGCAGAGGCGATGCAGGCGGCGGTGAGCCGTCTGGCGGATTGCCGTTATGTGCTGGCGGAGGCTATCGGCCGCGGCGCCTATGCCTCTTTGCAGGCCCAGGGCATCACGCCGCTGGAGACAGGCGATACGCTGCCGATAAGCCAGGCCGTAGAGGATTTGCTGCGCTATGAAAGGCGCAGACATAAACGACCAGTATAATTTTTTTGCGATATATAACAGATGAATTTAGGAGGCAGATTTTATGGCGAAAGATACATTGCGACAGATTGCCATTTATGGCAAGGGCGGCATCGGCAAGTCGACGACCACCCAGAATCTGACGGCGGGCCTGGCAGAGCTCGGCAAGCAGGTCATGGTCGTGGGCTGCGACCCCAAGGCAGACTCGACGCGCCTGCTGCTCGGCGGGCTCGCGCAGAAGACGGTGCTCGATACCCTGCGTGAGGAAGGCGAGGATATCGAGCTGGACCGCATCATGAAGACTGGGTATAAGGGCACGCGTTGTGTGGAGTCAGGCGGTCCGGAGCCCGGTGTCGGCTGCGCCGGTCGCGGCATCATCACGTCGATTGGTTTGCTGGAGCGCCTCGGTGCCTATACGGATGATTTGGACTACGTCTTTTACGATGTACTCGGCGATGTCGTATGCGGCGGTTTTGCCATGCCAATACGCGAGGGCAAGGCGAAGGAAATCTACATCGTGGCGAGTGGTGAAATGATGTCCCTCTACGCCGCCAACAATATCTCCAAAGGCATCCAGCGCTACGCCAAGAAAGGCGGTGTCCGCCTCGGCGGCATCATCTGCAACAGCCGCAACGTCGACCGTGAGATTGAGCTTCTGCGCGCCTTTGCACAAGAGCTCGGCACCAAGCTTATCCATTTCGTGCCGCGGGATAATATCGTGCAGCACGCCGAGATTCGCCGTAAAACGGTCATCGAGTACAAGCCGGAGGCAAAGCAGGCCGACGAGTACCGTACTCTCGCCAAGGAGATAGAGGAAAATAGGGATTTTGTCATTCCCACGCCGATGACGCAGGAGCGTCTCGAGGAAATTCTCATGGAGTACGGCCTGATGGAAAATCTCAAGGACGATTATCGTATATAACAAATTCACGCATGGTCATGCGGGTTATCCGAAAACGGAAGCCTGCCGCCCCGGTCAGGGGAGCGGCAGGCTTTTTTCATAGGGGTGAGTTCGATGAAACATAACATTGCCGCAGTGGCGGCCATATTACTGCTCGTCAGCAGCCTGCTTATACTGGGCTGCGGGAGCCAGGCTGATTCTGCCAAGAACGCAGACAGCGAGCCTTTGCAGGTGACCATCCACACGAATATGGTCGGCAGCGCGCTGACGGTACTGGCGCAGAATGCCGGTTTTTATGAGGAGGAAGGCGTACCAGTGCAGCTGCAGGTCATGAACGGCCCTTCCTCCGACTCTCTGTCTGCACTGGCGACGGGGAAGGTCGCGCTCACGACGGGCGGTATTGGCTCGGCTGCCCCACTGCGCATGATAGATGGCGGCGCGGACTTCGTCATCATCGGCGGGCAGATGAGTGAGGGTGCAGATCTGGTGACTCTGCCAGAGAAAAAGCGCGAGTGGGAAAATCTGACCGCTGAGTCGGTGCAGGGCAAGCGCATTGGTGTCATCCGCGCGTCCTCTGGTGATATCGCCCTGCGCGGGGCACTGGTGCGTCGGGGCATTGACCTCAGTACCATCCAGTTTGTTGAGCTCGCCAATGAACCGACCATTATTGAAGCGGTGAAGAAAGGGGAGGTTGATGTCGGCAATGTCGCGACCAATCTGCGGGACACGGCACATGAACAGGGGCTGGTCTCCTCGCTGCATGTCGATGAGTTGGCACCGGATTTCATCTGCTGCCGTCTGGTGACGACCAGCCAGGAGATTGCGGCGCACCGTCCGGAGCTCGTGCGTTTCCTGCGGGCGCAGCTCAAGGCCTATCGTATGCTGAAAAATGAGCCGGAGAAGACGCTGGCACTCGTGCATCAGACCATAGAGGTTGATGATAAGATTTTGCGCAGCCAGCTCTACACCTACGGACATTTTAAGCTTTCACCTGACCCGACGGGCGAGCGCGTCGTGGATTTTTACGATACGATGCGCTATGTCGGCTATATTGAGGGCAAGGCGGATATAGCCAAACATATCGATACGAGCCTGTATCAGGAGGCACTCGCCTCGCTGCTGGCAGAGGAGCCGGAAGAGCCTGTCTGGCAGCAGCTGCGTGAGGAGTATAAACGCAATGATGGTGCGTGGCCGGGAGGTGGTGACCATGCCTGAAGCCAGGTCACCCAAAATCGAGTTTGCGGATGTTTCGCTGGTCTATCACGATGGGAGCCAGACCAACGAGGTGCTGCACGCGATGAATTTTTCCGTGGCGCCGGGCGAATTCGTCAGTATTATCGGGGCTTCGGGCTGTGGCAAAAGTACAACCCTCAGCATTTTAGCCGGCTTACAGGAACCCAGCAGCGGACATTATTATATCGATGGTCGGGAAAGTCATGGTACCGGGCGCAACCGCGGCGTGGTTTTCCAGCATTATGCGCTCTTTCCCTGGATGACAGCGAAGGCCAATGTGGCTTTTGGCGCGCGGCAGGCTCAGCCGGATTTGGCCTCGCGTGAGGCGGGACAGCGCGCCTGCGAGTATTTGTCCCGGGTCGGTCTGGCAGGAGCGGAGAACCGCTATCCCTACCAGATGTCGGGCGGGATGCAGCAGCGCACGGCCATCGCCAGGTTGTTGGCGATGAGCCCGGAGATTTTGCTGCTGGACGAGCCCTTTGGGGCCGTCGATGCGAAGAACCGCATGCAGTTGCAGGACCTGCTGCAGGAGCTTTTACTGCAGGAACAGCGGCGAAAGACCATTGTCCTGGTCACGCACGATATTGATGAAGCTATTCTGCTTTCGGACCGCGTGTTTTTTATGGATAAGCAAAAGATTGCGGAGGAGTTTACTGTGCCGTTTGCGCGGCCGCGCCGACGTGAACAAATCGTGTTGACGGAGGCCTACCGGCAGCTGAGCCAAAGTATCCTGAGCTGCTTTTTCCGTACCATCGGGGAGCAGATTGGTGGTGAGGAGGTGGTTATATGAGTGCGAGGGCAGGCAGGGATATCACCGGCATCATTCTGTTGTCGCTCGTCTTGTGGCAGTTTTTCACCAGTGGCGATGCCGTCAATACCATGCTCTATCCGCAGCTGCGTGATATTGTGGCCATCTTTGCGACGGACTGGCGGAAAATGTTGCTGGGGATAGGCTCATCCATGTATCTTTTGGGCACGGGCATGGGGCTGGCGCTGATTTTGGGCATTGTGCTCGGCCTGCTTACCGGCGGCAGTACACGTCTCAGTGAGGCGCTGCTGCCGCTGGCGAAGGTCATCAGCCCAGTGCCACCGATTATTTATACGCCCTATGCGGTGGCCGTGCTGCCGAGTTTTGAGATTGCTTCCATCTTTGTGATTTTCAGCAGTATCTTTTGGCAGATCTATATTCAGGTGGCCACGGCCGTGCGCGGTATTGACCCCAAGCTGCTGGATTCGGCGCGGACGCTGAATCTGAATGCCTGGTCGATGCTTTGGCATGTGCTCTGGCCCTATTGCCTGCCGCGCATCATGAAGGCATTGCCAGTGGCCGTAGCCAATGCCTTCATGGTCCTGACGGCAGCCGAGATGATTGGCGCGCAGTCCGGGCTGGGTTACTATGTACGTTATTATGCGGACTTTGCGGATTATACCCGGGTTATTGCCGGTATTTTGTTGATTGGTATCGTGGTTTCTCTGCTTAATGGCGGCATAGCGATACTGGAGCGGCGTCTGGTGCGCTGGCATTAAAGGAGGTTTGTACGATGAAAGTATATAAAGGCACGGCAGAAGTGGAGGTCAGGGACCGCAGGTTGAAAACCATCATTGCCTACGACGGTTCTGGCAAGCAGCTGTTAGCTGAGGCGGCCACGGGGCATGTGCGCTGCCCAGGACGTGGCTTCAGTCAGTGCAGCGACTGCGCCGAGGGCTGCAGTGAGTCGATGACGCTCAACGTGCGCGATGCGGCCGTGGTCAGCCATGCACCGCTCGGCTGCATGACGGATGTCTCAGCACAGAATGTGCGTGAGCGCAGTACAGCCGAGATACAGGGCGCGCCGCCCGCGCGGGCACGCATCATCAGCAGCAACATTCAGGAGAAAGATACGGTATATGGCGCTGCACAGAAGCTGCGGGCGGCCATCCGCGAGGCGGACCGGCGTTTTCGGCCGAAGACGATTTTCGTCCTGAGTTCCTGCGCGGCGGGCATTATCGGCGAGGATATCGAGAGTATATCCAGCGAGATGGAGTCAGAACTGGGTTATCCGGTGGTGCCCGTCTATTGTGAGGGCTTCAAGTCCAAGACCTGGTCGTCCGGCTTTGATGCGGGTTATCACGCCATTCTCCGCAAGCTGGTGCCACCGCCGCGCAAGACCCAGCCGGATTTGGTCAATATGTTCAATTTTCAGGACAAGGATGTTTTCACCGACCTGTTCAAGCGTATCGGTTTGCGTATCAATCTGGTCCTGCCGATGACGACGACGATCAAAAATATCGCGCAGCTTTCGGAGGCAGCGTGCTCGGCCCATATCTGCGAGACACTCGCGACCTATATCGCCGCCTCGCTCGAGGAGCTTTATGGCGTGCCGGAGGTCAAGACACCGCCACCGTACGGACTGGATTGGACGGACCGCTGGCTGCGCGAGATTGGCCGCCTGACACATCGCGAGGAGGCGGTAGAGCAGGTCATCGCTGAGGAGCGGGAGCGTATCGCCGCGGAGCTGGCGGACCTGCGGGCGCAGCTCGCGGGAAAGACCATCTATATCGTTGCGGGCGATACGTATGCGTATAACCTGGCGAATCTCGTGAAAGATTTGGGCTTGCAGGTCGTCGGGTTGAATATGCTGCACCATGACTTGCATCCCGATACGGCAGAGCAGGCGTATCTCCTGCAGGAATTTACGGCTGCCCAGGGGGATATGCAGCGCGTCAGCGTGTGCAACAAGCAGCCGTACCGCATTGTGAAGCTTTTGCGCGAGCTGCAGCCGGATTTTGTGGTCGTGCGCCACCCGGGGCTGACTTCCTTTGGCACGAAGGTGGGCATTCCGACGATTTTGGAAACAGATGCCAATGCCAGCAGCGGCTACGAGGGTGTGCTGAACATGGGGCGACGCCTGCTGCGCGGCTTGCGCTCGCACCGCTTCACCGAGACGGTCGCGCGTCATGCCCGGCTGCCGTATTCCCACTGGTGGCTGAATGAAGGACAGCTGTATCCAGGCCGGACCGCCGCAACCGTAGCGGCAGAAGCAGAGGAAGGACGTGAAAAAATTGGCTGAGGCGTTAAATTTGATTGAACAGCCGCGTTATGGCTGCGCTCTGGCGGCACAGCAGACGGTGCTGGCTATCCCTGGGGCGCTGCCCATCCTGCATGCGGGGCCGGGCTGCTCGGCCAAGGCCACGACCTATGCCGTGTCGGGCGCCGGTTTTCAGGGCGAGGGGTATGGCGGGGGACCACATATCGCCTCCTCGAATATGGATGAACAGGATGTGGTGTTCGGCGGCGAGAATAAACTGCGCCGTAATGTCAAAGGCGCGCTGCGCGTGCTCGACGGCGATTTGTACGCCATTCTGACCGGCTGCACGGCCGATATTGTCGGCGACGATACTTTGTCTGTGGCCAGGGATTTTGCGGAGGAGGGCTATCCGGTCATCGGCGTTGAGACCGCCGGTTTCAAGGGCTCGAACTACTATGGGCACGAGGAGGTGATGCGGGCCATTATCGAGCAGTATGTCGGGGAGCGGTCGGCACAGGTCGTGCCGCACCGCGTGAATGTCTTCGCCTCGGTGCCGTATCAGGACCCGTTCTGGCGCGGCGACCTAGAGGAAATCCAGCGCCTCCTGACAGCTCTGGGACTTGATGTACATGTGCTGTTCGGCTATGGCTCGGCCGGTGTGTCCGAGTGGCAGCAGCTGCCGGAGGCTGAGTTCAATCTGCTGCTTTCCCCGTGGGTCGGACGCAAGACCGTCGAGCTGCTCAAGGCGCAATATGGCACGCCTTACCTGCATTATCCCATCCTGCCGGTTGGCGGGGCTGAGACCAGCCGGTTTCTGCGGGAGGTCGCCACCTACGCGGGCCTGTCCAAGCGGGCAGAAAAAGTGATTGCCCGTGAGGAGCGGCGCTTTTATGCGTACTTTGAGGCAGCGTCGGATTTCATCACGGAGTATCAGAATAAGCTGCCGGAGGATTTCTATCTCGTGGCGGACAGCCATTATGCTACGGGCATCGCAGCGTTTCTCGTAGAGGAGCTCGGTCTGCAGCCGGCGCAAATCTACATTACGGAGACGGTGCGCCAGCAGGACCAGCAGGCCATCCGCAAGTTCCTGACCGGGCGGGCGGCAGAGTTTCAGGACCGCGTGACCTTTGAAAGTGATGGCGGCCTGATTGAGGAGGACTTGCGCCGTCGCCTAAAGGGCAGACCGCGTAGTGTGATTCTCGGCAGTAACTGGGAAAAATTTGTCGCGCAGGATACAGGTAATCTCTACACCTACGTCAGCCTGCCACTCAACGAGACCCTGATTACGCAACGCAGCTATGCGGGCTACCGGGGCGGACTGGCGCTGATGGAGGATCTATACAGCTCAGTTTTCCGTACAGGTACGATAACGCGCTGAGGGGGCAGGCGCAGCTGTTACAACGGAAGACGAGCCGAACTACATAAATTAACACAGATTCTGCCAAATATTTTGTATGGTTTCCGCGTACTTGTTATGCTAGGATAGACTAAGATTTATCCAGATAGACAGGACGGAGGACATACAGATGAAGCGGAATCTTTTTTATGCCTTGGCGGCAGTGGCATGGCTGGCGCTGCCATGGTCGGGAAGTGCTGCAGCTGCAACCATTCCCGAACAGGCGGCAGCCATTGCGGCGCAGATTAAGCAGCCCGTCATCCCGCAGGACGTGCGCGTGAGCGTTTGTGACTACGGCGCTGTTTCGGCTGACCGTCAGGATGACTTGCCTGCGTTTCAGCAGGCCGTGCAGGCCGTGCATGATAAGGGCGGCGGCGTCGTGGAGGTGCCGCCGGGGCATTTCTACCTCGCGGGTCCGCTGACGCTGCTGAGCCGCGTGGAGCTGCATTTGCAGGACGGCGCGGTGGTGGAGTTCAGCAATCGCCCGCGCGATTACGAAAAGTATATCGTGCTTACGCGCTTTGAGTGCACGGAGTGCTATAACTACTCGCCGTTTATCTACGCGAATGGTGCCGAGGACATCGCCATCACGGGCAGCGGCAAGGAGCGGCAGGGCATCATAGACGGCCATGGCGAGGCCTGGTGGCCCTGGGTCGGCGCGGGCCTCTGGAAAAATTGCGCGCCGAGCCAGTACGAGGACAGCGAAAACCTCAAGGACATGGGCAATAGTGACGTGCCTGTAGAGCAGCGTGTGTTCGGCAAGGGGCACTACCTGCGCCCGTCGCTCATCGCGCCCTATGCGAGTAAGCGCATTCTCATTAAAGGCGTGCGTATCAAGGATTCGCCCATGTACAACGTGGCGCCTGCGCTCTGCGAGGATGTCACGATTGACCACGTGACCATTCAGGCGGCGGGGCCGAATACGGACGGCGTGGACCCCGATGCCTGCCGCAACGTCTGGATTAAGGACAGCGATTTTACGACTGGCGATGACTGCATCGCCATCAAGGCCGGCCGCGACAACGACGGCCGCCGTGTCGGCGTGCCGACGGAGAACGTGGTTATCGAGCGCAATGTATTCCACGACGGGCACGGCGGCGTGACCGTCGGCAGCGAAATGGCGGGCGGCGTGAGCCACGTCTACAGCCTCAATAACCGCATGGACAGCCCCAACCTGCGCTGGGCCTACCGCTTTAAAACGAACTCACAGCGCGGCGGTGGTCTCACGGACTTCAACGCCTACGGTGACACCATCCAGCAGGTGAGCCGCGCCGTGCTCACGGTCGATATGGCCTACGACGGCGGTGACGTGGGCGAGTACACGCCAGACATCCACGGTCTGCATATGCAAAACATCACGGCCAACGCGCACCACAAGCCGCTCGCGACAGTTTACACCTACGAGCGCAACCCCGTCTACGACTTCACCTGGCAGGACTGCACACTCACCGGCGTCAACGTCTATGACGGCCAGGCCATCCGCTGCGAGAACACGCCACAGGCCAACATCACCTACACGAACGTCACCGTCAACGGCAAGCCCTACGTCGGGCCTCAATAAGTGTAGAATAGTATTACCCCAAAAGTATGGCCGCATGGTTTTGTTGCCAGACGGCCTTGCGCTAATTATCTTGCACTTTCGTCCTATTCGCCGTAAAATAAGAATAAAGGAGATGATGCACGTGCCGAAATACAAGGACTGGTGGGACTTGACATTCACGGACGACTACATGTTCAAGTGCGTCATGAAGAACAAGCGGATTTGCATCAACACGTTGAACCGTTTCCTACCGTGGCATATACGCGACATCGCCTATTATGAGGATGAGAAACCGCTGCAGAGTCACTATGAGGGCAAGGGTGTACGACTGGACGTCTATGTCGAGGATGATGTGCACCGTTCCTATGACCTTGAAATGCAGGTACGTAAAATCCGTGAACGGGCACCGCTAAATCCGGCGGATACGTCGGAGCCGTCCATCGTGATGGCTAAGCGCATGCGCTTCTATCAGGGCGAGCTTGATGTTGATCAACTTGTGAAAGGCGGGCTGTACTCTGAGCTCCGGCCAACGGTCATCATGTTCTTCTGCCCATTCAAGGTTTTCGACGGTTCACGGCACGTCTACAGATTTAAGACGGTATGCGTGGATGACCCTAATCTCGTATTTCCCGATGAAGTCGAGAAAATCGTCATTAGTTCCAAGGGAAGCATGAACGATGTTTCACCAGATGTTCAGTCATTTCTTGAGTATCTGGAGGGCAAGGTTAGCGATGATCCATTGGTGAAAGAGATTGAAGAGGAAATCCACACTGTTAAGCAGCGCAAGCAGGAGGAGCGTGATTATATGAGCTACCTGATGAATATTCGCGAGGAGCGCGAAGAAGCCAGAGCCGAAGGTAAGACTGAGGGCGAAGGCGGCATGATTATCAAAATGATCAAAGATAACATGCATCTCGATATGATTCAGCATCTTTCCGGATGGACGGCAGATCAGATTAGAGCACTCGCGCGTAAGAACGGTTTGGCTATCTAATTACAATGTTGGAGATGTAACTGACTTGCATCGAAATGGGAGAACTCAATTTAAGTAGTATTGTTAGCCGCGCTAATTTTTTGGCGCGGCTTGCTTGTTGTGCGGAAATGGTTTACAGGAAGGGCGGGACTGCTGTATAATGTATTGTTGATTGACAGAGAATTCAGAGGTGTTTTTGTGATGCAGATTGGTACGGATGTACTGGTAAAACGTTTTTTGGACTATGTGTCGTATGCGACGCAGTCGGATGAGGAGAACGACCAGGTCTGGCCGTCGACGCCGGGGCAGATGGTGCTGGCCAAGCATATCGCGGCGGAGCTGAAGGGGCTCGGCCTGACGGATGTGGAGGTCGATGAGCACGCCTATATCATGGCGACGCTGCCGGCGAACGGCTGCGTCGCGGCGCCGACCGTGGGTTTTATCGCGCATCTCGATACGGCGATGGACGCGCCGGGCGATGGCATCAAGCCGCAGATTATCAAGGCGTATGACGGGCAGGATATCGTGCTGAACGCGGCGCAAAATATCGTGTTCCGCACGGCGGATTTCCCCGAGATTAAACGCTATGCGGGGCAGGATATCATCATGACGGACGGCACGACGCTGCTGGGCGCCGACGACAAGGCCGGCGTCACGAGCATTATCAGTGCCATCGAGTACCTCGTGCAGCACCCGGAGCTCAAACACGGGAAAATCCGCATCGGCTTTACGCCCGATGAGGAGACGGGGCGCAGCGCGGCGAAATTTGACGTGAAGAAATTTGCGGCGGACTTCGCCTACACGGTGGATGGCGGCGAAATCGGCGGCCTGGAGTACGAGAATTTCAACGCGGCCAATCCCGTCATCACGTTCCACGGCGTCAGCGTGCACACGGGCGACGCCAAGGGCAAAATGAAGAACGCGCTCTCGCTCGCGAGCGAGTGGCAGCAAATGCTGCCGGCGGGCGAGAAACCGGAGTACACCGAGGGCTACGAGGGCTTTTTCCACGTGTACAAGCTGGCGGGCGGCTGTGAAAAGGCCGTCATGCATATGCTCGTGCGCGACCACGACAAAGAAAAGTTCGCGGCGCGCAAAAAGCTGCTCGACGAGATGGCGGCGTTCTTCAACGCGAAATACGGTGCGGGCACGGTAGAAATCGAGCCGCACGATGTGTATTTTAACATGCTGGAGCAAATTGAAAACGGCCATATGTATGTGGTGGACCTTGCAAAACAGGCAATGACGGAACTGGGCCTCGAGCCGGATGTGCAGCCCATCCGCGGCGGCACGGACGGCGCACAGCTCTCGTTCCGCGGCCTGCCCTGCCCGAATCTCTTCACGGGCGGTGCAAATTTCCACGGCCGCTTTGAATATCTGCCCGTGCCGTCGTTGCAGGCGGCGGCCAATACGGTGCTGCAGATTATGCTGGACACGGGTAAACTGATGCGGCGCTGAGGCCTGTGTTAGGGGAACGTTGACGTTTTAAGCAGCGTTCCCGTAAGCTTTCACGCAAAGAAATAAGGAGAAAACGCTTTTATGGCATTACTGGATATCCGCAAGGCGGGCGACCCCGTACTGAAAGAGGTCTGCCAGCCCGTGGAGAAAATCGACAAAAAACTCAAACAGCTGCTCGACGACATGGCAGACACGATGTACGAGAGCGACGGCGTGGGCATCGCGGCACCGCAGGTGGGCGTGCCCATCCGTGCCGTGGTCATTGACTGTCAGGATGAGCACGGCCTCGTCGAGCTCATCAACCCGGTCATCACGTTCCGGGAGGGGAAGGCTACGGATACAGAGGGCTGCCTCTCCGTACCCGATATCTTCGGCGAGGTTGAGCGCGCGGCCAAGGTCAAGGTGGATTACCTGAACCGCCGTGGCAAGCAGCAGCATCTGACGGCGAAGGGTCTGCTCGCGCGTTGCATTCAGCACGAGTGCGACCACCTCGAGGGGCAGCTCTTTATTGATATTGCGCAGAGCATTCACAGGGGGCAGGACAAGTGAAACGCTTTCGGGTCATTTTCATGGGTACGCCGGAGTTCGCCGTGCCCTGCCTCGCGGCGTTGCACGAGCACTGCGAGGTGCTCGGCGTCGTGACGCAGCCGGACAAGCCGCGTGGCCGGGGCAAAAAACTTATGCCCACGCCGGTGAAAGCCTGGGCTGTGGCGCACGAGCTGCCCGTGTGGCAGCCGGAGAAAGTCAAGACGGCGGAGTTCACACAGTTTTTGCAGGCGCAAAAGCCGGACCTCATCGTGGTCGTGGCCTTTGGGCAGATTCTCTCGCAGGCCATCCTCGATATCCCGCCCTATGGCTGCATCAACGTGCATGCTTCGCTGTTGCCGCGCTATCGCGGCGCGGCCCCCATGCAGTGGTGTATTATCAACGGCGAGCAGGAGACGGGTGTCACGACCATGTTTATGGACGCGGGCCTCGATACGGGTGATATGCTGCTGCGGCAGACGCTGCCCATCGGCCCCGACACGACGCTCGCCAAGGTGCATGACGGCCTCATGGCCATGGGGGCGGAAGTGTTGCTGCAGACGCTCACACAGCTGTCTGACGGCACGCTCCAGCGCACGCCGCAGACGGGCGAGTCGAACTACGCGCCGATGCTCACGAAGGAGACTGGGCATATCGACTGGCGGCAGGGCGCCCAGCAGGTGCACAACCTCGTGCGCGGCCTCGACTCCTGGCCGGGCGCCTATACGTATCTCGGCGCAGAGAAATACAAAATCTGGCGCACGCAGCTGACGACACAGTCAACGACGGCGGCGCCGGGCACGCTGCTCGCGGCGGACAAGCAGCAGGGACTGCTCGTGGCGACGGGTGACGGCGTGCTGCGCGTGCTGGAGCTGCAGGCACCGGGCAAGAAGCGCATGGCCGTGGCGGATTATCTGAACGGCCACGGCTTTGTGTTGCCGGCCTGCTTTGCCTCGCCGGAGGCGTGAGCGGCAGCGCAGTTATTTTTGATTTGTGTGTTGGCGGAGGTATGCACTACCAACCATGCAGGAAAAGAAAAACATCGTAGTGCCGGGACGGCCGAAAAAGCGCCTGTTCCTCGGCCTGTTACTGGGTGCGACGGCTCTGTGGGCCGTCGTGCTCTATGCTTTATGGTCCATTATGCAGCCGGGACTGGCGGCGCTGGCCACGTGGCTGCCCGCCGTCGTGGGCGGCGTGTTTGCGGCGCTCATCGGGCTTGTGCTGCTCGGCATTTTGAACATCGTGCTGGCCATCAACCAGCTGCCTTTTTTGCGGCTCTGCCAAAAACAGAGCTATGCGCTCATCAACGCGCTGTTTCCGTGGGCCGTGCGCCTCGGGCGGCCGTTCGGCATTAAAAGGCGGCAGCTCGAGGGTTCGTTTATCGCCGTGAGCAACGTGCTCTTTCAGCGGCAGCATATTCAGGTGCCGGCGGACCGGCTGCTCGTCGTGACGCCGCACTGTTTGCAGCTCGCGACCTGCCCACGCAAGATTACGCGCGACCCGCACAACTGCCAGCAATGCGGCGGCTGTGATATCGGCGCACTCGTGGCGCTGGCCGACGAAATGGGTTTCCATTTTTTCGTGGCCACGGGCGGCACGCTCGCGCGGCAGATTGTCTACACGACGCGGCCACAGGCTGTGCTGGCCATCGCCTGTGAGCGCGATCTCATGAGCGGCATTCAGGATGTGTATCCGCTGCCAGCCGTGGGCGTGCTGAACATCCGCCCGAACGGCCCCTGCTACAACACGCATGTGGACGTGGCAGCCGTGCGGCGCGAGCTCGAGCAGATTATCCTGCCGGGCACGGCGCATCCGCGCACGCAGAAAGAGGCCATTCTCGGCCCTATGCAAAGGAAAGAGGACGATGATTGATCAGGCCCGCCAACTGGCGGTAAAAATCTTAATGGAGGTCTACACGCAGGACGCCTATGCGAACGTGGCGCTGGCGCGCAATCTGCGTCAGACGGAGCTTACGGCGCAGGACCGGCGCTTTGTGACGGAGCTCGTCTACGGCACAGTGCGGGCGGGGGAGACACTGGATTGGATACTCCGGCGCTATGTGAACCGGCCACTGAAAAAAATCGAGCCGCGTATTCTGGCTATTTTGCGGCTGGGGCTCTACCAGCTGTTTTATCTCGATAAAGTGCCGGTCTCGGCGGCCTGCAATACGGCGGTGGAACTCGCTAAGCAAGGCGGGCATCGCGGCAGTGCGGGTTTTGTGAACGCGGTGCTACGCACGGCCGTGCGCGAGCCGGCCAAAGCGGCATTCCCTACGGGCAAAGGTCACGCGACGGAAAACCTTGCGCTCACGGCCCAGCATCCGCAGTGGCTCGTCAAGCATTGGGTCAAAATGTTCGGCTTCGACGCGGCTGCAGCGCTCGCGGCGGCCAACAATACGGAGGCACCGCTTTGCCTGCGCACGAACACGTTGCGCACGACACCCGCGGAACTGGCGCAGGCGCTCGCGGCGGCAGACGTGACCTGTACGCCCTCACGCTGGGCGCCCGAGGGCTTTGTCGTGACGGCGCACGGTGCGCTGGACGCGCTGGCACCGTTGCAGGACGGGCGCTGCCAGGTGCAGGATGAGAGTTCGATGCTCGTCGCGCACGTCGTGGACCCGCAGCCGGGTGAATGTATCATCGACTGCTGCGCGGCGCCGGGCGGCAAGACGACGCACCTCGCACAGCGCATGCAGAACCGCGGCCGCATCGTCGCGGGTGATATTTACGAGCACAAGCTCGCGCGCATTCAGGAAAATGCCGACCGGCTCGGCATCAGCATCATCGAGCCCGTGCTCGTCGACGCGCGGGAAATCGGCGCGCGCTATGCAGGCGTGGCCGACCGCGTGCTCGTCGACGCGCCCTGCTCGGGTCTTGGCGTGCTCAGGCGCAAGCCTGACGCGCGCTGGCATAAAACGCTGGCGGAGGTACAGGCTCTGCCCGCACTGCAGCGGGCAATTTTGCAGAGCGCGGCGCAGGCTGTGCGGCCGGGCGGCGTGCTCGTCTACAGCACCTGCACCATCGAGCGTGCGGAAAATAAGGATGTAATAGCGGCGTTCCTGCGCGAGCATGCCGATTTTGCGCTGGAGCCAACGGGACATTTCCTGCCCCTGCCCAGCGCGCACGCTGAAGACCAGATGATACAGCTGTATCCGCATGTTGACGGTACGGACGGTTTCTTTATCGCCCGTCTGCGCCGTCAGGCGTAAGGGGCGCGTGAGGTTGTGACGGGCCTTAACGGTGGCAGGCGGGCATATGCGGCAACGTGTGCCTTTATGTGCCCTAACGCTGCCGTATAAGTCGGGGGCTTGCCAGAAGGAGTAACGATGCAAAAGGAAATTTTCGGCTGTACGCTCGAGGAGTTGCAGTCTTTGCTGGCACCTTACAAGGTGCCAAAATTCCGCGCACGGCAGGTTGTGGAATGGATGTATCAGAAAGGCGCGCGCACGTTTGACACGATGACGAACCTGCCGAAGACCCTGCGCGGCGAGCTGGATGTGGCGTTTCATATCCAGCAGCCCGCGTGCCGCGATAGGCTGGATTCGTCCGACGGGCACACGTCAAAATTCCTGCTCGCGTTTGCCGACGGTACGGCGGTGGAGACGGTGCTCATGCGTCAGCCATACGGCAACAGCGTCTGCGTCTCGACGCAGGCGGGCTGCAACATGGGCTGCGCGTTCTGCGCCTCGACCGTACATGGCATGGCGCGTGACCTCACGGCGGGAGAGATGCTCGCGCAGGTCATCTACATCAACGATCTGCTGCGCACGGCGGAGCAGGGCAAGGTGGACACGCTCGTCATCATGGGCTCAGGTGAGCCACTTATGAACTATGACGCGGTCATCACGTTTCTGCATCTCTTGCATGAGCCGTACGTGCTCGGGATGGGCTACCGCAACATCACGCTCTCTACGTCGGGTATTGTGCCCGCCATGTATCTGCTGGCGGACGAGGGCCTGCCAATTTCCCTTTCCGTCTCGCTGCACGCGCCCAATCAGGAACTGCGCAGTGAGCTCATGCCCATCAACCGTAAATATCCGCTCGCGGACGTCGTAGCGGCGGCCAAGCACTACGCGGAGACAACAGGGCGGCGCGTGACGTATGAGTACATCCTCATCGACCAGCTGAATGATGGCGAGGCGCAGGCGCGCGAGCTCGTGAAACTCCTGCGCGGCCAGCTCTGCAGCGTGAACCTCATCCCCATCAATCCCGTGCGGGAGCGGCAGCTGCTGCGGCCGAGCCGCGCGCGCATCGAGTGGTTCGAACGCTATCTGCGCCAGCACGGCCTGCAGGTGACACTGCGGCGTGAGATGGGCACGGACATCCAGGCGGCCTGCGGTCAGTTGCGCAACCAGCATCTGCAGGAAAGTACGCAAGGTGCCACGGAGGCTTAACGCAGTGTTTTCTTTAAAAAGTACAGTCTTTTTGTTATAATAGGTTAGATGTGCAGGCCCTGCGGGGCGGAGGGAGCGATAGTATGGGATTAGGTAAAATGGAATCCTTCCTCGCCAATCACATCGAAGGATTCTTCAACAAGAAATTCAGCAGTGACCTCGAGCCGGTGGAGCTCATGCACGGGCTGGAAAAGGAAATCCGCCGGCAGTGCCGCGGCAAAGCGGGTGAGGCGGCACCGAACAACTTCGTCATCACGCTCGGCACGGAGGACTATCACCGCCTCTGCGCGCAGCGCATTATCGATGAGCTCACGACGTATGTGGAAAAGCAGGTCATCGTGCAGGATTGTGTGATGGACGGGCAGCTCAGGCTGAGCATCGGCCGCGAGGAGACGCTCTCGCGTGGCCTCTACGAACTGACCTCGTCCTACGGCGAGGCCGTCAGCGAGGACACGGAGCCGCATACGCTCGTGCTCGAGCGCTCACACCTCGACCCGCAGCGGCCACTCAATTTGCCAGCAGAGCATAAATTTGTGTCGCTGGCGGTGACCGAGGGGCCGGATGAGGAGGCCTATCTGGAGTTCGGGGAAAAGCAGATTTATATCGGGCGGCGCGACAAAAATGAGTTTATTTTGACCGACAAGAATGCTTCGCGCCTGCATGCCTGGATTGATTACCAGCGGCACCGCCATGTGCTGCACGATGCACAGAGCACGAACGGCACGTTCGTGAACGGCACGCGTGTGCAGGCGGCCTGCCTGCAACCGGGTGACGAAATCCGCATCGGTGAGTCGCTCTTGCGTTACGAGGTGATTTGATGCCGTTTACAGCCTATCTTTTGAAAGGCGTACGCGTCGTACTGGAGTACGGCATGTTGCTCTGGCTGCTCTGGTTCGTGACACGGCTGGCGCGCAGCATGTTTGGCGAAATGCGCCAGGCCCGGCGCGCGGCGCGGCCGCCGGAGGTGCAACGGGCCGAGGCCGTCATCACTGTGCTGGAGGCCGATGAGCCTGAGCTCGTGGGACAGCGCTTTGCCTTTGCCGAGCAGATTACGTTCGGACGCGGCGCAGAGAACGATATCGTGATTCCCGAGAACTTCGTCTCACATCAGCACGCGCGCATTTATCAGCAGGGCGGCCAGTACGTGGTCGAGGACCTCGGCAGCCGCAATCATACCTACGTGAACGATGAGCCCCTGCAGGGGGCGGCCTACCTGAAGCCGGGTGATACCATCCGCATCGGCATGGCTGAGTTCCAGTTCGAGAGGTGAACGCAGTGTTACAGGTGTTTCAAGCCACGGATATCGGCCGCGTGCGCGCGACCAACGAGGATAGCCTCGCCGTCTGTGCGCCCGCGAGCTATATCGTTGCCGATGGTATGGGCGGCGAGGCGGCAGGCGAGGTGGCCAGCCGTATCCTCGTGGAGACGATGCAGGCCCAGCTGGCCGTCCGCTCGTCTGTAGACGGTGCAGCGCTGGCCTCGGCCATGCAGGTGGCCAACGTGGCCATTTTGCAATATGCGGCCACGCATCCCGGCTGTCAGGGCATGGGCACGACTGCCACGGCGCTGCATATTGAGCAGGACACGGCCTGCTGGGCCCACGTGGGCGACAGCCGCCTCTACCTGTACCGGCAGGGACAGCTGCAGCAGGTGACGCGCGATCACTCCTACGTGGAGGATCTCGTGGCGAACGGCACGCTGACGCCGGAGGAGGCGCGCGTGCATCCGCAGAAAAATATGCTGACGCGCGCCGTGGGCGTGGCACCGGCACTCAAAGTGGATACGGGCACCTTTGCCCTGCAAACGGGCGATATGCTGCTGTTGGCCACGGACGGGCTCATGAAACATGTGACGGATGAGGATATCGCCGCCCTGCTGGCCCAGCGGCCCGAGGACCCAGCGCAAGCGCTCGTGACGCAGGCGCTCAACGCGGGCGGCTCGGATAACGTGACGGTCATCGTGGTGGTGAAGGTGTCATGAGGCAGTTTGGCAGCAGCCGGCTCCTGCTCGCGCCTTTGGGCATTGTGCTGGCCGGTCTGCTTGTACTCATCGCGAAAAAGCATATCCTGGGCTTTGCGAGCCCGACGGAACTGCTCGCCGGTATGGACTGGTCCTTTGCCCCGTGGCTGGGGCTGGCCTGCGTACTGGCCGTGTTTATTCAGGTGCTGCTCGTGCGCTGCCGCGCCGACAGCTGGCTGTTCCCTATCGCCTTGACCCTTGTGAGCGTGGGCGCGGTAGAAATCGGCCGTTTGAAAATGGCGCTTTTTGCGCCACAGCTGCGCTGGCTCTGCGTGGCGCTGCTCGTCTTTCTGGGTGTGCTTTCGCTCTGGCGGCAGTGGCAGCGGCTGCTGGACTATCCCTATCTGTTGGGACTCGTCTGCGTCGTGGTGCTCGGTCTGCCCATGGTGCTGGGCACAGAAATCGGCGGCAGCAAGAACTGGCTCGTGCTCGGGCCGCTTTCGGTGCAGCCGTCGGAGTTTGGCAAAATTCTCATTCTGTTTTTCCTCGCGGCCTACCTGTCGGACCACCGGCAGGTGCTGACGGCCGCGCGGCGGCGTCTGCTCCTGCTGCGCCTGCCGCCTTTGCGCTTTATCGCGCCGCTCATCTGCATCTGGGGCCTCGCCGTGCTCATGTTCGTCGTGGAGAAAGACCTCGGTTCGGCACTGCTGTTTTTCGGCATCGCCGTGCTCATGACCTACATGGCGACGGGCAGCAAGAGCTACGTCTTTCTCGCCCTGGCCTTCTTTGGCCTGGCGGCGGCCGTGAGTTATGCGCTGTTCGGTCACGTGCGCGTGCGTGTGGCCATCTGGCTGAACCCCTGGTCTGACCCGAACGGCATGGCCTATCAGGTCGTGCAGTCGCTCTTTGCCTTCGGCACGGGCGGCATCTGGGGCACGGGCTTCGGCTTCGGCCATCCGGGCTTTATTCCCGAGGTGCACACAGACTTCATCTACGCGGCGATTGCCGAGGAGTGGGGCCTCGTGGGCGCACTCATGGTGCTCGTCTGCTATGTGCTGCTGTTCTGGCGCGGCATCTGCATCGCGCTGGCTTGTAGTGAGGAGAAAAAGGCCCTGTTGGCCGCCGGCTGTGCGGCGCTTATGCTCTTGCAGGCGTTTATCATCGTAGCCGGCGTCACGAAATTCCTGCCACTCACGGGCATCACGCTGCCGTTTGTGAGCTATGGCGGCAGCTCGCTCGTATCCTGCTTTATGCTGCTGGGCATCCTGGCGGCACTCTCAGTGGGGAGGCGGACGGCATGAACGATTGGCGTATGCATAGGCAGATTTTGGGCGCGGCCGCCTTCCTGCTCGTCTGCGTGGCGGCGCTCGGTGCCTATGTCATCTGGCTCATGACCTGGGAGGCTGACGAACTCGCGGGCAATCCGCTCAATATGCGGCGCAGCGCGACACAGGCCAACATCATCCGCGGCACTATTTTCGACGCACAGGGGCGGGCCCTGGCCCAGAACCGCGCTGACGGCACGCGCAGCTACCCCATGGGGGCGGCGTTTGCGGCCGTCACGGGCTATACGGGACAGGAAATCGGCAGTGCGGGCATCGAGGCCCATGCGAACCGTGACCTGCTCGGTGAGACGGCGGACATGAGCCGCCTCGGCCCCTTGGCTCAGCTGTTCCAGTCCGACCGTGGCGACGATGTCTACCTGACCATCGAGAGTGATGCGCAGCAGGCAGCCTACGACGGGCTGGCTGGCCGGCGCGGGGCCGTCGTGGTCCTGGATGCGGCGACGGGGGCCGTGCTGGCTATGGTCAGCTCGCCCTCGTATGACCCGAACAATATCGAGCAGCAGTGGCAGGCACTGTCGCAGCAGGAGGGCGGGCCGCTGCTGAACCGCGCCGTGCAGGGCTTGTACCCGCCCGGTTCGACCATCAAGCCGCTCATCGCCGATGCGGCGCTGCGCGAGGACGTCACAACGACGAGTGAGACGTTTGACTGCACGGGCGTGCTCGACGTGGGCGGCGGTCATACCATCCGCGAGAGTCACGGTGAGGTGCACGGTACGGTCGATTTGCAAAAGGCGCTGACCGAGTCCTGCAACGTGACATTCGGTACACTGGGCATGCGCCTCGGCGACAAGCGCCTGCAGAGCGCGTTCGAGCGTTTCGGTTTCGACCAGGAAATCGGCGGTGACATTCTGATGACGAAATCACATCTGCCCCCGTTTGGCACGCTGGGCTCAGGCGACCAGGCGCAGACGGCCATCGGCCAGAGCAGCCTGCTCGTGACGCCTATGCACATGGCGCTGCTGGCGGCGGGCATTGCGAACGGCGGCACCATCATGGAGCCGTATCTCGTGCAGCGCGTCGTGACGCCGGGCGGCCTTACGGTGCGTGAGACTGTGCCGCAGACCTGGCGTAAGGATGTGACGACGCCCAGCCGGGCTGCGCTCCTCGATACCTATATGGAGGACGTGGTGAAAAAGGGCACGGGCCGCGCCGCGAATATCAGTGGCGTGCGCGTCACGGGCAAGACGGGCACGGCAGAGAATGCGCAGGGCGAGGATCACGCGTGGTTCATCGGCTCGGCGCAGCTGCCGAACCGCAAAATCGTCTTTGCCATTATCGTGGAGAACAGCGGTGGCGGCGGCACGGAGGCCGCGCCAATAGCGCGCAAGATTATTTTGAGCCTGTCCTGAGCACTGGCCAGTACAGCTAGCGGCGCCAGAGAGCATGGCATTTATGATAGATAGGGCGACGCAGATATGTTCATCAGCGCAGCCCGGGAACGATGGTTAGGAGGAAATGACATGACCCAGCGGGTATTAGACCAGCGGTATGAGCTGCAGGAAAAAATCGGTGGCGGCGGCATGGCTGACGTCTATAAGGCGATGGATCTGGTGCTCGGCCGCACCGTGGCCGTGAAAATCCTGCATGAGCAGTTCAAGAGCGATGAGGAGTTCATCACGAAATTCCAGCGCGAGGCACAGGCCGCTGCGCGCCTGTCCCACCCCCACATCGTC
Source organism: uncultured Veillonellaceae bacterium (assembly GCA_900316275.1). Classification (GTDB taxonomy): domain Bacteria; phylum Bacillota; class Negativicutes; order Selenomonadales; family Selenomonadaceae; genus UBA2897. Next base: position 26,954 of record ONCF01000001.1, read on the forward strand.
AATATCTACGACGTCGGGCAGTCGGAGGGCGACCACTATATCGTCATGGAGTACGTGCCGGGCACGACGCTGAAAGAGCGCATCAAGCAGCAGGGGCACCTGCCTGTGGCGGAGGCGCTGCAGACGGCGCGGGAAATCGCCAGTGCGCTGGCACACGCGCATACGCACGGGCTCGTGCACTGCGATATCAAGCCGCACAATATCCTTGTCATGGCCGATGGTCAGGTCAAGGTGGCGGATTTCGGTATCGCACGCGCCGTGACGGAGTCGACGATGACCTACAGCGGCAACGTCGTGGGCTCGGTGCATTATTTCTCCCCTGAGCAGGCGCGTGGTACCATGATTACGCCGAAGTCGGACGTCTACTCACTCGGCGTCGTACTCTACGAGATGCTCACGGGCCAGCTGCCGTTCACGGGCGAGACGCCGGTCAGCATCGCGATGAAGCATCTGCAGGAGGAGCCAGTCCCCGTGCGGCAAATTGACCCAGCCATCCCGCCTGTGGTCGAGGCCATTGTGAGCCGCGCCATGAGCAAGGACCCGGCTATGCGGCCGGACAGCAACGAGCTCGTGCACGATATCGAGCAGGCCGAGCAGATGCTGCGCGGCAACGCGAACTTTGCGGCGAGCGAGGACCCATATGCGACGCGCGTCATGCCCGCAGTGCAGCCCACGGCGCAGCCACTGCCGCCACGTCGTGCACAGCCGGCGGGGCTGGACGAGGAGGCGCCAAAGTCGGCTTTTAAGTCGAAGAAATTCATCTTTGGTCTCGTGTTCGTACTGCTCATGGGCTTCTTTGTCGGCGCCTTTATGAGCTACGGTGAGTTCTGGAGCACGGCGGAGGTCGAGGTGCCGAACGTCACGGGCCAACAGCTCGCGGTGGCGCGCCAGACGCTGGAGAACAAGAACCTGCGCGTGAGCGTGCAGGAGGAGAATAACGCCGACGTGCCAGCGGGCGAGGTCATTGCACAGGACCCGGAGGCCGGTGCCAAGGTCAAGGAAAAGCGCGTCGTGACGCTCAAAGTCAGCAAGGGCGGCCAGGAAATGGAGATGCCCGACGTGCGCGGTCTCAGCAAAGCGGACGCCATTGCCAAGCTGGAGAAAATGGGCCTCAAGGTCAACGTCTACGAGAAAAACTCGGAGGACGAGGCGGGCACGGTGCTTGACACTGACCCGCGTCCCGGCAAGAAGATTACGAAGGGCAGTTCCGTCGAGCTCGTCGTGAGCAAGGGCAAGAAGGTCAAAAAGGTCAACGTGCCGGATGTGGTGACGATGGAGTCCAGCGCCGCCAAGACGCTGCTGCAGGCACGTGGCTTTAAGGTCGAGGTCGTACAGCAGCCGGTGACGGGCGCCACGCCGGGCACGGTCGTGAGCCAGTCGCTCTCGGGCGAGGCTGACGAGGGCGCTACGGTGACCATCACGGTGGCCGAGCGCAAGCAGAAGGAAAAAGAGAAGCAGAACCAGAGTGCGGCAGGTGGAGCTGAGAATAATGCAGCCCCCGTGCCGGGAACCGGGACAGGCAAGGGTAAGTGATGCAGCAGGGTAAAGTCATTCAGGCGTACAACAGCTTTTTCTACGTGCAGACGGCGGCGGGCCTCGTGACGTGCAAGCTGCGCGGGCGCTTCAAGCAGACGCGCCGTTCCACCGGCGTGGTGCCGGGCGATGACGTGCAGATAGCGCTTCTGCCCGACGGTACGGGCGTTATCGAGCAGCTGCTGCCGCGGCAGACATTGTTGAAAAGACCAGCAGTGGCGAATGTCACGCAGGTCGTGCTCACATTTGCGGCGGCGCAGCCGGATTTGCATCCGTTGCTCTTGAATCGTTTCCTCGTGCTCGCGGAATGGTCAGGCCTGCCGCACATCGCCATCTGCATCAACAAAATGGATTTGCGCCCCGAGGCCGACGGTTTTTTACAGGACTATGCGGCCATCGGCTATCCCGTGTTCTACGTGTCGGCGGCTGCGCAGCAGGGTATTGAGCCGTTGCGCGCGCAACTGGCAGGGCAGACGACGGTGTTCGCCGGCCCCTCGGGCGTGGGCAAGTCCTCGCTTTTAAACGCGCTCGATAGCAGTCTCGCCCTGCAGACAGGGCAGGTGAGTGAGAAAATCAAACGCGGTCGCCATACGACGCGCGCGGCGCAGCTCATCGCTTGGCAGGACGGCTATATCGTCGATACGCCGGGCTTCTCCGCCATGGAGCTCACGGAGCTTGCGCCGCAGGCGCTGCCGGGGTATTTCCCCGAGTTCTGTCCGTATCTTGATGCGTGCCGCTTCCAGCCATGCAGCCACAGTCACGAGCCGGAATGTGCTATCAAGCAGGCCGTGGCAGACGGCCAGATTACGCAGGAGCGTTACGACGCTTACCTGAATATTTTAGAAGAAATCAACACTGCAAGAAAGAAGGCCTATAAATGATTAAAATTGCTCCCTCTATCCTCTCGGCGGACTTCGCCAACCTGGGGGCCGAGGTGCAGAAGGTGGCAACCGCCGGTGCCGACTACATTCATATCGACGTCATGGACGGTACGTTTGTGCCGAACATCACCATCGGCTCGCCGGTGGTCAAGAGCCTGCGCAAATGCACGGACGCGACGTTTGACGTGCATCTCATGGTCGAGCATCCCGAGACGCAGATTGAGGCATTCGCCGAGGCGGGCGCGGATATCATCACGTTCCACGTGGAGGCAGCGCGCCACAGTCACCGCATCATCCAGCAGATTCACGCCGCGGGCTGCAAGGCCGGCATCGCGCTGAATCCCGGCACGTCGCTGGCCCTGATTGAGGAGCTCGTGGGCGATGTGGACATGGTGCTCTGCATGACCGTGAACCCCGGTTACGGCGGCCAGAAATTCATCGAGTCACAGCTGGAGAAAATCCACATGCTGTACCACAATCTGCACGACCTCGAGCTCGACTGCGACATCGAGGTCGACGGTGGCATCAATGCCGAGACCAGTAAACTCGTGCGGCAGGCGGGCGCGAACGTGCTCGTGGCCGGCAGTGCCGTCTATGGCGCACCGGACGTCCAGGAGGCCATCACGGCTATCCGGGGCTTCGAGAGTGAGAATGTACATCAGGACTAAGGACTAAAGCGCGGGGGCGCGCAGGGCGGCGGAGCCGTCCGGAGGAGAAAGAAAAATCATGGAAAAGGCAGTAGTGTTATTATCGGGCGGCCTCGACAGCTGCACGTGCATGGCCGTGGCCCAGAGTAAAGGCTACGAAATCTATCCCATCAGCTTTAACTATCATCAGCGGCATAAAATCGAGCTCGAGGGTGCGAAGCAGATTGCGCAGTACTATCATGTACCGCATCATCTCATCATTGAGACGAATATGGACGCCATCGGCGGCTCGGCGCTCACGGACAGTCACATTGAGGTGCCGGAGGGTGACGTGAACCGTACGACGGTGCCGCCCACGTATGTGCCGGCGCGCAACCTCATTTTCCTTTCCTATGCCATGGCCTATGCGGAGACGCTGGGCGCGAGCCACGTCTACATCGGCGTGAACTCCGTCGACTATTCCGGCTATCCCGACTGCCGTCCGGAGTTCATCCAGAAGTTCCAGGAACTCGCGAATTTCGCGACGACGGCCACGGCCGTGGAGGGCAAGCAGATTACGATTGAAACGCCGCTGCAGAACCTCTCGAAAAAGGCCATCGTGCTGCTCGGCAGCAAGCTCGGCGCACCGTATCAGTTCACGCACAGCTGCTACAAAGGTGGCGCGAAGGCCTGTGGCGTCTGCGACAGCTGCAAACTGCGCCTGCAGGGCTTTGCCGAGGCGGGCGTCAAGGATCCCATCGCCTACGAGACGGGGAACGACTGATGCAGGACGTACAGAGCAGTGCGGATGCGCGCGGCATCGCCATCCAGCGCGTCGGCATCACGGAGGCCCACCTGCCGTTTCTCATCAAGACGAAAACGGGCGATTTCCAGCAGGTGCTGGCGCGCATCCGCTTCACCGTGGCCCTGCCGCAGGAGTACAAGGGCACGCATATGTCGCGCTTTCTGGAAATTCTCATGCCGTGGAGCCAAAAGCCGCTGGCGGAGCCCGAAATGGAGCAGATGCTCACGGAGGCGCTCGACCATCTGCAGGCGCAGTCGGCCGAGGTCGCGCTGTCCTTTAAATATTTTGTGGCGCGTCAGGCGCCCGTGAGCGGCAAGACATCGCTTTTGGATGTGGACTGCTGCTTTATGGGGCGCAAGGCGCGCGGCGAGGCCATGCGCTTTACGCTGGGAGTCGATGTGCCCTTTACTTCGCTCTGCCCGTGCAGCAAGGCCATCTCGCGCTATGGCGCACACAACCAGCGCTCGCTGTGCCGCGCGCAGGTGCGCTTTGCGGCGGGGCAGGAGTGTATTTTTATCGAGGATCTCGTGGCGCTGCTGGAGCAGCAGGGCTCGTCGCCTATCTATCCACTGTTGAAGCGTGAGGATGAGAAATACGTGACGGAGTACGCCTACGAGCACCCGAAATTCGTCGAGGATATCCTGCGCGACTGTGTGCTGGCCCTGCGCCAGCTGCCGGGACTTGCGTGGTTTTCGCTCGCCTGTGAGAATCAGGAGTCCATTCACAACCACAATGCCTTTGCGAGCCATGAGGAAACGCTGCTGCCGTAGGATAACTAAGGCGGCGGGCATCTCAAAAGGAATGAGGTCTGCATGAATAAATTCTACCGACGGCTGATTTTCCTCATCGTGCTGGTGCTGGCCATTTCCGGCGTCGTCATTTATTCGACGGTAGACATCAACACGCTCAGGAGCCTGGACCGCTTCAAGCCGTGGTCGCTGGCCATGGCTGTCTGTGCCGTGAGCCTGGGCCTGTTCTTTGATGGCAGCCGGCTCATGCATCTGGTGAAAATTTCGCACGAACGCATTTCCCTGTATCAGGCGGTACAGGTCATTTTTGGCAACTATTTCCTCGCGCTGCTGACACCGGGCGCGACGGGCGGGGCCGTGGCGCAGCTCATGTTCCTGCGCCACGCGGGGGTGCCTACGGGCAAGGCGGCCGTGCTCGTCATCGTGCGCACGCTGCTTTCGATTTTCTTCCTGATTCTCTGCATGCCCTTCATCTTCATGCATGACTCGGGCATTTTGCCGGGCATTTCGAACACGACGCTCATGGTCATTACGCTCACGGCGCTCGCCGGTATCGTGCTCATCGTCGTGGGCGCGCGGCACGGTTGGCTGGACTACATCGTCATCCACGCGACGCGGCGGCTGCAGAACGCACGGCGGCGCAAGGTTTTCGCGTTTTACCGCGACACGAAAAGCGCCATCGAACTGCTCTCGCATTCGCCGCGCTACATGCTTATCGTCTTTGCCGAGTCGGGGCTGAACCTGCTCTGCATTTACGCCATCGTGCCCTGTCTGTTGCTGGGCCTCGGCGTCATGCACGCGGATTGGTACCTCGTCATGGGGCGCATGATTTTCTTGAACATGCTGCTCTACTTCACGCCGACGCCGGGTGGTTCCGGTATTGCCGAGGGCGGTTTCGTGCTGCTGTTCAGCGACATAGTGCCTGCGGGCACCGTAGGTATCGTGGCCGTCTGCTGGCGACTCGTCGCTGAGTACATCCCGTTTATGGTCGGTTTCTACTACACGCTGCGCGTGTTCGGCCGCGACTTCCTGAACCGCCAGCTGAACAAGTGAAAGGAGCGGACGCGATGCAGACTTTGCGCAATGGCTATACAACGGGGGCCTGTGCGGCGGCGGGCGTGTGGGCTGCACTGCGCTTTCTGCACGGCGAGGACTATACGCAGGCGCAGTTTGCGGCGCTTGACGGCACGCCGCTCACCATCCCCGTGCGTGCCGTGCGCGAGACGGCAGACGGCATCTGCGCCGAGGTCATCAAGGATGCAGGCGATGACCCGGATATCACGGATGGGGTCAGCGTCTTTACGACGGTGCGGCTCACGGGCGCGGCGGGCGTGCGCTACCATGCGGGCACGGGCATCGGCACCGTGACGAAAGCGGGCCTTGCCGTGCCCGTGGGTGAACCGGCCATCAATCCGGGGCCGCGTGCGCTCATCGCGCAGGTGGTGCAGGCGGAGCTGCGCGGTCTCGCGGCGGGCGTGGACGTCACCATTGCTATCCCTGCGGGGGTGGCGCTCGCGCAGCAGACGCTCAATCCCGTGCTGGGCATCGTGGGCGGTATTTCCGTCATCGGCACGACGGGGGTCGTGCGTCCCATGTCGGAGGAGGGTTTCAAGAACTCGCTCGTGCCACAAATTGACGTGGCGCTGGCAGCGGGGGAGGAAACCCTCATTTTTGTACCCGGGAAAATCGGCGAGCGTATTGCGCGTCGCTGGGGACTGCCCGCACAGGCCCTGGTACAGACGAGCAATTTCATCGGCTTTCTGTTGCAGGCGGCGGCCGAGCGCGGGGCGCGGCACGTGCTGCTGTTCGGCCATCCCGGCAAGCTCGTGAAAGTGGCGGCGGGCGTATTTCACACGCACAACCGCGTGGCCGACGCACGGCTGGAGACGCTGGCCGCCTACGGTGCCGCAAATGGTCTCACACAAAAGCAGGTACAAGCGGTGCTCGCGGCGAATACTACAGAAGACGCGTTAAAAATCCTGCAGGCGGCTGGCCTGCAGGAGCAGGTATGCAGGGTTATCGCGGCGCGGGCCAGTGCGCGCGCCGAGCGCTATGTGTTCGGCAAAATGCAGGTCGGCACAGTGCTCGTCGCACTGCAGGGCCAGCTGCTGGGCATGGATGAGCACGCGGCAGCCTGGCTGCGGGAGTGGGGCGTGACGGCAGATGATGCCGCGGCGTTCATGGCTGGGCATGGCATCCCAGGTAACGGTGCGGCTTCAGACACGGCGGCAGGTCACGCCACGGCCACAGACATAGCAGCAGAGCAGGGGGCGCGGGAGCATGGAGCATAAAATTATTGTCGTGGGCGCGGGGCCAGGGCATCCCGACTACATGTTGCCCGTGGCGCGGCAGGCTGTGGCGAAGGCGCGGGTGCTCGTGGCCGGACGGCGACTGCTCGAGCAGTATGGCCAGCCCGGGCAGCAGCTGCGCGTCGTCGATGCGGATATCGCGGGCGTGCTCGGCTTTATCGCGCAGGCAGTGCGGCAGTGTGATGTCGTGGTACTCGTGGCGGGCGACCCCGGCTATTACTCGCTGCTGGACGCGCTCAGGCGACAGTTCACGACCGTGTGTCTGCAGGTTATCCCCGGGCTCAGCGCCATGCAGCTCGCCTTTGCCCGCGTGGGCCTGCCCTGGCACGGCGCGCGGCTCCTGAGCTGGCACGGGCGCGAGCCAACGGCGGCGGAGCTCACGTACGCGGTCGGGGACTGTCTGGGGTTGCTGACCGACAGCGTGCACAACAGCCAAAGTATTGCTGTGCGGCTGCAGCAGCTCGGCTGGCCTGCGGACACGCGCCTCTACATCTGTGCGCGGCTCTCCTATGCCGACGAGCAGATTACGGCGACAACGCTGGGCACGGCGGCCGTTCAGCCGCCCGTGGGCCATTGCATTTTGCTGGTGTGTGACAGTTTGCGCCAGGAGACGCTAACGTAACTGCTGCATGGGGTGTGTACCATTGGACAGGCTGGGCCGACGATGATATCAGCCTTTCCTGCAGTATTATTGCTTATGAGAAAAGGAAAAAGCCATGAGACATTATCTGGGGATTTCTGACGAAGAATTTATCCGCAGCAAGCAGGTGCCGATGACGAAAAAAGAGGTGCGCATCCTCACGCTCGTCAAGGCGCGCATCCCGGCGAACGGCGTGGTCTGGGACATCGGTGCGGGCACGGGCAGCCTCTCCATCGAGGCGGCGAACCTCTGCCCGCAGGGCAAGGTCTGGGCCATTGAGCGCCGCCCCGAGGCCATCTCGCTGCTGCGGCTCAACATCGCGAACCTCGCCGTGCCCAACATCGGCATTATCGCGGCCGAGGCACCGGACGGGCTGGAAAAAATCCCTGCGCCCGACTGCGTGCTCATCGGCGGCACAGGCGGGCAGTTGGAGGATATCCTCGAGGCCGTACATAAACGGTTGCGGCCGCGCGGGCGCATCGTGCTGAACTGCGTGACTGTGCAGACGATGTACAACGCGCTGAGCTGGTTCCGCGCACACGAGGAGCAGTACGACTACGAGGCCGTGCAGGTACAGGTCTCGCAGCTGCGCCGTGTGGGCAATTACGACATGATGCAGTCCGACAATCCCATCTGCATCATCGCGGCCTCACCGAAACATCACATGGAGGTGGCGTAATGGTACATATCGTCGGCGCGGGCCCAGGCGACCCTGAGTTGTTGACCGTCAAGGGCCAGTGTTACCTCGCGGCGGCCGATGTCGTCATCTATGCGGGCTCGCTCGTCAATCCGGCCCTGCTGGGTGTTTGTAAACCGACGGCGGAGATACACGACTCGGCGCAGCTCACGCTGGACGAGGTGCTGGCCATCATGGCGCAGGCCGAGGCGGCGGGGAAAATGACTGTGCGCTTGCATACGGGCGACCCGGCCGTCTACGGCGCCATTCAGGAGCAGATGGACGCACTGCGCGCGCGCGGCATCGCCTATGATGTCGTGCCGGGGGTGAGTTCCTGCTTCGCTGCGGCGGCCAGTTTGCGGCAGGAGCTCACGTTGCCGGGGGTCACGCAGACGGTCATCATCACGCGCGGCGCAGGGCGCACGGCCGTGCCGGAGCGGGAACGCTTGCGCGCGCTCGCGGCGCACGGCGCGACCATGTGCATTTTCCTTTCCATCAGTTTCCTCGCGGACGTGGTGGCGGAGCTGCAGGCGGGTGGCTATGCGGCGGACACGCCCATCGCCGTCGTGCAGCGCGCCTCGTGGCCCGACGAAAAAACTGTGCGCGGTACGCTCGCCGACATCTGCCCGCAGGTGCAGGCAGCAGGCATCGATAGGCAGGCCATGATTATCGTGAGCCCCTGCCTTGGCGCGGAATACGAGCTGTCGCGCCTCTATGCGCCGGAGTTCTCGCACATGTTCCGGCAGGGCCAGGCATGAGGACGTGCATCCTCGCGCTGACGCCGACGGGCGCGATGCTGGCCCAGCGTCTGCAAGCGGCCTGCGTGGGCAAGGCGGTCGTCTGGCTCTCAAAGAGGGCAGCGGCGGGGCTTGATGCAGTTGCTGAGGCAGGGGAAAAACGTACAGTAGCAACTGATGCCATAGCTGGAGCAACGGTGGAAAGTGCCCCGGCAGGCGCGAAGGCGGCCCAGCGTGTGGTGCGGACGTTCATGCAGGTGGGGCCGGCGCTGCGCGAGGCCTTTGCCGCCTATGAGGCCGTCGTGGCCATTATGGCGACGGGCATCGTCGTGCGGTCAGTGGCACCGGTCTTGCAGGATAAATTGCATGACCCCGCTGTCATCGTCTTCGACGAGCGCGGGCGGCACGGCATCAGCCTGCTCGCCGGGCATCTCGGCGGCGCGAACGCGCTCACGCGTACACTCTGCGCGGCCGTGGGCGCAGACCCTGTGCTGACGACGGCCACGGATACTGAGGGGCTGCTGGCACCAGACGCTGTGGCCGCGCATTTGCAGCTGCGTCCCTGGCCGCATGCCAACCTTCAGGCCTGCAATGCGGCCCTGTTGGCAGGCGCGGACGTGAGCTACATGCTGGCAGCTAATCTGCCGCATGCAGATTTTTATCGGCAGACACTGGTAAAGTTGGGCGTGCGCATGCGGGACACTGCAGAGCAGGGCGAATTGTTTACGCCGGTACATGAAGCATCAGACACAGCGGTGCGGGCAGCTGATGAACTGGCAGCGTTGGCGCATACTGTGGCAGCAGAAATTGTGAAGGCCAAGTCACAGCCAGTCTGGCATGTCTGTCTGACAGCCGAGCAGCCCGCACAGGCGGCGCCGCAGACGCTGTATCTGCTGCCGCGTGCGCTGTGGGCCGGCGTGGGCTGTCGGCGCGGCACGACGGCGGCGGAGCTGCGGGCAGCGCTGGCGACGGCCTGCCAGAGTATCGGCCGCGATGTTAGCTGGCTCACGGGGCTCGCGAGCACGACGTTCAAGGCAGCGGAGCCCGGGCTGCAAGAGGCGGCGGCGCAGCTGCAGCTGCCACTGCATTTTTACGACAATGCGACGCTGGCGGCAGTTATTGCGCGTTACCAGTTGCCATGTTCGGCCTTTGTCGCGCAGACCATTGGTATCGGCAATGTCTGCGAGGCGGCTGCCTTGCAGGCGGTGGCTGGGCAGGGACGTTTTGCCCTGCGCAAGACGAAATTGGGAAAGGTGACGGTGGCACTCGTATGGCAAAGATAACGGTGGTGGGCCTCGGCCCTGGTGACGCAGAGGATATGACGCCGCGTGCAGTGGCGGCCATCAGGCAGGCCGCGGTCGTGGCGGGCTATCACACCTATATCCGGCTCATCCCCGAGTTTGTGGCAGGCAAACGCGTTCTTGGCACGGGCATGATGCAGGAAATCGAGCGCTGCCAGCTGGCCGTGGCCGCGGCCGCAGCCGGCGAGGATACGGTCGTCGTGTCCTCGGGAGATGCGGGCATCTACGGCATGGCGGGGCTCGTGCTGGAGCTGCTGCTCGCGCGGCCGCAAAATGAGCGACCAGTGTGGGGCGGTGTCGTGGCTGGCATCTCGGCCGTCAACGCAGCAGCCAGCCTGCTCGGCGCGCCGCTCATGCACGATTTCGCCGTCATCAGCTTGTCGGATTTGCTCACGCCGTGGGCGACGATTGAGAAAAGGGTGGAGCTCGCGGCGGCGGGCGATTTCGTGCTTGCGCTCTACAATCCGAAAAGCCGGCGGCGTGTGCAGCAGATTGAGCGCGTGCGCGACCTCGTACTGCAGCACCGCGCGCCGACGACGCCCGTGGGTATCGTCACGAACGCGGGGCGTGCGGGCGAGCAAAAGACTGTAACCACGCTGGACGCGTTCACGCAGGCGGAGATTGGCATGACCTCGCTCGTCATCATCGGCAACAGCCAGACGTACGTGCGGGAGGGCTTTATGCTGACACCGCGTGGCTATGCGCAGAAGGCGGCCATGCAGACCAGTCAACAGGCATGAACAAACGGCTTGACGCCAGACGGCAACCATATTTTTCTAATCCAGCAATCCAGGCAGGAGGCGGCACAGATGATTTTTCTTTTAGCGGGTACACAGGACGGGCGCGAGCTCTGTAAAACACTCCTGCAGGCGGGCTATGCGGTCACGGCCTCCGTGACGACACAGTACGGCGAGCGGCTGCTCGCGGAGGGACCGCAGGCTGGGCTGACCATCAACGACCAGCCGCTCGACGCCACAGCCATGGCGGCCTATCTGCGGGCTAATCGCTGCACGGCGGTCGTGGATGCGAGTCATCCCTACGCCGTGGAGGCGTCGCGCAACGCCATTGCGGCCTGCGATGCACTGACATTGCCCTATGTGCGCTACGAGCGGCCGCTCAGCGAGCTGCACTACGAGGGCCTGACCGTGGCGCACAGCTGTGACGAGGCCGCCGTGCAGGCCGCGCAGTTCGGCGAGCGCGTCTTCATCACGACGGGCAGTCATACGCTGACGCATTTTACACGCTCGCCCAGTCTGCAACGTGAGCAGCTCATCGTGCGCGTGCTGCCGACGGCGGCCGTGCTGCAGCTCTGCGAGCAGGAGGGGCTCACGCCCAGGCAGATTATCGCCATGCAGGGGCCGTTCTCGCTGGCCATGAATGAGTTGCAGTTCAAGGAATACGACGCCGAGGTCATCGTCACGAAGAACAGCGGTGCCGTGGGCGGTACGGATGCGAAAATCGCGGCGGCCGCAGCGCTCGGCCTGCCTGTCGTCGTCGTGGACCGCCCACGTATTGCCTATCCCGCCGAGGCCAGGAGCTTTGCCGAGGTAATGGCTTTTATCAAAAAGGAGGCCGCTCATGCCTGATTTTATCCAGCAGCCCATGGCCATCGAGAGGCGTAGCATGGAGCTCATCGCACCCGCGCTCGCGGGGCTGGGGCTCGATGCGCAGCAGGAGAAAGTCTACGCGCGGCTCATTCACGCCTCGGGCGACACGGGCTACGCCCCGCTCATCCACTGTACACCGGCGGCCATCACGGCAGGGCTCGCGGCGCTGCGCAGCGGTTGTGACATCTTTACCGATGTGGAAATGGTGCGCACAGGCATCAACAAGCGCAAGCTGGCACAGTTCGGCGGGCAGGTGCATTGCCTCATCGCCGACGCGCAGGTGGCGGCGGCGGCCAAGGCGGCGGGCACGACGCGCTCGCTCATGGCCATGCGCACGTTCGGCCAAAGACTCACGGGCAGTATTGTGGCGCTTGGCAACGCGCCGACAGCACTCTATGAGGTGTTGCGGCTCGTGGCGGAGGAGGGCGTGCACCCGGCACTCATCGTGGGCATCCCCGTGGGCTTCGTTGGCGCTGCCGATGCCAAGGCGGCGCTCGCGGCCCAGACGACGGTGCCGTTCATCACCGTAGAAGGGACGAAGGGCGGCAGCCCCATTGCGGCGGCGGCCGTCAACGCGCTGCTTTACCTCATAGACAATAACCGCGATTAAAGGAGTGGTGATGGGCATGGCGAAACGGATTCCCCGCCTCGTGATTGCGGCGGCACAGTCGGGCGCGGGCAAGACGACGGTGGCCACGGGTCTCATGGCGGCCTTGTCGGCTAAAGGGTACAAAGTCCAGCCGTTCAAGGTCGGTCCCGACTATATCGACCCCGGCTACCACAGCCGCGCCTGTGGGCGGCCGGCGGAGAACCTCGACAGCTGGCTCGTACCGCCCGTGCAGCTGCCACAGCTCTTTGCCGAGGCCTGTGCGGGCGCGGACATCGCCATCGTAGAGGGCGTCATGGGCCTCTACGACGGCGGGCGGCAGGGCGTCAGCTCGACGGCGGAAATCGCGAAGCGGTTGCAGGCCCCGGTGCTGCTCGTCATCGACACGCGCGCCATGGGCGCCTCGGCGGCAGCGCTGGCGCTCGGCTTCCGTGACTACGACCCTGAGGTGCGGCTGGCTGGCGTACTGCTCAACCGTCTGGGCTCGGACACGCACGAGGCTATTATCCGTGAGGCCTGTGCGGTGCGGGATATCCCCGTCTACGGTGCGGTGCGGCGCGGCGCGGGCCTGCAGCTGCCGGAGCGTTATCTCGGCCTCGTGCCTACGGAGGAAAATCTGGACGGAGCCATAATCCACAAATGGGGTGAGGCTCTGACGCAGGCTGTAGACCTGCCTGCCATTGTGCAGCTGGCGCAGAGTGCACCGCCACTGGCCGTGGAGATAAAGACGCAGAGTACGCAAGTTTCACCACGCGTGCGCATTGGCATCGCACGCGACGAGGCGTTTTCGTTTTATTACGCGTCCGGCTTGCACGCGCTGGAGCGGCTCGGCGCGGAGCTCGTGCCGTTCAGCCCCTTGCATGACCGGGAATTGCCCGAGGTGGACGGCTGCCTGCTGGGCGGGGGGTTCCCCGAGCAGTTCGCGGCGCAGCTGGCCGCGAACGTGGCTATGCGCGAGGCGTTGCGGTGTGCGGCAGAGGCGGGGCTGCCCATCTATGCGGAGTGCGGCGGCTATATGTATCTGCTGGAGCAGCTGCAGGACCTCGAGGGCCATGTATGGCCCATGACAGGCATTTTCCCCGGCCGTGCCGTGATGACGGAGCGTTTGCAGATGGTGGGCTACGTGACGGCCACGTTGCAACAGGATTGTCTGCTGGGTCCGGCGGGCACGTCCGTGCACGGGCACGAATTCCATTTTTCACAGACGGAGCTGCCGACGGGCGTCACGCGGCCATGGCAGTTCACGCGCCTGCGCGACGGCACGAGTTATGCGGCGGGGCAGGTGCGGGGAAATGTGCTCGGTAGCTATTTGCACGTGAATTTCGCGGGCTGTCCGGCGGCTGCGCAGCATTTTCTGGAGGTGTGCCGATGTCAGGCAAAATCGTCTTCGTGACGGGCGGCGCGCGCAGCGGCAAATCGTGCTTCGCCGAGGCCTATGCGGCGCGGACAGGCAGGCGCGTGGCCTACATCGCGACGGCGCAGTGTTACGACGAGGAAATGCGCCTGCGCGTGGCACAGCATCAGGCGCGGCGGCCGGTCAGCTGGGACACGTACGAGGCCCCTACGGCGGCCGAGCAGGTTATTACGGCGGCCGCGGCAGAGCATGAGACCATTCTGTTCGACTGCCTGACGCTTTACGCATCGAATTTGCTGTGCACGTTTACCGAGGCGCAGCTCGCGGACACGGGCTGGGCGGTGGCGCAGGTGCAGGCGGCGGGTGAGCGACTGTTCGCGGCGGCACAGGCGAGCGGGCGCACGGTCATTTTCGTCTCGAACGAGGTGGGGCAGGGCATCGTGCCAATGAACCAGCTCGCACGTGTCTACCGCGACGCGCAGGGGTTGCTGAACCAGCGCTTCGCCGCTGCCGCCGACGAGGCCTATCTCACCGTGTCTGGTATTGCCATAGACCTCAAACGACTGGCCGTACCCTATTGATAAAAAGGAGTGTCGTAGTGACGCAGACGATTATGCTCATGGGCACGAGCTCGCATGTGGGGAAAAGCATCCTCACGACGGCGCTCTGCCGCATTTTTCATCAGCAGGGGCGGCGTGTGGCACCGTTCAAGGCGCAGAACATGGCGCTGAATTCCTTTGTGACGCGTGAGGGCCTCGAGATGGGCCGCGCGCAGGTCGCGCAAGCCGAGGCAGCCGGTTTGCGGCCTGTGGTGGCCATGAACCCCGTGCTGCTAAAGCCGACGGGTGAGGCGCAGTCGCAGGTCATTATCAACGGGCGCCCCATCGGCAATATGAGCGCGCGGGACTACCATCTCGGACACAAGGAGCAGGCCTGGGCGGCGGTCACGGCGGCACTGCAGGCGCTCGCGGCGCAGTACGATACGCTCGTCATCGAGGGCGCGGGCAGCCCGGCGGAGGTCAATCTGCGTGCGGGCGACATCGTGAACATGCGCGTGGCACGGCATTTGCAGGCCCCTGTGCTGCTCGTCGCGGATATCGACCGCGGCGGGGCGCTGGCGGCGCTCGTGGGCACGCTGGAACTGCTGGACCCGGAGGAGCGGGCGCTGGTCAAAGGCCTCGTCATCAATAAATTCCGCGGCGACGTCTCGCTCTTTACCCCGGCTATCGACTTTCTCGAGCAAAAGACGGGCAAGCCCGTGCTGGGCGTCGTGCCCTATATCGGTGACCTGGGCATCGAGGAGGAAGACTCGGTCACGCTGGAGGAAAAGGCGGCGTGTACGCAGAGCAGCGGGGAGACAGCCCTGTCTATCGCTGTGCTCAACCTGCCGAAGCTCTCGAACTTCACGGATTTCGACGCGCTGGCGGCCGAGCCGGACGTGACGCTGCATTACGTGGCGACGGCGGCCGAGCTCGCAGCGGGGGTGGATGGGCGGCCTTGGGCGCTGGTCATCCTGCCCGGCTCGAAAAACACGAGTGAGGATCTGCTCTGGTTGCGGGCACAGGGCATAGAGCCGGTGTTGCAACAGCTGCACGCGCAGGGCGTGCCCCTTATCGGTATCTGTGGCGGCTACCAAATGCTCGGGCAGGAACTACGTGACCCGTTGCAGGTGGAGTCAGCGCAGGGCACGGTGCAGGGGCTCGGCTATTTGCCGGCAGTCACGACGTTTACGGGTGAGAAACTTACCGTACAGGTGCGGGCGGACTGTGCGGCGCTGTCCTTCGCGGGGCAGACGCTGACGGCGCAGGGGCTCATGGGCTACGAAATCCATATGGGCACGACGGCGTTCACGGAGGATATAGTGCAGCCCTTTTATGTACAGCAGGCTGATGGGCGGCAGACGGTGGATGGTGCCGTGACGGCGGAGGGGCTCGTGCTTGGCACGTACATGCACGGTTTATTCGATGACGATGTTTTCCGCCGCCAGTTGCTGAATGCCCTGCGCGTGCGGCGCGGGCTGCCGGCTTTGCCACCGCAGCGCAACCGCCAACGGGAGAAAGAGGCAGCCTATGACCGTCTGGCCGGGATTGTACGCACGCATTTGGATATGGCGCAGCTGGTGCGCATCATGGCGCAGGGAGGTGGCCGATGATTACGGCGATTTGGGCGTTCCTCATGGATGCCTGTATAGGCGACCCGCAGAGCCATTGGCACCCCGTGGCCCTTATGGGACGGCTTATTGCGCTGCTGGAGCGCTTTTTCTACCGCGAGGTGGATAGCGACGCGCGCAAAATGCTCAGCGGCACCATGCTCGTCTGTATCGTGCTGCTCGTGAGCTATGAGGTGGCGGCGGGCATTATTTATCTCTCGTATCAGCTGCCCGTGAGTTGGGGCAGTGAGGTCGTGAGTGCCTTGATATTGGCGTTTATGATTACGCCGCGCAGTCTCGCGCTGGCGGGACGACGCGTCTACGATGCGCTCGTGCGCGGTGACCTGCCCGCAGCGCAGCAGGCCGTCGGCATGATGGTCGGGCGCGACACGGACAAAATGCACGACGCGGACGTCGCGCGCGCGGCCATCGAGAGCGTGGCGGAGAACACGAGCGATGGCATCATCGCGCCGCTGTTTTTCTTTGCGCTTGGCGGCGTGCCACTCGCGGTCATGTACCGCGCGGCGAACACCATGGACTCCATGCTCGGCTACAAAACGGCGCACTATCTCTATTTCGGCCGCGTGGCCGCGCGGCTCGATGACGCGCTGAACTATATCCCCGCGCGCATGACGGGCCTGCTGTTCGTCATGAGTGCGTTCTTGCTCAGCTACGACGGGCACAACGCACTGCGCGTCATGCGGCGCGACGCGGCGAAGCACCCGAGTCCGAACGGCGGCTATGCGGAGGCGGCGATGGCGGGCGCGTTGCAGATTCGTCTCGGCGGCGAGAATTCCTATTTCGGCCAGCTCGCGTTCCGCGCCTATATGGGCGACGTTATCACGGTCATTATCCCGCAGCACATCCTCGCGGCGAACCGCATGATGTACACGGCCACGATGCTGTTCCTGACGCTGGGCTATCTGTTTTTCCAGTATCTGGGGTATAACACCTTTAGTCTGGACTGGCTGTTTATGTGAGCTGGCAAGTGTGTGTGTTCACAATCTGTGGCAGTATAAAAAGGCGCCTGGCACAGAGTGTGACCACAGGCTGGCAGAAAAGTGTTTTATGGAAAGGAGTAGGGATGTCCGGAAATATCTGGCTGCGGGCCGCTTTGACGGCGTTGCAGTTCGAAACGCGCTTGCGGGTGCCGCAACGGTGGGTAACTGACGGCAAGCCTTTGACGGCGGCAGACTTTGGCCGCAGCACGCGCTTTTTTCCGCTCGTGGGGCTCGTACTGGGGCTGAGTGCGCTCGTGCTGGTTGGCCTGTTTGCCGTGTTCTTTGCGCAGACGTATTTTCTCGCGGTGCTCTGCGTGCTGCTGCCTGTTGCCTTGACGGGCGGACTGCATTGGGACGGCTTCATCGACACGATGGACGGCCTCTGTTCGTGGCGCGACCGCGAGCGGATGCTCGAGATTATGCGCGACAGCCGCGTAGGCTCCTATGGCCTGCTCGCCGTCGTATCGCTGCTGCTGCTGCAAGGGAGCATGTTTCTATCGTTGCCACGGGCGGGCATCATACTGGCTCTGCTGCTCATGCCGCTCCTCGGCCGCTGGGGCATGGTGCTGGCCATTGCGGCCTTTCCCTATGCGCGCAATGAGGGCATGGGTAAGGCCTTTGCGGACAGCGCGGATAGAACGACGGTGTGTGTGGCCACGCTGACGGCGGCTGCCGTGGCACTGCCCTGGGGGGTGCCAGGGCTGCTGGCCTTGCTCGTGAGCGGCGGCGTGGCGTTGTTGGCCGGGCGGCACTGCACGCAGCTGCTGGGCGGGCTCACCGGCGATACGTATGGCTGTATCGAGCTGCTCACGGAGACAACCGTGCTCTTTACGCTGCTGGCCTGGGCGCAGCAGGCGGGAATGGATTCTATACCATGGAAATAACGGTGCAGGTGCCCGGGGCCGCGGGCGAATTCGTGCAGGGCGTGCAAAACGGGACGCCATTTCTCGTGACCTGCCCCATTGCCTGCTATACGACGGTGCGCGTGAGCACGGCACTCACGGGCGTGCAGGGGCTGGGGGCGAAAGCGGTGCAGGCCTTGCAACGGGTGCTGCAGCATTTTGGCGCGCGCCAGCTGCCTGCGGGCATGCAACTGCAGTCAGATTTGCCACCGGGCAAGGGCATGTCGTCCTCCACGGCCGATATCTGCGCCGTGTCCGCAGCGGCTGCGCAGGCCCTGGGACACACGCTGTCACCTGTAGAGCTGTTGCAGCTGGCTTGCCACATCGAGCCCAGCGATGGCGTCATGCTGCCGGGCTGGACGCGCATCAACCAGCAGACGGGCTATCTCTACGCGCAGTATCAGGACTGGCCGGAGCTGGCGGTCACGGTCTACGACACGGGCGGCACGGTGGATACACAGGCGTTTCATGCCCGGCAAATCTCTGCCGGGCTGTGCGAAAACGCAGCCGTCACGCAAGCCTGCAAGCTGCTTCGGCAGGGCACGGCGGCGGATATCGGCCAGGCGGCACTGCTCAGCGCGCAGGCCAATCAGGCTGTGCTGCCGAAGGCGGGGCTCACGGAGCTCTGGCAGGCGGCGGAGCCTCTGGGGGCGGTGGGCATCACGGCGGCACACAGCGGCACCGTGCTCGGTGTGCTCTGGCCAGTGGGGCAGCGCACGGCCATGGCTCAGCAGCAGGCGCAACGAACCTTGCAGGACTACGTCAACCGACAGTTGCCGCAACTGGCCTGCCTGGGCACGTATGCCGTGGTGCCCGGTGGCGTGCGGATACATTTTTCTAAGGAAACGCTGATTAGTTGAGTTAGGCCAGATTGCTGTAGATTTTTCGTCTAGGCTAGGAGGCGGCGCGAAGGCATAGCGGTGCTATGTCGAGCGTCGCTGACGACGCTAAGCAGACACTTAGGGCTTTAGCCCTTAGTGGTCGCTTATGCTTTAGCTATAGGCGGAAAAGATACAGTAAGATGGGCTGACGATTTAATCAGTGTTTCCTTAACAATATGATATAATGAGATAAACGATATGCGGGAGAGCAGGGGAAAGGGGTATTTTTATGCAGGCGAATACACACTATGCACATGGTGGCAATATCTACGCGCTCTCGCCGACGGGCAGCTGGCTGGATTTCTCGGCCAATATCAATCCCATGGGGCTCATGTCGGCCGTGCGGACGGCGCTCACGGAGCACATGGACGCGGTCATGCACTACCCGGACCCCGAGGCGCGCGAACTGAAGGCGGCGCTGGCCGAGCATTACGCGCTGCCGGCGGACAATATCATCGTGGGCAACGGCGTGGCCGAGCTCATCTATCTGTTCTTCCAGGTCGTGCGGCCGCACCGCGTGCTCATCCCCGTGCCGTCGTTCGGTGACTACGAGCGAGCGGCCAGCGCGGCGCACTGCGTCGTGCAGCACATCCTGCTGCGCCCCGAGGCTGGTTTCCTGCCGGACAGAAAGAAAATGCAACAGGCGGCCGCCGTCACGGATTGCCTCATCCTCGGCAATCCGAACAACCCCACGGGCACGTTGGTCACGCAGGCGGACCTGCTGCCGCTGCTCGAGACGATGCAGGCGGGGCGGCAGTGGCTGCTCGTCGACGAGTCATTCATGGATTTCTGCGAGGAACGCGTCGATGCGACGCTGAAACAGCTCGTGCAGGCTTATCCCTATCTCGTCGTACTGCAGTCGCTGACGAAATTTTACGCCATGCCGGGCCTGCGCCTCGGCTACGCCGTGGCCAGTCGCGAGCTCGTGCAGCGCCTCGAGGCGGCCAAGGACGTCTGGAACGTGAACGCGCTCGCGCAGTTCGCGGGTGTGGCGGCGCTCGCACAGCCGGCCTACGATGCGGCGAGCCGCAGTCTCGTGCGGCAGGAGGCTGATTATCTCACGGCCGAGCTCGAGCATCTGCCGGGCCTGCGCGTGCTGCCGGGCGCAGCGAATTTCCGCCTCGTTGACATCCACGGCACGGGCTGTACGAGCAGCGAGCTCACGGCGGCTCTGCGCGCGCGTGGCGTACTCGTGCGCGACTGCGCGAACTTCGCAGGGCTCGACGACGGCTACCTGCGCCTAGCCGTGCGCACGCACGAGGAAAATAAACAGTTCCTGTCCCATATGGAGGCTGTTCTGGCTTGAACAGGTTACGCCACACCTGAATATAGCAACAGCGTGAATAAATTTCCCCAGTACAGATAGGCAAAGGGGCAGGACAAAATAGCTACAGTCACCAATGGAGGCAAAGCAGGTATGACAAAACTTATCTTGGTACGGCACGGGCAGACGGAGTGGAACAGCAGCGGCAAATATCAGGGACAGTCCGACGTACCGCTGTCGGAGCGTGGCCTGGCACAGGCGGAGCTTCTGCGCGAGCATTTCCCGGTGGACGCAGTCGATGCCATCTACAGCAGCGACCTCTGCCGTGCCCGCGTGACAGCTGAGACCATCGCGGCGCGTTTCGGCCTCACGGTGCAGCTGGAGCCCGCTTTCCGCGAGCTCTCCTTCGGCGATTGGGAGGGACTCACCTACGAGCAGATCGTGAGCGGCTGGCCCGAGGGCATGGCCAATTTTCTCCAGCATCCCGACATCATGCAGATACCCCACGGCGAGACATTCGCTGCTGTGCAGCAGCGCGCCACGCAGCGCCTGCAGGAGCTCCTCACGGCGCACGCTGGCGACACATTCGTCGTCGTCTGCCACGGCGCCGTCCTGCGCACCATCCTTTGCCACCTGCTCGGTATCCCCCTCGCCAACGTCTGGCGCCTGCGCCAGTTCAACACCGCCGTGGATATTGTGGATTTCAATGAGGATAACTTCCCCATGGTCTCAGTTATCAACAGTACGTCCCATTTGCCGGTGGATATGTTATAAATAAAAAGTTATCCACAGAAATGTTGCAAATATAGAAAAAATGCTTGACTTGCCCCTGCGTTTTGAGTAGAATATTTCTATGTGATGTTACGGGCGCGAGTTTCCATTAGCCCCGGAGGCCTGCCGGGAACGTCATATGGAAGAT
>ONCF01000061.1 GCA_900316275.1 uncultured Veillonellaceae bacterium
AACGGGCACGGCCCGTGCTATTTTTGTAGCCATAAATATTGATTTTTCAAGGCTCACAGGCGCTTACGCACCTGCGAAGTTTGAGTTTTATACAGGAGGGCTGACCATGCATCATTTGTGGGAAAAGCTCCGCTATGTGCGTCCTGTGGACCGCACGGCGGACGGCCGCGCCGAAGTCAAGGAGGGCGGACGCGGCTGGGAGGATTTCTACCGCGGCCGCTGGTCGTATGACAAGGCGGTACGCACGACGCACGGCGTCAACTGCACGGGCTCGTGCAGCTGGAACGTCTTCGTCAAGGATGGTCTCGTCGCGTGGGAGAACCAGAACCACGATTACCCCGAGACTGACCCGGACATGCCGGATTTCGAGCCGCGTGGCTGCCCGCGCGGTGCCTCGTTCTCGTGGTATCTCTACAGCCCGTTGCGCGTGAAGTATCCGTACGTGCGCGGCGAGCTCATCCGTCTCTGGCGTGAGGCGCGCAAAACGGCGCCGAATGCACTCGAGGCCTGGCGCAGCATCAGCGAGGACCCGGCGAAGGCGCGCTCCTATAAAGAGGCGCGCGGCATGGGCGGTTTCGTGCGCTCGTCCTGGGACGAGGTCAGTGAGCTCATCGCGGCCTCGCTCCTGTACACGGTGCAGAAATACGGCCCGGACCGCAATTTCGGTTTCTCCGTCATCCCCGCCATGTCCATGCTGAGCTATGCGGCCGGTGCGCGTTTCCTCAACATGATGGGCGGCGCCTGCCTGAGCTTCTACGACTGGTACGCGGACCTGCCGCCCGCGAGCCCGCAGGTCTGGGGTGACCAGACGGATGTGCCGGAGTCCAGTGACTGGTACAACGCCGGCTACATCATCACCTGGGGCTCGAACGTGCCGCAGACGCGTACGCCGGATGCGCATTTCCTCACCGAGGTGCGCTATAAGGGCACGAAGGTCGTCTCCGTCTCGCCGGACTACGCCGAGTCGACGACGGCCGCCGATACATGGCTGAACCTCAAGGCGGGCAGCGACGGTGCCCTCGCCATGGCCATGGGCCACGTCATCCTGCGCGAGTACTATTTCGGCAAGCCGGCCGAGGAGTTCCTCGACTACGCGAAACGCTTCACGGATATGCCGTTCGTCGTGCGCATCGAGGAGCAGAACGGCAAACTCGTGCCGGGACGCCTGCTCGACGGCACGGATATGGGCCGCACGGACAAACACGCCGCGTTCCAGTACTATGTGTTCGATGAAAACACGCAGCAGCTCGTCGTTCCGAACGGCACGCTCGGCGACCGCTGGGGCGAAAAGGCGAAGTGGAACCTGCGCGAGGAAGACCGCGACACGGGCAAGGCCATCGCGCCGCGCCTGACGTTCTTCGGTCAGGCCGATGACACGGCCGTGCTCTCGTTCCCGTATTTCGGCGACGAGCGTGAGCAGCGCGAAATCCTGCGCGCCGTGCCAGTGAAGACAGTGCAGACGGACAACGGCCCCGTGCAGGTCACGACGGTGTTTGACCTCGTCATGGCGAACTACGGTATCGACCGCGGCCTTGGCGGTGAGGTGGCCTCCTCCTATGAGGACGACACGCCGTATACGCCGGCCTGGTAGGAGAAATACACGGGCCTCACGCCGGAGCTCGTTATCCGCACGGCGCGCGAGTTCGCCGACAATGCGCTCGCGACGCACGGCCGCTCGATGATTATCATGGGCGGTGGTATCAACCACTGGTACCATGCCGATATCATCTACCGCACGGTGCTGAACCTGCTCCTGTTCACGGGCTGCGAGGGCAAGAACGGCGGCGGCTGGGCGCACTACGTCGGCCAGGAGAAACTCCGTCCCGCCGAGGGCTGGGCCGCCATCATGAGCGGCGGCGACTGGCAGAAACCGCCCCGCCTGCAGAACTCGACCTCGTTCTTTTATTTCGCCACGGACCAGTGGCGCTCCGAGGAAATCGACAACGACGAGCTGGTCTCGCCGCTCGTCAAGGCGCGTTACCGCCACCCCGGTGACTACAACGTGCTCGCGGCACGTCTCGGCTGGCTGCCGAGCTACCCGACGTTCAATCAGGGCGGGCAGGCCATCCGCGACGCGGCCAAGGCCGCGGGCTGTGCGGATGTGGACGCGTTGAAAAAATACGTGGCGCAGCAGCTGAAAGACAAGAAACTGCAGTTCGCCGTCGAAGACCCCGATGCGCCGGAGAACTTCCCGCGCAACCTCTTCGTCTGGCGCGCGAACCTCATCACTTCGTCCTCCAAGGGCCACGAGTATTTCCTGAAATACCTGCTCGGCACGAAGAACGGCCTGTTTGATGAGGAGGAGTGCGAGGAGAAGCCCGAGGAAATCAAGTGGCGCAACGAGCCGGGTATCGGCAAGCTCGACCTGCTCATCGATCTCGATTTCCGCATGGCGGGCACGGCGCTCTACTCCGACATCGTGCTGCCGACCGCGACCTGGTACGAAAAGGACGACCTGTCCTCGACGGATATGCACCCGTTCGTGCATCCGTTCCAGGCGGCCGTGGACTGCTCTTGGGAGGTTAAGAGCGACTGGGATATCTTTATGCGCCTCGGCGAGGCAGTATCGAAGCTCGCCAAGGAAATTGATATGCAGCCGTATGAAGACCTCGTGGCCATGCCTATCCAGCATGACACGGAGGGCGAGACGTCGCAGCCGCAGGGCAAAATCCGCGACTGGAGCCGTGGCGAGTGCGAGCCCATCCCGGGCAAGACGATGCCGCAGCTCATCCCCGTCACGCGTGACTATCAGACGCTGTCGCAGCGCCAGCGCGCGCTCGGGCCCAATATCCGCGACAACGGTCTCGGCACGAAGGGCTGCAGCTGGCCGATGACGAAAGAATACGCCTATCTGCAGGAAAAAATCGGTGTCGTGGAGGACGATAACAGCATCGCGAAAGGCATGCCGTCGCTCCTCACGGCGCGTAACGCCTGCGAGGCCGTGCTCGCGCTCTCGACAACGACGAACGGCGCTGTAGCCGTGCGTGCCTGGGAGAAGATGGAGGGTGCCACGGGCCTCACGGGGCTCACGGAGCTCGCCAAGGACCGCGAAGCCGACCAGATTACCTTTGATAAAATCGTGGCGCAGCCGCAGCCGACGATTACCTCGCCGACGTTCACCGGCTCGAGCCAGGGCGGCCGCCGCTACAGCCCGTTCACGACGAGCATCGAGCAGCTGCTGCCGTTCCGTACGAATACGGGCCGCCAGCAGTACTACCTCGACCACGAGATGATGGCCGAGTGGGGCGAGCAGCTGGCAACGTTCAAGCCTATCCTGTCCTACGCGCCGCTGAAGCAGCCCGTGGGCGGCCAGCCGGAAATCACGCTGAAGTACCTTACGCCGCACAACAAGTGGAGCACGCACAGCATGTATTTCGACAGCCAGCAGATGCTCACGCTGTTCCGCGGCGGTCAGACCGTCTGGCTCAGCGAGGAGGACGCACAGGCTATCGGCGTCAAAGACAATGACTGGGTGGAGCTTTACAACAAGAACGGCGTCGTGACCTCGCGTGCCGTCGTGAGCCCGCGCCTGCCGCGCGGCATCGTTTACATGCACCACGCGCAGGACCGTCACATCAATGTGCCGGGCTCGCCGCTCTCTAAGACGCGCGGCGGCACGCACAACACGCCGACGCGTATCCATATGAAGCCGACGCACATGATTGGTGGCTACGGCCAGCTGTCCTATGGGTTCAACTACTACGGGCCGACGGGCAACCAGCGTGACCAGCTCGTGGTCGTCCGCAAGATGAAGGAGGTCGATTGGCTTGAAGATTAAAGCGCAAATCTCCATGGTGATGAACCTCGACAAATGTCTCGGGTGCCATACGTGCTCCATCACCTGCAAAAACACCTGGACGAACCGTCCAGGCGCCGAGTACATGTACTTTAACAATGTTGAGACGAAGCCCGGCATCGGCTATCCGAAACGCTGGGAGGACCAGACGAAATGGAAGGGCGGCTGGCAGCTGAAAAATGGCCAGCTGCAGCTCGCAACGGGCTCCATGCCCACGCGCATGCTGAAAATTTTCTATCACCCGGAGCAGCCGACGCTCGACGACTACTACGAGCCGTGGACGTACGACTACGAGACGCTCATCCACAGCAAACGCAAGAACCATCAGCCCGTGGCGCGTCCGCGCTCGCTCATCACGCAAAAGCGCATGGAAATCAAGTGGGGCCCGAACTGGGAGGATGACCTCGCAGACGGCGCAGCGGCAGCGCAGGACCCAAACTTCGCGAAAATCGGCGAGAGCATCAAGCTCGACTATGAGCACATTTTCATGAAGTACATCCCGCGCACGTGCAACCACTGCCTGAACCCGGCCTGCGCGGCGGCCTGCCCCTCGGGCGCGATTTACAAGCGCGACGAGGACGGCGTGGTCGTCATCTCGCAGGAGACCTGCCGCGGCTGGCGCCACTGTGTGCCGTCCTGCCCGTACAAAAAGGTCTACTATAACTGGAAGACGAGCAAAGCCGAGAAGTGCATTTTCTGCTTCCCACGCCTCGAAAGCGGCCAGCCCATGCTCTGCGCTGACACCTGTGTCGGCCGCATGCGCTACGCGGGCGTGCTGCTCTACGACGCCGACCGCGTCGGTCAGGCGGCAGCTACGCCGGAGGCCAAAGGCATCTACGAGTCCACGCTCGACGTGCTGCTCGACCCGCATGACCCCGAGGTTGTGGCGGCGGCGCGCGAGGCGGGCATCCCCGAGGCCTGGCTCCAGGCGGCGCAGAACTCGCCCGTCTACCGCCTCATCAAGGAGTGGCAGCTCGCGCTGCCGCTGCACGCCGAGTACCGCACCATGCCCATGGTCTGGTACATCCCGCCCATGAGTCCGATTCTCGCGCGCACGGCGGCCGATGTCGAGCTGCCGGCCCCGGATGAGATGCGCATCCCGCTCCAGTATCTCGCCTCGTTGTTCGCGGCGGGCGACACGAGCGTCATCGAGCGCGTATTTAACAAACTGCTGGGCATGCGGCGCTTTATGCGCGAGCAGTCGACGCCCGAGGCCATCCCTGGCACGCGCGCGACGAAAGCGGAGGACGCGGAGCAGTACCGCGCTATGTACCGCCTGCTCGGCGTGGCGAAGTACCGCGAGCGTTTCAACATCCCCGCGAGCACGAACCAGCCACGCGAGGAGAAGCATGATTGCCAGCACTGCGCTGGTTTCCCTGAGATGGGAGGTGTGTGAGCATGGCAGACGCAGTAAAAAAGACCAAACAGGAACCCAAGTGGACGGACGACCAGAAGACGCTCGTCGAGTGCTCCTATCTGCTCTCGTATCCCACCGCCAACTGGCGCCGGGCGCTGGCCGACGGCGAGTCCTCCGTACAGGATATCGAGAACCCGCATACGCGCGCGGTGCTCACGGATTTCTACAGCTATATCCACGAGCTCACGCCCGAGGCCTATGAGGACCAGTATGTGCGCAGCTTCGATTTCAGCCCGAACACGACGCTCTACCTCACGGCACATGACTGCACGGATTTCGGCAAGCAGTCGAAGGAACTGCTCGCCTATCGCCAGTTCTATCTGGAGAATGGCTACGATAGTCCACAGGATTTGCCGGACTATTTGCCGGCGCTGCTGGAGCTCATCGCGGCCCTGCCAGAGGAGCGTGCGGCAGAGGTCTGCCGTTTTGCCCAGCCAAAACTCTCCCGTCTGCGCGAGCGCCTGATAGAGGCGAACCTGTCCTATGCGTTCCTGCTCGACCTGGTGCTCGCCACTGCTGAAAGATTGGAGGCATCCGCATGAACAGCTTTTTCTACGGGGGTCTCCCCTATATCGCGTTCACGGTGTTCCTGCTCGGCACCATCGTGCGCTTCGCGTTCTTTGAGCGTGGCTGGACGACGAAGTCCAGTGAGTTCCTGGAGAAGAAACAGGTCCGCTTCGCCGTGCCGATTTTCCACATCGGCCTCGTCATGGCGCTCGGCGGTCACCTCATCGGCATTCTCGTGCCGAAGTTCGTCACGGAGACAGCGGGCGTCAACGAGGAAATGTACCACATGATAGCGCTCATGGGCGGCATCCCGGCAGGTTTCCTGTTCGTGCTCGGCCTCGTGCTCTGCATCGTGCGCCGCTTCACGACGGACAGGCTCGTGGTGAACACGTCGTCGATGGACAAGGTGCTGTACACGGTGCTGGCCTTTACCATTCTCACGGGCTGCTGGGGCACGCTCTCGAACATCGCGGGCGGCTTTGACTACCGCGAGAGCATCGCG
Source organism: uncultured Veillonellaceae bacterium (assembly GCA_900316275.1). Taxonomy (GTDB): domain Bacteria; phylum Bacillota; class Negativicutes; order Selenomonadales; family Selenomonadaceae; genus UBA2897. The sequence goes on from ONCF01000061.1 coordinate 6,223, forward strand.
CCGTGGTTCCGCAGCCTGCTCCTGCTGGCGCCGGATCCGAGCCTCATGGCGAACATCCCGCTGCCGTTCCAGCTGCATATGTGCGGCTGGATGCTCACGGCCATCCTGTTCCCGTTCACGCGCCTTGTGCACTGCCTGAGCTTCCCCTTCGTCTGGCTCTGGCGCAGCCGCCTCGTGTATCGCAAGCGGTTCTGAGGCCCTACGAAATTTACCTATAACCATGCAAAAAGGTCTCACCACAATGTAATGTTGGCGAGACCTTTTGTTATGGTAAAATGATTTATAGAGTATTTTACAGCAACAGCAAGCACCTTGGGTAATAGGGAGTTACACGTGCAAGCGGCGGTAAATCTATGGTTTCGGGCATGAAAAGGAGTATCAGCATTATGAAAATCGAACACGTAGCCATGTATGTCAATGATTTGGCGGGCGCGAAAGACTTTTTCGTGCGCTATCTTGGTGCAAAGGCCAACGACGGCTATCACAATCCGCGCACAGATTTTCGTTCGTATTTCCTGACGTTCGATGATGGAGCGCGGCTGGAAATCATGCACAAGCCGCAAATGGAGGACCCCGAAAAGACGCTGAACCGCACGGGCTTCGTGCACCTCGCGTTCAGCGTGGGCAGCAAGGAAAAGGTGGACAGTCTCACGGCACAGTTGCAGCAGGACGGCTACAACGTGATCTCCGGCCCGCGCACGACGGGCGATGGTTACTACGAGAGCTGCGTCGTGGCCATTGAGGGCAACCAGATTGAGCTCACGGTGTGATAAAGAGGCCACAGGAGTGATGGGAAAGTAGTATGCAAGACAGTCGTGATTTTGCCCGGCTGCCGCTCGGCAGTCTTATCGTGCGCTGTGCGCTGCCGGCTATGGTCAGTATGAGCGCCATGGCGCTGTATTCCGTCATCGATGGCGTGTTTGTCGGTTATTTCCTTGGCGCGTCGGCGCTCGCAGCCATCAACCTCGTGTTCCCCATGTTCATGCTGTTTTCCTCGGTCATCGACATGCTGGCGGCCGGCTCGTCCGTGCAGATTGCCACGCGGCTCGGCGCGGGGAAACGGCGGGAGGCCTCGCGCATTTTTTCGTTTTCGCTCGGCGCGATTTTTGTCGTGTCGCACCGGCACGAACTACTGCGTGCTCTGCCGCCTGACGACGGTCGTGCCGCATGCCAAACCCCATTGGGGCCTGGCCTATATCTACGAGGACCTGCAGGGAGGTGTCAAGTTGCTCAAAGTAGATGATTTGCCGTTGGGAGCATGACATTTTGGGGACAAAAAGGACGGAATCGCGATGGTGCGGTTCCGCCCTTTTTTGATGGTAGTGTGTAGTAACTCCGTAGCTCGTGATACGAGCATCCAAAGCGCTGGCACGTTGCAGCCAAATATTATTTCAGCAGTACTGCGCCCATGCCGACGAGGGAGGTCACGAGCAGCAGGATGTTGATGGATTTGCGGATCCAGGTTTTGGGCAGGTACGGGAAC
>ONCF01000065.1 GCA_900316275.1 uncultured Veillonellaceae bacterium
GCTTCCGTGAGCGCATGAAGACGAAGGGCGGCCGTCTCGTTTTGAAGAGAAGACGCCAGCGCGGCAGAAAGAAGCTTTCGGCATAAAGCACAATGCGAGGTCACTGCGGTGGCCTTTTCTTTTTGTAAATGGCTGGCAGCCGGCCTGGGGTGAAGCTTTTGGCGGGTTGCTGTTGAAATATCAGTTGAGATGGGGAGAATTGCAATGCTGACTTTGCCGAGAAAACGGATGTTGAAGCGGCGCAGTGATTTCCAGCAGGTTTTCCGGGCGGGGCGTGCCTACGCCAACCGCTATTTCGTACTCTATGTGTTCCGGCTGCGGCCGCAGGATACGCGCCTGCAGCATAAAGTGGGGTTCGCCGCGGGCAAGAAGCTAGGCTGCGCCGTCGTGCGCAACCGGGTCAAGCGCCTGCTGCGCGAGGCTTACCGCCTGCATCAGGCGGAGCTGCGTGACGATGTGGCACTGCTCTTCGTCGGACGGCGCGGCGCGGTGCAGGCCTCGGGCACGGAGGTGGCACAGTCGCTGCCGCGGCTCGCGGCCAAGGCACGTATTGTCAAGGAGGAGCAAGCGTGAAATGGCTGCTTCTGGGGCTCATACGGTTTTACCGTATGTGGCTGTCGCCGCTCAAACCGCCGTCCTGCCGCTATATCCCGACGTGCTCGGAGTATGCGCTCATCGCTATTGAGCGTTACGGCGCGCGGCGTGGCGGCTGGCTGGCGCTACGGCGCATTCTGCGCTGTCATCCCTGGCATGCGGGCGGCTACGACCCCGTGCCGTGAAACATTGTATATTGCTGTTAATTTAGTCACCAGAAATAGGACGTGATGAATTGGGGTTCTTTAGTACCATTTTCCAACCGATTGAGGATTTGCTGGGCTTCGTGCTGCAGCTGCTGTTCAACCTGACGGATATCGTCGGCCTCGGCAGTTACGGCATGGCGATTATCCTGCTGACGATTATCATCAAGATGCTGCTCTACCCGCTGACGGTCAAGCAGGTCAAGTCGATGAAGGCCATGCAGGAGCTGTCGCCGAAGATGAAGAAGCTGCAGGAGAAATACAAGGATAATCCGCAACTCATGCAGCAGAAACTCGGCGCGCTCTATCAGGAGGCAGGCGTCAACCCCCTGGCCGGCTGCCTGCCGCTGCTCGTGCAGATGCCTATCCTCATGGGTATGTACTACGCACTGTACAATTTCCAGTATCCGAGTGCGGAGGCCGCGGCTTTCCTCTGGCTGCCGAGCATGTCGGAGCCGGATCCGCTGTACATCCTGCCCATTCTCTCGGCGCTGACGACGTACCTGCAGCAGAAGATGTCGACGACGGAAATGAACGCGCAGATGAAGATTATGATGACGGTCATGCCGCTCTTCATCGGCTGGATTTCGCTGCAGTTCCCCTCGGGCCTCGTGCTGTACTGGGTGACGATGAACGTCGTGCAGATTGTGCAGCAGTGGTGGATGTACCGCGGTGAGGATGACAAGAAAAAGGCCAAAAAATAAAAGGAGCATCTCGGATGGCAACCATCGAAACAGAGGGCAAAAACATCGCTGAGGCCTTGCAGAAGGCCCTGGCGGAGCTGCATTGCCAAAAGGACGAAATAGAATACGTCGTGCTGCAGCAGCCGAGCAGCGGTTTCCTCGGCCTGTTCGGCGGCAAACCGGCGCGTCTGCGCGTCATGCAGAAAGAGGTCGTGGAGCCTGCTAAGGCAGCGCAGAAGGTGACGCAAGCGGTCAAAGAGCAGAACGATACGGACCCGGAAAATGTGACGGACGTCGAGCAGATTCCCGTACAGGAAATGGCAACGGCGTCAGAAGCTAAAACAGTTGCTACGACTGAAGTAGCAGCGCAGTCAGAGACGTCAGTTGCGACAGCTGAGGAACAGCAACAGGCTGCAGTCAGCGCTGCTGACGAGCCCACGGCCGAGGAGCAGGCGCAGCGCGCGGAGCAATTCCTGCACGACGTCATGCAGGCCATGGACATCGAGGTGCGCATCGAGCGCAGTGAGTCCGAGGAGGGCACGGTGTTTAACCTGATCGGCGAGAACCTCGGTATCCTCATCGGCAAGCACGGCCAGACGCTCGACTCGCTGCAGTATCTCGCGAACCTCGCGGCAAACCGCGGCGTCGACGGCGACCGCCATCATATCGTGCTTGACGTGGAGAACTACCGCGCGCGACGCGAAGAGACGCTGAAGACGCTGGCGGAGCATCTGGCGGAAAAGGCTTGCCGCATCCATCGCGATGTGCGCCTCGAGCCCATGAACCGCCACGAGCGCAAGATTATCCACACGGCGCTGCAGGATAGCAGCCGTGTCAGCACGCGCAGCGAGGGCGACGAGCCGCGCCGCTACGTGGTCATTTCGCCGCGCCGCACGCGGGCGCGTCAGCAGTTCACGACCGCTGAATAAAACAGGCTACAGCAGCCCTCTCCCGTCGGGGGAGGGCTTTTCTGGCGTAAAGACAGGCAAAATGTGGTATGTTTATTTGTTGCGTAGCGCAAGAGTTTTATTGTATGCCTGTTTTTAGTTATGCTAACGGCAAAGTCAAGATTTTTGCCACGCAGTAGGTGAGATACAATGCAGCAGGAAGAAACTATCAGTGCCATTGCGACGGCACCGGGTGCAGGCGGCATCGGCATTATTCGCATCAGCGGCGCGCAGGCTATTGCGGTGGCTGACGCCGTGTTCCGCGCGGCCAACGGTCAGCCGCTCGCCGCGCAGCCAGTGCGGCAGGTCATCTACGGCCATGCCGTGACGCCAGCGGGTGAGGTCGTCGACGAATGTCTGGCTATCATCATGCGTGCGCCGCATTCCTATACCTGTGAGGATGTGGTGGAGCTGCAGGCACACGGCAGCAGCGTGGCGCTGCGGCAAATGCTGCGGCTCACGTGGCAGGCGGGTGCGCGGCAGGCCGAGCGCGGCGAATTCACAAAACGCTCCTTTCTTAACGGACGTCTCGACATCGCGCAGGCGCAGGCTGTCATGGACATCATTCAGGCGCCGACGGAGCAGTCGTTGCGCTTGGCCGAGGGCCATCTGGCGGGACATTTTTCCCAGCGCATTCAGGCGTTGCAGGATAAAATCATGGATATGACTGCGCATATCGAGGCGCTCATCGATTTTCCGGAGGATGGTGTCGAGGACGTGCTGACGTCGAAACTGCAGGCGCAGATTGCGGCCGTCAGGGCGGATATCGCGCGCCTGCTCCAGACGGCGCATACAGGGCGCATCCTACGCGATGGTCTCATGACGGCCATCGTCGGCAAGCCGAACGTGGGCAAGTCCAGCCTGCTCAATGCGCTGCTGCGTGAGGAGCGGGCCATTGTGACGGACATTCCCGGCACGACGCGTGACGCGCTGGAGGAGTATGCGGAGGTCGGCGGCGTGCCGCTGCGTATCATCGATACGGCGGGCATCCGCGCGACGGCGGACGTCGTGGAGCAAATGGGCGTGGCGCGGGCCAAGGAGTACGTAGAGCGTGCGGCGCTCGTGCTGGCATTGTTCGACGGCTCGCGGCCGCTGGACGCCGAGGATGAGGCTATTTTGCAGCTGCTGCCCGGCAAAGAGGTCATCGTGCTGCTCACGAAGGCCGATTTGCCCGCTGTGACGACGGCGGCAGAGCTTGCAAAACGTCTGCCCGGCCAGACCGTGCTCACGCTTTCCACGAAGACAAGTACGGGGCTGGAGGTACTGGGGCAGACCATCCACGAAAAGGCCTGGGCAGACGAGCAGGAGGACGCGGTCGGCGGCTTTGTGAGTGACGAGCGGCAGGCCGAGACACTGCGGCAGGCCGACGCGCAGCTGGCGGCCGCCAGTGCGACGCTGGATGCGGGTATGGGCCTTGACTGTGCCTCTATCGACCTGCGCGCGGGCTGGGAGCGTCTCGGCGAGCTCACGGGCCGCACGGTACGAGACGATTTACTCGATGAAATCTTCAGCCGCTTCTGTATTGGCAAATAATGTGGTTGCTACAGTCAAGTAAATCAGACAGCATTGAATCAGCATAGAAAACTAGTAAAGGAGTAACGAATAAAAGCATGTTTACGGCAGGCAAGTATGACATTATCGTAATTGGCGCGGGCCATGCAGGGGTAGAGGCGGCGCTGGCGGCGGCGCGTATCGGCTGCCGCACGCTGCTCGCGACGCTCTCCATGGATAACATCGCGCTCATGCCTTGCAATCCGTCTGTGGGTGGTCCGGCGAAAGGGCACCTCGTGCGCGAGGTCGATGCGCTGGGCGGCGAGATGGGTCTGAATGCGGACAAGACCTGCATCCAGTTCCGTCTGCTGAACACGGGCAAGGGGCCAGCCGTGCATGCGCTGCGCGCGCAGGCCGATAAAAAGCTCTATCAGTTCACGATGAAGGAGACCTGTGAGAAGACGCCAAACCTCGACGTCAAGCAGATTTTGATTACGGATTTACTGCTGAACGAGGACAAGACGGCCGTGCGCGGCGTGCAGGTGGAGACAGGCGAGGTCTACTATGCACCGGCGGTCATCATGGCCACGGGTACGTACCTCAAGGGACGTATCATCGTGGGCGAGCATACCTACAGCGGCGGCCCGAACGGCCAGCGCCCGGCCATGCAGTTCTCTGACTCGCTGGCGGCAGCCGGTGTGCGGCTCATGCGCTTTAAAACGGGTACACCCGCGCGCGTCGACGGACGCACGCTCGACTATGATAAGATGGAAATACAGCCCGGCGACAGCGAGTGCCGCAATTTCTCCTTTATGAGCGATGAGCGCACGCGTGAGCAGACGCCATGCTGGCTCACCTATACGAACGCGGCTACGCATCAGATTATCAAGGACAACATGGATCGGGCACCGATGGCGAACGGCATTATCGAGGGCGTGGGGCCGCGCTACTGCCCTTCCATTGAGACGAAAATCCAGCGTTTCCCGGACAAGGAACGGCACCAGCTGTTCCTGGAGCCCGAGGGCGTGCATACGAACGAGGTCTACGTGCAGGGCATGAGCACGAGTATGCCAGCGGATGTGCAGCTGGCGTTCCTGCATACGATACCGGGACTGGAGCATTGCCACGTCATGCGCCTCGGCTATGCCATCGAGTACGACTGCATCGACCCGACGCAGCTCAAGCCGACGCTGGAGTTCAAAAACATCCGCGGCTTTTTCTCGGCAGGGCAGTCGAATGGCACCTCGGGCTACGAGGAGGCGGCGGCACAGGGCATCATCGCGGGCATCAACGCGGCCATGTTCATCAAGGGCGAGGCACCGCTCGTGCTGAAGCGCTCCGAGGCCTATATCGGCGTGCTCATCGATGACCTCGTGACGAAGGGCACGCATGAGCCATACCGCATGATGACAAGCCGCGCCGAATACCGCCTGTTGCTGCGCCAGGACAACGCGGACCAGCGCCTCACGCCGTACGGGCGGCGCGTGGGCCTCGTGACGGA